>NZ_CP150326.1:3182500-3482500 GCF_051530145.1 Sorangium sp. So ce302 | reverse complement strand
CGCACCGCCTGGTCAGCCAACCCGCAGCAATGCTCCGACCGCACCGTCAGCAGGCATCTCCGTCGAGCGCACCGGCTCGAAACCCAGGCCAGATGTCCCCGATGAACACACTCAGCATTTGTCCGCCTCGAGCGCATGCTGCAAGCGGCGCGAGCGTGAATCGTCACGCGAGATCCGAGGAATACCAGGCGATCTGCGCGTACCTGGCGAGCGCGAGCAGGCGGCGCGCTGGTCGATCGCCGGCCGCTAGCCGCGCCGCTAGCCGCGGCCGAACCGCTCCACGAACCGCCGGTGCGCCTCGAGATCGGGGCCCTCGCCGCCGACGAGCTCCTTCTCGCGGTAGCCCGTCGCCACCGACAGCACGTCGATCCGCCGCCCCTCGGCCCTGAACCGCACCCGCCACGACGTCACGGCGAGGCGCATCGCGTCCCCGTCGGCGCGGATCCGGCGATAGGGGTGCGGCTGCGGGCCGAGCGCGAGCACGCGGTCCACGCGCTCCCGCAGCGCGAAGCCGTGCGCCTCCTCGATCCACGCGGCCTGCTCGGCGGCGCGCGCGCCCCACGCGACCTCGAAGCCGGGCTCGGGGTCGACCGGCGCCCCCCCGCCCGGCTCCTCCGCGAGCGGCGTGAGCCAGCCGGTGCGCGCGTGCGGGTGGGCGTCCGCGTACGGCACGTAGGGCTTGAGATCGAGCACCGGCGTGCCGTCGATCATGTCCACGCCGCCGACGCGCAGGGTGAGCCCGTCCACCGCGAGGAGCCTCACCGCGCTGAGGCCGATGGGGTTCGGGCGGTGCGGCGAGCGCGTCGACAGCACGCCGCGCCGCTTGCCGGCGCTCCGCGGGGGCAGCACCTTCGGGCGCCATCCCTCGTTGAGGTGGAACCAGAAGACCACCCAGAGGTAGTCCCACCCCTCGATGTCCGAGAGCGCGTGCTCCAGCCCGAGGCCCGGCACGAGCTCGATGGTCCCCTCCGCGCTGCCCGCCGCGTGGGGCTGCCGCGGCGCGCTCACCTTGTCGGAGAACGGCGTGCGCACCACGCCGATGGGCGTGAACGTGACGGGCTTCAGCATCGCGCCCCGGAGGCGTCGGGCACCTCGACGATCAGGACCGCCGGCCCCTCGAGCTCCACCCAGCAGCGCTCGATCGGGGGCCGCCGCGCGGCGCCGCCGAACCGCGGCTCCTCGCTGAACGCGAGCGCCCGCGCCTCGGGGCGGCCGAGGTCCAGCGAGAGCGCGCCCCGGAGCGCGCAGAGCGCGATCACGGCGGCCCCGCCGCCGCGGCGCTCGATGCAGATCGCGTCCGGCGTCAGCGCGTCGGCCGAGAAGGCGCCGCGCGCGCGGCTGCGCAGCGCGGGGTGCGAGGCGCGGAGGCGGAGGAGCTCGCGGTACCACGCGAGCACGCCGGCGTGCTCGGGCCGCTGCCGCTCGGCGTGGTCGAGCTTCGAGCGCTGGAACGTCCGCGGATCCTGCGGATCAGGCACCTCCGCGCCCGCGAACGCCGCGAAGTACTGGAACTCGCGCCGGCGGCCCTCGGTCACGAGCCGGCCGAGCTCGGCCTCGTGATCGGTGAAGTACTGGAACGGCGTCCGCGCGTTCCACTCCTGGCCCATGAACAGGAGCGGCGTGTACGGCGTGAGCAGGAGCAGCGCCGACATCGTCCGGAAGGCCGCCGGGCTCACCTTGTCCCCGAGCCGATCGCCGACGGCGCGGTTGCCGATCTGATCGTGGTTCTGGATGCAGTGGACGAAGCGCGGCGGCGGCACCGGATCCGCGGGCGTGCCCCGCGGCTTGCCCGTGTGCTTCGAGATCTGCCCCTCGTAGAGCCACCCCTTGCGGATCGTCGCCGCGATGTCCTCCGCGGTGCCCGTGTGATCCTCGAAGTAGCCGTCGCGATCCCCGGCGAACAGGACGCGCAGCTCGTGGTGGAAGTCGTCGGACCACACCGCGTCGAGGCCGTACCCGCCCTGCTCGACGGGCGTCACGAGGCGCGCGTCGTTGTGGCTGTCCTCGGCGATCACGACGACGCGCCGCCCCTCGCCGGCCGCCCGCGCGCGCTCGCCGATCTCCCGGAGGATGTGGGGATCGGAGTCGTCGACGATCGCGTGGGTCGCGTCGAGGCGGAGGCCGTCGATGTGGAAGTCGCGGATCCACATCTCGACGTTCTCGAGGACGAGCGCGCGGACCTGCTCGGCGCCCGCGCCGTCGTAGTTCACCGCGTCGCCCCAGGGCGTCTCGTGCCGATCGGTGAAGTAGCGCCCCGCGTAGGCGCGGAGGTAGTTCCCGTCGGGGCCGAAGTGGTTGTAGACGCAGTCGAGGACGACGCCGATCCCCGCGGCGTGGGCCGCGTCGACCAGGCGGCGCAGGCCCGCCGGGCCGCCGTAGGCCGCGAGCGGCGCGAAGAGGTCGACCCCGTCGTACCCCCACCCGCGCTCGCCCGGGAAGCTCGCGACCGGCATGAGCTCGATCGCCGTGATGCCGAGCTCCCGGAGCTCGGCGAGCCGCCCGATGAGCGCGTCGAACGTGCCCTCCGGGGTCGCCGCGCCGACGTGGACCTCGTAGAGGACGAGATCCTCGAGCGCGACGCCCCGCCACCCCGCGTCGGTCCACGCGAACGAGGGATCGTCGACCGCCGACGGGCCGTGGACCCCGAGCGGCTGCGCGCGGGAGTACGGGTCCGGGAACGGCCCCTCGCCGTCGATCCGCACCTTGTAGAGCGCGCCGGCCCCGAGGCCCGGCGCCGTCGCCTCGAAATAGCCGCCGCCGGTCGGGGCCGCAGGCAGCGCGCCCGTGACCTCCTGGCCGTCGGCCCCGTAGGTGACGATCTCGATCCGATCGTGGTCGGGCGCCCAGACGCGGAAGCGGACCGCGCCGCCCTCGAGCCACGCGCCCATCGTGCGCATCGCCTTCATGTCACTGGCCTCGCTGCGCCGCCCGCAGGAGCAGGGCGACGGGGAAATCGGAGAGCACGCGGTCGAGCGGGAGCGACGCGCCGTCGCCCGGCTCGGCCGCGTCGCGCGGCGGAGCGGCGGACGGCGACGCCTCGAGCTCGGCGCCGGTGAAGAGATCCGTGTAGAGGCCGGGCTCCACGTCGACCGAGGTGCCGGCCCACGCCGCGCCGATCGGCGGGGAGCAGGCGCCGCCGAGCAGCCGCGCGCTGAACCGGGGCGCGACGACGACGATCGAGCGCCCGTCCGGCGCGCGGCGCGCGAAGGAGACGACGTGGGCCTCGCGCTCGCCGATCACGGCGCGCGGCGCGTAGTCCCCGTCGGCCCCGAAGAGCGCCGGGTGGCGCCGGCGCAGATCGAGCGCGACGTGCGTGACGAACAGCTTGACGCGGCCGTCGCGCGCCTGCGCGCAGAGCTCGCGCGCGAGCGCGCGGCCCCCGCCGCTCGACCGAAAGCGCGCGCGGATCTCCGCGAGCGCCCGCTCGCGCACGGCGTAGTCGACCGGGCGGCGGTTGTCCGGGTCGACGAGGCTGAAGTCCCACACCTCGTTGCCCTGGTAGATGTCGGGCACGCCCGGCGAGGTGAGCTTCAGGAGCGTCTGCGAGAGCGAGCCCCACATGCCGTGGTACGCGACCACGCGCGCGAGCGGCAGGAGCGCGCCCACGACCTCTGCGGACGAGAGCGCCTTGCGGACGAACGCCTCGACGGCGGCGTCGTACTCGGGCTGCGCGTCGATCCAGGACGTGTTGACCTTCGCCTCCTTCGTGGCCTTGCGCATGTAGTCCACGAGGCGGTCGGCGTACGCCGAGAGCGCGTCGCCCTCGGGCGCGCGCGGGTCGTCGGCAGCGCCGAGCAGCGGCTCGATCGGCAGGCTGCCGAGGAGGGTCTGGTAGAAGAGGTACTCCTCGTTGCTGTCCGGCGCGAGGCGGCCCTCGATCTCGGCCTTGAGCGGCGCGGCGGCGGCGGCGGCGCGGTGGAGCGCCTCCTCCCAGGCCGACGGCAGCTCCGAGAGCACGCTGATGCGCGCCCGCACGTCCTCGCTCCGCTTCGTGTCGTGCGTCGACGTCGCGAGCATCGAGTACGGCCACGCCCTGTGCCGCTGCACGTTGCCGCGGTGGAACGCGAGGACGCTCGATCCGTAGCGCTCGGGCTCGCCCCCGACCTCGTTCAGCGACACGAGCCGGTTGTAGATGTAGAACGACGTGTCCTCGAGCCCCTTGGCCATCACCGGCCCGGTGAGCTGCTGGAACTTCATCACGAAGTCGCAGAAGAGGTGCCGGTCCTCGTCAGGGAAGAGATCCGTGCCGTCGAGCATGAGGACCGAGCGCACGAACGTGAAGATGGAGCCCTCCATCGTCGGGTTCTGCCGGCGCGCGAGGGCGACGGCGCGGCCGATGGCGACGCGGTCGTGATCGGAGATCGCCGGCGTCCGATCGTTGATGTAGGTGCGGTACACCGGGAAGCACGCGATGACCTCGCGCAGCGCCTCGTTGAGCGAGCCCAGGGTGAAGTCGCGGAAGCGGCGGTCGCGCTCGGTGAGCCGGTTCAGGGCGTGGGTGAGCACGTTGAGCTCGCTCGCCAGGGCCGTCCGGAGGATCACCTTCTTCTTCTCGTAGACGAGCGCCTCGAACGCCAAGTGGTCGCCGATGAACCGCTCGTAGATCGCGGTCATCTGCCCCTCGCTCGAGGCGTCGACGAAGAGGTCGCCCACCGACCCGGTGAAGTCGTAGCCGCTCGTCCCGTGGACGGGCCAGGCCTCGGGCAGCGTCTCGCCGCGCGCGAGGATCTTCTCGACGACGACGTAGAGCGGCCGCGTGTTCAGCGAGCCGCGCGCGGCGCGCTCCGAGCCGCGCGCGGCGCGCTCCGAGAGGGCCGCGCGGATGGCCGGCTCCAGCCGGGCGAAGCGGGCTTCGGGGCGGCGGCGCGGGTCGAGGAAGCTCCTCTGCTCGGGCTCGTCCGAGGCCTCGGCGAGGAAGCGGCGCCGGCAGCGCTCGATCAGGTAGCCCTGCTGCAGCTCGTCGAAGTAGCCGATCGGGTCCCAGAGGCCGTCGGGGTGGTCGATGCGCAGCCCCGTGACCTGACCCCGCTCGCAGAGCTCGAAGACGAGGCGGTGCGCCTCGGCGAACACCGGCCGGTGCTCCATCCGGATCGCGGCGAGGTCGTTGATGTCGAAGAACCGGCGGTAGTTGATCTCCTCGGCGGCGGTGCGCCAGAAGCTGAGGCGGTAGGCCTGCTCCTCGAGCAGCGCCTCGATCGGGTCGAAGCTCCGCGGATCGCCCACCTTGCCGTTGATGCGCAGGACGCCCTCGGCCACCGCCGCCGCGATGTCGGGCGAGTCCGCGACGAGCGACGCGAGCCGCCGCCTGAGGATCTCCTTCTCCCGACGCCGCTCGATCACCTTGGCCCGCTGCGTCTCGGTCCGCGGCGGCATGTTGCGGAGCCCGGTCAGGATGCTCTGCAGCTCGAGGAGCGCGTCGTGCTCCTCGCCGAGCGCGGCGACGAGCCCGGACACGAGCGGCCCGATGATCATGCTGTACGTCCGCGGGTTCACCGGGAAGACGTGATCGAAGTACCGCAGGACGAACGCGCCGTTGTCGAACTCGATCTTGAGCTCGCCGCGCTCGAGCACGCGCCCGAAGTGGTCGCCGAGCACGGGGAGCAGCACCTTGTGCCTGAGCTCCGTCTTGAGCGGCGCCCAGTCGATGTCGAAGAACGGCGCGTAGAGCGAGCTCGGGCCGTTCTGGAGGACGTCGTTCCACCAGGCGTTGTCGGAGGTGCCGATGCCCATGTGGTTGGGCACGAAGTCGAGCAGGAGGCCCATGCCGCGCGACGCGAGCTCGCCGGTGAGCCGGTCGAGGTCGGCGCGCTCGCCGATCTCGGGGTTGAGCGCGTTGTGGTCGACGAGGTCGTAGCCGTGCATGCTCTCTGGCCGCGCCTTGAAGAACGGCGACGAGTAGAGATCGCTGACGCCGAGGGCGTCGAGGTAGGCGACGACGCGCCGCGCCTGCTCGAAGGTAAAGTCCTTGTTGAGCTGCACGCGGTAGGTGGCGCGCGGCAGCCGCGGCGCCACGCCCTCGCACGCCGCGCCGGCGAGCCGCGCTGCCATCACCTGCAGGCCAGCGCCGTCCGCATGGCCGCCCGTCTGCTGTTCGTCCGACGTTCCGGTCATCCCTCGGTTGCCTCCGGCGGCAGAATCTACTGCGAACGAAGCGATGAGCATCCGCGGATCTGCGCAGCTCGCGCGGCTCCTGTCGTTTCGGCGTGCGGCACGAAGGAATGGCCTGATGCGCCTACGGGGAACGCAGCAGCGATGAGGCTGGCGCGATGGATCACGCCGGGGTCAGGCGCAGCTGCGGAGGAGGGGTGACGGGCTCAGCCGTTATCGAAGGCACACCGGGCTCAGCCGTCGTCGGAGCGGCGCGCCGCGAAGAGCCTGCAAAGCGCCGTTCAGGTTGCCCTGCTGCGAGTTTCGCACGTTCGACTCGAGAGAAGCTTTGCTGCGAAGCGCGCGCTCGCACATCAAAGGCATCTGCGAACAGGCGCGCCGACACGAGCAGAGAACGTAAATTTCAATGTACGCAGGAGGGAGGTCCCCGCCGCGCGCTCGTCTGCGTGGTTCCTGACCTCTGGAGCGTTCGACTTCCTGTTGCATTCCCGATCATCGCCGGTGCCAGCCAGGCATTCTGGCAGCGCGTCGTTCCACCCGAACCGGACGATGCGGATGCGCGGCGCACCCCGCATGACGTTCACATGACATTCATCGTGCGGCATGACGGGAGGCCAGGATCGAAGACGCGTGGGTCACGCTTGCTTTGTGAGGTTGCTCCGTAGTATACCCCACCGGCGTCCGTCGAAATTCAGGATGGACGGCTGAGTATGCGCAAGATCGGCGTTGGAATCATCGGCTTCGGCACGATCGGCGAGCGGATCGCTCGCCTCCTCGCGCAGCGCCCTGATTTCCAGGTCGTCGCTGCGTGGGACCCATCCGCCGAGGCGACTCAGCGCATCGAGGCGTTCGACCGGGCTTGCCGGCGGAGGACCGCCGAGGAGGTGGTCGCTGCTCCGGTTGAACTTATCTACATCGCCTCGCCGCCGGCGACCCACCTCGAGCACCTGCGCCTCGCCGCAGGGGCGGGCAAGGCCATCCTGTGCGAGAAGCCGCTCGCGGTCGACGTCGAAGCTGCGGCGGCGACCGTGGATCGGCTCGAGCGGGCCGGCGTGCGCGCCGCCGTCAACTTCGGCTTCGCCGTCTCGCCGCCGGTGCAGGCGCTCGGGGACGCGCTGCGCGCCGGGCGCATCGGCGAGGTGCGGCAGGCGCGCATCGACGCCTCGTTCCGCGCGTGGCCTCGACCGTGGCAGCCCGCCGGCGGCTGGCTCGTCGGCCGGCAGGAGGGCGGTTTTGTCCGCGAGGTGCTGTCGCATTTCGTGTTCCTGGCGCAGCGCCTGCTCGGGACGCTGCGCGTCGAGCGCTCGCGCGTCGATTTCCCGGCGGACGGCATCGGGTCGGAGACAGCGATTCAGGCCCGGCTGACCGCGGGGGCCATTCCCCTCGAGGTGAGCGCCTGCGTGGGCGGAGAAGAGGACGACTTCAACGCCTTCACCCTGATCGGCGAGCGTGGGGCGGGTCGCACCCACCACTGGTATAGCGCCGAGATCCAGGACGGCGCGAGCTGGGTCGATCTCTGCCCCGCGACGCCGGAGCAGGCCCTCGCGCGCAACCGGACAGCGCTGCTCGACCATCTCGCGGCGATGATGCAGGGCGGCTCGCACACCCTCGCCAGCTTGCGTGAAGCGCTCTCGGTCCAGAGCTGTATCGAGCGCCTCCTCGCTGGTGGGGCGACGGGCCTGTAATTCGAAGCCGTCCCTCGTCGTCGGTCGCGATCAGTTTTCATCGGTCACCGTCAGTCTCCGTCAGTCTCCGTCAATCACCGTCAAATACAGTCATTCGCCGCCCGTTCAGCCAGCGGAACGGAGCTCGCTCAGGTCGCCCCGTGGAATGGACTTCACGTTAGCTCACGAGAGTGGTCTCCCATGGCTGAAAAACTCTTGACGAAGGTCACCTCGCTCCTGGGGACCCTTCGAGAAACGACCGTGCTCCCCCTCGAGTGCGATGGGGTCAAGCTCTTCGCCAAGCTCGAGGGGCACAACGCGGTAGGGAGCTTGAAGGATCGTCCCGCGCTCTGGATCCTCCACCAGGCGATCAAGCGGGGTGAGATCCACGACAAGACCGTCCTCATCGAGTCCTCCTCGGGGAACTTCGCCGTCGCGCTCGCGTTCTACGCGCGCCAGCTCGGCCTCGAGTTCATCCCGGTGATCGATCCGAACACCACGGAGGCCTACGAGTCCCTCTTGCGAAGGCTCTGCCCGAACGTCGTCAAGGTGACCGAGCCGGACGACATGGGCGGCTTCTTGAAGGCGCGGCTCCAGAAGCTCCGGGAGCTGCGGGAGAGCATCCCCGATTCGTACTGGACCAACCAGTACGGCAACATGGACGCTGTCGGGGCCCACTACCGCTTCACGGGCGAGGAGATCTGCCGGGCCTTCTCCGAGCTTCACTACGTCTTCGTGGGCGTGAGCACAGGAGCGACGATCGCCGGCATTTCCCGGCGGGTGAAGGAGGCGTTCCCGAACGCACGCATCATCGCCGTCGACGCGCAGGGCTCGGTCATCTTCGGGGGCGCTCCAGGGCCGCGCCACATCGCCGGCATCGGCGCCAGCGTCCGATCCAAGCTGGTCGACGAGGCGAAGATCGACGACGTCGTCCTCGTCTCGGAGGTCGAGACCGTGCGCGCCTGCCGCGAGCTCCTCACGCGGCATGGACTGCTCGTCGGGGGCTCGTCCGGCTCGTGCTACGCCGCGGTGAAGAAGCTCCTCCCGAGGATGCGCTCCACGAGCCCCCCATCGGTGCTGTTCGTCTGCGCTGACCGCGGCATCTCGTACGCGGACACCATCTTCAATGACGCCTGGGCGTCCAGGCTCGGCGCCTAGGGAACGCATCCCGGAGGACCTGGTCCAAGGGGATCTCCTGGCGCGCCTCGTGACGAGCGAGGCAGAGCGGAGCCCGGGCGGCCGACCACCAGCTTTCAACCCATGTCTCTGACCGGCGATCGCGCTGCCTCGGAGGAGCGACGCCAGGCTCGGGGCCAGCGTGAGACAACGGAGATCGCATCAGAATGGATTTCTCGATCATTACGGGCAAGGTGATCCACGAGATCATCCATGCCGACATCCCCGCCTGCGTGGAGCGCGTCAAGAGCGCCTACCTGATGCACGAGGACGGGCAGACAGTGAACCCGGACAGCTATTTCCTGCGGTTCCCGGAGCAGCCGAAGAATCGCATCATCGCGCTGCCCGCGTTCCTCGGGGGAGACGTCGGCGTCTCGGGCATCAAGTGGATCGCGAGCTACCCCGACAACATTCGCCGGGGGATCCCGCGGGCCTCGGCCGCGCTCCTCCTGAACAGCTACGAGACGGGCTACCCCTTCGCCTGCCTCGAGAGCTCGATCATCTCCGCCGCCCGCACGGCCGGCTCGGCGGCGCTGGCGGCCGAGTGGATGAACGGCGGCAAGCGCGCGGTGAGCAGGCTGAGCATCATCGGCAACGGGCTCATCGCGAGGTACATCTATACCTTCCTCCTCGCGCTCGGCTGGGAGATCGGGTCGGTGCTGCTGCACGATCTGGACAAGGCGGAGTCGCAGCGGTTCGCGACCCAGGTGTGCAAGCCGGGTCGCCACGGCGCGATCGACTGCGTTTCAAGCGCCGAGGCCGCGATCACGGGCAGCGATCTCATCGTCCTCGCCACGGTCGCGGGCGAGCCCTACATCCTGGATCCGGCGCTGTTCGCGCACAACCCGCTGGTGCTCAACATCTCTCTCCGGGATCTCGCGCCGGAGATCCTGCTCGGGTCCTACAACATCGTGGATGACGTCGAGCACGTGATGAAGGCGAACACGTCGCCGCACCTCGCGGAGAGGCTGAGCGGCGGCCGGAGCTTCGTGACCGGGACCCTCGCCCAGCTCATGCGCGGCGAGCGCCGGAGCGGCCGCGACAAGCCGGCGATCTTCTCGCCCTTCGGGCTCGGGGTGCTCGACCTCGCGGTCGGCCGATGGGTCTACGACGTCGCGAGCGCGCGAGGCCAGCGCGTCGTGGTCGACGATTTTTTCTTCGAGATGGCGCGCTGAGGCAAGTGAACCGTGCGCGAACCGCGCGCCTCTCGTGGCGCGTCCGTCCGGTGGCGGCGGCGATCAGGAAGCTCGATGTCGCCTGCGTGACCATGCCGTCTGTAACAGAGGTAGCTTGTAGATGACGACGCTCGAACAGCAACCGCGGTACGCCACACTGATCGATCTGCTCGAGGCGCGGAGCGCCGAGACGTGCGGATACAGCTTCCGCGACGACAGCGGGAAGATCGTGGCTCGCATGAGCTACGCCGACCTCGCCCGCCGCGCCCGCCAGGTCGCCTCCGCGCTCCGCCAGGTCGCGGAGCCCGGAGAGCGGGCGATCCTGCTCTACGAGCCTGGGCTCGAGTACATCGTCGCCTTCTTCGGCTGCGTCTATGCGGGGCTCGTCGCCGTGCCGGCGTACCCGCCGGATCCGGCGCGCATCGAGCGGACGCTGCCGCGGCTGAGCGCCATCCTGAAGGACGCGCGGGCCGGGCTGGTGCTCTCCACGGGCGCGATCACGTCGATGGCCGTGCACCTGTTCGAGCGCGCGCCGGAGCTCGGCGCGGCGCGCTGGGTCGCGACCGACGAGCTGCCGGCGGAGGGCCAGGGCGCCTTTCGGCCGCCGGCGCTCGGCCCGGCGTCGCTGGCTTTCCTCCAGTACACGTCGGGATCCACGGGCACCCCGAAGGGGGTGATGCTGAGCCACCGCAACCTGCTGCACAACCTGGAGAGCATCTCACGGTGCTTCGGCGCGCACCGGGGCAGCACAGGGGTGATATGGCTGCCGCCCTACCACGATATGGGGCTCATCGGCGGCATCCTCGAGCCGCTGTATCACGGGTTCAACGTGGCGCTGATGTCCCCGCTGACGTTCCTGCGGCATCCCTTGCGGTGGCTGCAGGCCATCTCGGAGGAAGGAGCCACCATCAGCGGCGGCCCGAACTTCGCCTTCGAGCTGTGCGTTCGCAAGAGCTCGCCCGAGGATCGGCGCTCGCTCGATCTGCGCTCGTGGGAGGTCGCCTTCTGCGGCGCGGAGCCGGTGCGGCCGGAGACCCTCGATCGGTTCGCGGCGGCCTTCGGGCCGTGCGGGTTCAGGAAGGCGGCCTTCTATCCCTGCTACGGGCTCGCGGAGGGGACGCTCATCGTCTCCGGCGGGAAAGCGGGCAGCGGCCCCCTCGTGGGCGCCTCGAGCGCGGCGGCGCTGGAGCAGGGGCGCGCCGAGGAGGCGGCCGCCGGTGAGGCGGGGGCGCGGCTGCTCGTCGGCTGCGGCCGCTCGCTGCCGGACCAGGAGCTCGTCGTCGTGCACCCCGAGGCGCTCACCGCCTGCCCCGCTGGGCACGTGGGCGAGATCTGGCTCCGTGGTCCCAGCGTGGCCCAGGGCTACTGGGGTCGCGCCGATGAGACGAAGGGCACCTTCCGCGCGCGGCTCGCGACCGGCGAGCCGGGCGAGTTCCTCCGCACGGGCGACCTGGGCTTCCTGAGGGACGGAGAGCTCTTCGTCACAGGGCGGCGCAAGGACCTGATCATCCTCCGCGGCCGCAACCACTACCCGCAGGACATCGAGCTCACCGTCGAGCAGAGCCACCCGGCGATCCGGTCGGGGTGCTCGGCGGCGTTCGCGGTGGAGGTCGACGGCGAGGAGCGGCTCGCCGTCGTGCTGGAGATCGACGTCCGGAAGGAGCGAGACCTGCGCGCGCGCCTCTCGGCCTGCGAGGCGGCGATCGGGGCGATCCGGGAGCGGCTGGCCATGGAGCACGACCTGCAGCCGCATGCGGTGGCGCTCCTCCCGCCGGGCAGCATTCCCAAGACCTCCAGCGGCAAGATCCAGCGACACGCGTGCCGCGCGGCGTTCCTCGGTGGAGAGCTCCAGACCGAGCTGCTCTGGCGCGCCGACGAGGTGAGGAGCGGCGCGCGCCTGGACGCGGACGCGGGTGCGGCCGCGGCGCCCGCGATCCAGCCGGCGCCGCCGCGCGCGGCGCCCCGGAGCGACGCGGCGACCGTGGAGGAGCTGCGCTCGTGGCTCTGCGGTTACCTCGCGAGGGCGCTCGGCGGGCCCGCGGGCGGGCTCGATCCGGAGGCGCCGATCACCCGCTACGGCCTGGATTCGCTGCGCGCTGTCGAGCTGTCCTCGAGCCTCGAGCAGGAGCTCGGCGCGCCGGTGCCGCTCGAGGTGCTCCTGCGGGGTCCGAGCCCGGACGCGCTCGCGCGGCACGTGGCCGCGCAGCGCGCGGCGGCGGCGCGGCCGGCGGGAGGGCTGACGCCCGCGCTGACGGCCCGGAGAGCGCCGGGCCCGCTGCCGCTCGCGCCCGTGCAGCAGCGCCTGTGGTTCCTGGCGCAGCTCGATCCCGACAACCCCGTCTACAACCTCCCTGTCGCCGTGGATCTCTCCGGCGAGCTCGACGTGGCGGCGCTGCAGCGCGCGCTCGACGCGATCGCGCGCCGCCACGAGCCGCTGCGCGCGAGCATCGAGGAGCGAGACGGGAAGCCGGTCCAGGTGATCGCGGCGGAGGGGGCGCTGCCGCTCGAGATCGTGGACCTGACGGGCCTGCCGCTGTCCGCCCGGGAGGTCGAGGCGCAGCGGCGGTCGCGCGAGGAGGCGCGGCGCCCGTTCCAGCTCGCGCGCGGCCCGCTCGCGCGCGCCACGCTCCTGCGCATCGAGCCGCGGCGGCACGTGCTCCTCGTCGTGGCCCACCACCTCGTGGCGGACGGCTGGTCCTTCGGGGTCCTCGCCCGGGAGCTGTCGGCGCTTTACGGGGCCTTCTCGCGAGGGCTTCCGCCCGGGCTCGCGGATCTGCCGCTGGGGTACGCCGACTACGTCCTCTGGAAGCACGAGCGCCTCGACGGCGGCGTCGCCGCGGATCAGCTCACGCGCTGGGGCGCGAGGCTGGCCGGCGCGCCAGAGCTGCTCGAGCTGCCGACGGACCGCCCTCGACCCGCGGCGCAGACCTACCGGGGCGCGAGGTTGCCGGTGCGCTTCCCCCGCGCTCTCCGCGAGGCCCTGGAGGCGATCTGCCGGCAGGAGGGCGTCACCCCGTACATGGCGCTGCTCGCCGGCTTCGCGCTCTTGCTGGGGCGCTGCTCGGGCCAGGACGACGTGTGCGTCGGCTCCGCCGTCGCCGGCCGCCCGCCGGAGCTGAGCGGGCTGTTCGGCATGTTCACGAACACCGTCGTCCTGCGGGTCGATCTGTCCCGCGCCCGGACCTTCCGGGAGCTGCTCTCGCAGGTGCGCGACGTCGCGGTCGAGGCCTACGCGGACCAGGACGTGCCCTTCGAGCGGGTCGTCGAGCACCTGCGGCCGGCGCGCAGCCAGAGCTTCTCGCCGCTGTTCCAGGCGATGTTGATCTTGCTCCCGGACCGGGAGGTCGATCTCCCGGCGCTGCCGGGGCTCGAGGCGCGCCCGGCCGAGATCGATCCGGGCACCTCGATGGTGGACCTCACCCTCTCCCTGAGGAGCGGCGAGGACGGGTTCGAGGGGTACTTCGAGTACAGCGCCGATCTCTTCGACGGCGCGTCGATCGCCCGGATGGCCTCGCGCCTCGGCGCGCTGCTGCTGTCGGCGGCGTCGAGCCCCGATCGCCGCCTGTCCGAGGCCACCGTGATGGACGAGGACGAGCTGCGGCTCGTCACGTCGGGCTGGAACGCGACGCGCGCGGCGTGGACCGACGCGTGCATTCATGAGCAATTCAGCGCCCAGGTCCGCCGGACACCGGACGCGACCGCGTGCGTCTTCGAGGGCGAAGAGATCACGTACCGCGAGCTCGACGCGCGGGCGGGCGCGCTCGCGGGCGAGCTGCGATCGCTCGGCGTCGGGCCCGAGGTGATCGTGGGCCTCTGCGCGGAGCGGTCGATCGACATGCTCGTGGGGCTGCTCGGCGTCCTGAAGGCGGGCGGCGCGTACCTGCCGCTCGATCCCTCGTACCCCTCGGACCGCATCGGCTACATGCTCGACGACGCCGGCGCGCCGGTGGTCGTGACCGAAGAGCACCTCACGACGCGGCTCGCGGGCTCGAAGGCGCGCGCGGTGATGCTCGGCAGGGGCCAGGGCCGGCCGGAGGCGGGCGCGCCGCCCGCGGCCGGCGCACGCCCGGGCAACGCCGCGTACGTCATCTACACGTCGGGCTCGACGGGGAAGCCCAAGGGCGTCGTCGTGCCCCACCGGAGCGTCGCGAACTTCTTCAGCGCGATGGATCGAGCGCTCGGGCCAGTCGCTCCCGTCGCTCCGGGGGCGCGCTGGCTCGCGGTCACGAGCATCTCCTTCGATATCTCCGTGCTGGAGCTCCTGTGGACGCTCACACGCGGCCTGACGGTGGTCCTCCAGGGCGAGCAGCGGCACCGGGCGCCGCGGCGGCAGGTGAAGGGCCGCCCCGGCGCGCGCCGGCCGCTCGGCTTCAGCCTCTTCTACTTCGCCGATGACGCCGACCAGGGCGGCGGCGACCGGTATCGGCTCCTCTGGGAAGGAGCCAAGTTCGCGGACCGCCACGGCTTCATGGCCGTGTGGACGCCCGAGCGCCACTTCCACGCGTTCGGCGGTCTGTACCCCAATCCATCGGTCGTCGGCGCGGCGATAGCGGCCATGACGGAGCGGGTCGCGATCCGCGCCGGCAGCGTCGTCCTCCCGCTGCACCACCCGGTCAGGATCGCGGAGGAGTGGGCGCTCCTCGACAACATCTCGCGCGGCCGCGTCGGCGTCTCCTTCGCGTCAGGCTGGCACGCGCGCGACTTCGTCCTGGCCCCGGAGCGGTACGCGGACCGGAAGCGGATCATGCTGGAAGGCATCGACGCTGTCCGCAGGCTCTGGCGCGGCGAGCGGCTGACGTTCCCGGACGGCGCGGGGACACCGACGGAGATCCAGATCCGGCCGCAGCCGGTGCAGCGCGAGCTGCCCGTCTGGCTGACGGCGGCGGGCAACCCGGAGACCTTCGAGGCCGCGGGCCGGGGCGGGATGAACATCCTCACGCACCTGCTCGGCCAGAGCATCGATGATCTCGCGGAGCGGATCGCGATCTACCGCGAGGCGCGCCGCCGCGCGGGGCACGAGGGCGAGGGGCACGTCACGCTCATGCTCCACACCTTCGTCGAGCGGGACGCCGATCTGGTGCGCGCCCGGATCAGCGCGCCGTTCCGCAGCTACCTGCGCAGCTCGGCCGATCTGATGAGGGGGCTCGGCCGCAGCCTGGGCATCGATCTGGACAGCGCTGTCCGCGAGGAGGACCTCGACATGCTCGTCTCCCACGCCTTCGAGAGGTACGTCGAGACGAGCGGCCTGTTCGGGACGCCGAGCGACTGCCTGGAGCGGGTCGCCCAGCTCAAGGAGATCGGGGTCGACGAGATCGGCTGCCTCATCGACTTCGGCGTCGAACCCGACGCCGTGCTCGCGAGCCTGCCGTACCTCGACGAGCTGAAGCGCCTGAGCGAGCGAGAGGACCGGCGGAGCCTGGAGGACACCTCGGCGCCGCGGCAGATCGAGCGTTATCAGGTGGATTACCTCCAGTGCACGCCGTCGCTGCTGCGCGGCATGATGCTGGAGCCCTCGGCGGCAGCTGCCCTGTCCAGCCTGCGCGCGCTGCTCCTCGGCGGTGAGCCGCTGCCTTTCGATCTCGTCGAGGAGATCCGCAAGACGTTCCCTGGCGCGCTGCTCAACATGTACGGCCCCACGGAGACGACGATCTGGTCCTCCACGCACCTCGTCGAGCGGGCGGCCGGGACGGGGTGGGCGTCCATCGGGCGGCCCATCGACAACACAGCGCTTTACGTCTGCGATCGCCACCTCCAGCTGGTGCCTGTCGGCGTGCAGGGGGAGCTGTACATCGGCGGCGAGGGCGTCACGCGAGGTTACCTGTCACGCCCGGCGCTGACCGCGGAGCGGTTCCTGCCAGATCCTTTCTCCGGCGACGCGGGGGCGCGCATGTACCGGACGGGGGACCGGGTGCGATGGCTGCCGGACGGCACCGTCGAGTTCCTCGGCCGCACGGACCACCAGGTCAAGCTGCGGGGCTTCCGCATCGAGCTCGGCGAGATCGAGGCGATGCTCGCGCAGCACGAGGCGGTCGCGCTCGCGGTGGTCTCGGTCCGCGAGGACACCCCTGGGGACCGGCGGCTCGTGGCCTACGTCGTACCCGCGCCGGAGCGGTCCGTGGACGAGGCGGAGATCAAGCGCTTCGTGCGCGATCGGCTGCCGGACTACATGGTCCCGTCGGTCGTCGTGGCGCTGAGCTCGCTCCCGCTCACGGCGAACGGCAAGATCGATCGCAAGGCGCTCCCGCGGCCCTCGGGGGAGCACGCGATGGCCAGCTCGACCTTCGTCGCGCCGCGCACCGAGGTCGAGGGCCGCGTCGCGCAGATCTGGGCCGAGGCGCTCGGCGTACCCGGGGTGGGCGTCGAGGACGACTTCTTCGCGCTCGGCGGGCACTCGCTCCTCGCGACCCAGGTGGTGGCCCGGCTGAGGAGCGCCTTCGGCGTCGATCTGCCGCTCGGGCTCATCTTCCAGTCGCCCACCGTGGCGGCGATCGCCCGGCACATCGAGGCGAGCGCCGGCGCCGCCGAGCTCCTGCCGCTCCGGCGCGTCGAGCGAGCGGGGCCGCTGCCCCTCTCGCTCGCGCAGGAGCGCATGTGGTTCCTGCACCAGCTGAGCCCCGAGAGCGTCGCGCAGAACGTGGCGTGGAGCGTGCGGTTCTCGTCGGCCATCGACCCGGCCGCCCTCGAGCGGAGCGTGACGGAGCTGTCGAGGAGGCACGAGATCCTGCGAACGAGCTTCCCGAGCGTCGACGGGCGGCCGATCCAGCGCATCGCCCCGCCGGCGAAGGTCCCGGTGCCGGTCACCGATCTGCGGGGCTTGCGGCCGGACGCGCGGATGGACGCGGCCCGCGAGCGGCACCTCCGGCTGGCGCTCGAGCCGTTCGATCTCGACGAGGGGCCGCTCCTGCGCGTCGAGCTGCTGCGCCTCCGCGACGCCGAGGACGTGCTGGTCGTGGCGCTCCACCACATCATCACGGACGGCTGGTCGCTCGGGGTGCTCGCCCGCGAGATCACGGCGCTCTACCAGGCGTTCTCCAGCGGCCGGCCCTCTCCCCTGCCCGAGCTGCCGATCCAGTACGCCGACTTCGCCGTGAGCCAGCGGCAGTGGCTGAGCGAGGAGTCGCTCGCGGCGCAGCTCTCCTACTGGAAAAAGGCGCTCGCCGGCGTCCCCGCCGTGCTCGAGCTGCCGTCCGACCGCCCGCGGCCGCCGGTGCTGAGCTACCGCGGCGGGCGGCACGCGATCCGCGTCTCCACGGCGATGACCGAGGCGCTCAAGGCGCTCAGCCGGCGCGAGGCGGTGACGCTGTTCATGACGCTCCTTGCGGCCTTCCAGGTGCTGCTCCACCGCTATTCGGGGCAGCAGGACATCGTCGTGGGCTCCCCCGTGGCCGGGCGGAGCAGGCAGGAGCTCGACGGGCTCATCGGCTTCTTCCTCAACACCGTCGCGTTGCGCGTGGACCTCTCCGGCGATCCGAGCTTCCTCGATCTGCTCAAGCGGGTGCACCGGACAGCGCTGGAGGCGTACGCGCATCAAGATCTGCCGTTCGACAAGCTGGTGGAGGAGCTGAACCCGGCGCGGAGCCGCGCCCACGCCCCCCTCTTCCAGGTCATGTTCATCCTGCAGGATCCCACCGGCGCCTCGCGGGCCGAGGCGCTGGAGACCGAGGAGGTCTTCACCGGAACAGCGATGTTCGACCTGACCCTGGCGCTGACGGAGGCGGATCAGCAGCTCGGGGGGCACATCGAGTACAACGCCGATCTCTTCGATCCGCCCACGATCGCCCGGATGGCGGCGCACCTCGAGCAGCTGCTCGAGGGGATCGTGCGCGACCCGACCCGCCCGATCTCGTCGCTGCCGCTCCTGCCCGCCGACGAGCGGCGGACCCTCCTCGACGACTGGACCCGCACCGAGATGCCGTTCCCCGAGGAGGAGTGCTTCACGACGCTCTTCGAGGCCCAGGTGGAGCGGACGCCGGGCGCGATCGCCGCGGTGGGCGAGGGCGGCGCCTCGTTGAGCTACCGGGCCCTCGACGAGCGCGCGGACGCCCTCGCCCGCGCGCTCGTGCGTCACGGCGCGGGGCCGGACGAGGTGATCGCGCTGCTCGCGGAGCGCGGCCTCGACTTCCTCGGCGGGATGCTCGGCGTGTGGAAGGCCGGGAGCGCCTACCTGCCGCTCGATCCGTTCCACCCGCCTCACAGGATCGCTCAGGTGCTGGAGAGCAGCGGCGCGCGGCGCGTGCTCGTCTCAGGGCCGCTCGAGGCCGCGCTGCGGCGCGCCCTAGAGGGGATGGCGGCCGCGCCGCAGGTCATTCACCTCGAGGAGGCGCTCACGCCGGGCGCCGAGATAGCGCGAGCTCCGCTGCCCCACGCTCGCCCGTCGAACCTCGCCTATGTCATCTACACGTCGGGCTCGACGGGAGCTCCCAAGGGGGCGATGGTCGAGCACCGCGGCATGCTCAACCACCTCTTCGCGAAGGTGCAAGATCTCGAGCTCACCGCGGAGGACTGCGTCGCGGAGACCGCCTCTCAGTGCTTCGACATCTCGGTCTGGCAGTTCCTCGTCGCGCTCCTCCTCGGTGGTCGCGTTCACATCCTGGGAGAGGAGGTCGTCCGGGATCCCGCCCGGCTGCTCGCCGCGATCGAGGAGCATGGCATCTCGATCGTGGAGCTGGTCCCTTCCATGCTTCGCGCGGTGCTGGCGGAGGCGCGGTCGATGGAGCGCGCGCCGCTGCTGGCGGGGCTCCGATGGATGGTGGCCACCGGAGAGGCGCTGCCGCCGGAGCTGTGCGCGCAGTGGATCGACGCCTATCCCGGGGTCCCGCTCCTCAACGCGTACGGTCCCACCGAGTGCTCCGACGACGTGACGCATCACCGCGTGCGGGAGGTGCCCACCGCGGCGCACGTCCCCATCGGGCGCTCGGTCGCGAACATGCGCCTCTACCTCCTCGATCGGCGGGGTCAGCCCGCGCCGATCGGGGTTCCTGGCGAGCTGTTCGTTGGCGGTGTCGGCGTGGGGCGCGGCTACCTGCGGGATCCCCGGCGTACGGCCGACGTGTTCCTGCCCGATCCGTTCTCCCCCCTGCCCGGGGCCCGCATGTACAAGACCGGCGACCTCGCGCGGTACCTGCCGAGCGGTGAGCTCCAGTTCCTCGGCCGGCTGGACCACCAGGTCAAGGTGAGGGGTTTCAGGATCGAGCTTGCCGAGATCGAGTCGGCGCTCAAGCGGCATCCCGGCGTGGCCGAGGCGGTCGTCGTGGCCAGGGAGGACCGGCCAGGGGACAAGCAGCTCGTGGCGTACGTGGTGCCGGCCGCGGGCTCGCCGAGCTCCGCCGCCCTGCTGAAGGAGCACGCAAGGGAGCTCCTGCCCGAGTACATGGTGCCCGCGTTCGTCATGCTGCTCGACGCGCTGCCGCTCAACGCGAACGGCAAGGTCGATCGCAAGGCGCTCCCGCCGCCCGATCGGAGCGGCGCGGCGGAGAGCTTCGTCGCGCCGAGGGACGCGCTGGAGCGAGATCTCGCGGCGATCTGGGCCGCGGTGCTGGGCGCGGAGCGCGTGGGCGTCCGGGACGACTTCTTCGATCTCGGCGGCCACTCGCTCCTGGCCGTGCGGCTCATGGCGGAGATCCAGGCGCGCATCGGCCAGCGGCTGCCGCTCGCGGCGCTGTTCCAGGGGGGGACGGTGGAGCGCCTCGCCGCGCTCCTCCGCGATGAGCGGCGCCTCGATCCGAGCTCGCCGCTCGTGACGATCACGCCCGGCGCCGAGCGGCGGCCGTTCTTCTGCGTCCACCCCGTGGGGGGTAACGTCCTGTGCTACCGCGAGCTCGCGCGGCAGCTCGGCGCGGAGCAGCCGTTCTACGGGCTGCAGTCCCCGGGGCTGGACGGGGCCCAGGCGGCGCCGGCCAGCGTGGAGGAGATGGCGGCGCTCTACGTGAGCGCGGTGCGGTCGGTGCAGCCGTCGGGGCCTTACCTGCTCGGCGGCTGGTCGATGGGAGGCGTCGTCGCGTTCGAGATGGCGCGGCAGCTCGAGCGCAGCGAGCAGCGCGTGGAGGTGCTCGCGCTCATCGACGCGCAGGTCGAGGGCGTCCGGCCCGGGGCGCCGCCTGCGGACACGGATCACCTCCTTCACGCCCTGTTCGACCACGATCTGGCCCGGATCGCCGGCGGCAGCCCGCCCCCCGAGGAGGCGCTGCCGGCGCTGCGCCGTGTCTTCATGAGCAACATGAAGGCGCTCTATGGTTATGAGCCCGGACCGTACGGCGGGACTATCACGGTCTTCCAGGCCATCGACGGGCGGGCTTCGTCGCCTGATGCGGTGAAAACCTGGCGGCGGCTGGCGCCCTCGGGCGTCGAGGTCGAGCGCGTGCGGGGCGACCACTATTCGATCCTGCAGGCGCCCGGCGTCGAGCCTGTCGCCCGGAAGCTCCGCGCGCTCATCGAGCGGGCCCGGCGCGAGGCGCCCTGAGCGGGCCGGCGCCGGGCATGGACCGGCCCCATGCCGGCCCCGCGCGGGGCCGGCGCGCCTCTTCGCGGCGCTCGGGTGCAACGAAAGGAACGCCATCGGTGAGATTGACGACGACCATCTGCACATCCCTCGACTCCGTGGACGACGCGGAGCTCGACAACGTCACGGCGGACGCCGACGTGTTCCTCGATCGCCGTTGGCTGCGGATGCTCGACGCGCTGGATCTGGCGCCGCTCGTCCGGGGGGAGCTGTCCCTGCGTTATGTGCTGGTGCGCGAGGGGACCCGCCTCATCGCCGTTTGCCCGTTCCTCGTCACGCGCAGTCGCTCGATCTACTATCATTATTCGCTGGAGAAGTTCTTCTTCGTCTCCTGGCAGGACGAGCTCGTCAGGATGAACCCCGAGAGCGCGCGCTGGAGCCAGTGGGTCGTCCGGGCGGTCAACGCCTACCGGGCGTTCGCGCGGGCGGCCCGCTCGGGGATCGATGGGTGGGTGCTCGCCGCGAGCCCGCTCAGCTACCGTGGGGGCATCGCCGTGGCGCCTGTCGATCCGGCGGCGGTGCAGGAGGTGCACAGCGCGGTGCTCGACGCGCTCAAGGAGGAGGCGCGCAGAGAGCGGCTGCCGCTCTGCTTCTATGGCGTCGACGCCGAGCGCGCCGAGCTCAGGAGATCGCTGCGTGGGAGCGGGTTCGAGGAGGTCTTCCTCGTCTATGACAACCGGCTGGACACCGAGTTCAAGGCCTTCGACGACTACCTCGCGCGCTTCCAGAGCAAGGAGCGAAAGTCCTTCCGGCGCGACATGAGGAAGGTCGGCGAGGCCGGTGTCCAATTCACCGTGACACCGAATTTTGGCTCCCTGGGCGGCGATCTCGAGCGCCTCTACGAGACGACGTACTCGAAATACGGAGAGGAGCACTTCCGTCACCCGGAATCGTTCTGGGCTCGGCTCGAGCGCCACCTCGGCCCGAGGGCGGAGGCGATCGTGGCGCGCAACGGCTCCACCGTCGTCGGCTTCGCCTCGATCCTCCACAAGGGGGACGACCTCTGGGTCTACCGCGTGGGCCGCACCGAGGATCAGGGGCTGGACGACTCGCTGCTGTATTTCAGCCTCGTCTTCTACGAGCCGATCAAGCGCGCCGTGGCGCTCGGCGCCAAGCGGATATGGCTCAGCGGCGGGACGTGGAAGACGAAGCGACGCCGCGGCGCGGTGGGTCACCCCCTGTACAGCTACATGTGGTTCCCCTCCTCGTGGTCACGAGCGCTCCTCATGCCTTACCTGTCCCTGTTCTCGCAGATAAGTCATGCCGAGATGACCAAGGTCGTCGCCCCGCCGAGCACCCCGGAGACGGGATCCCCGGAGGCCGCGGGCGACGCGTGAGACACGCGCGGCGTCGCCCGCACCAGGCTCCATGCCACGGATGAGAAATCATGTCTGTCACGATGAAACTCGCCGCCGAAGCGCCTGCTTTAGACATTGAGGGCCAGGCGCGCCGCCCGTCCGAGCAAGACGTTGAAGGCGGCGCGTCGAGCCACCTGGTGCCGCTGGCCGGAGGACCGTTCGGGTTGTGGCCTTTCGCGTGTGTTCGCGGCGCGGGGTTCGCGGCGCAAACCATCCTCTCGCTCGCGGCCCCCTTGACCGCCGCCCTGCTCGACAGGGCGCTCGACGCCGGAGGGGCCGCCCCGGCGAAGAGCGTGATCCACGCGGATCTGCAGCGCTCGTTCGAGGTGGAGACCGCGCGCGTCAGCGAGGCGCTGCGCGCGGCGGTGCAGGATGACCGGTTCCGCGAGGCGGTGGTCTGGCAGAACCGGCGCGCCCTGCACACGGGGCTCGACGGCCTCCTGCGCAAGCCGCCCGGCCACCGGGACAAGAAGACGCGGCAGAGAGAGGCGCTCGTCGCCTCCTACCTGCAACGCTACTGCGTCAAGAACGACTCCATCGGCTTCTTCGGGCCCATCGGCTGGTGCCGGATCGGCCTCGGCCCCGAGGCGATCGCCGCCCGGCCCGGACCAGGCCTGCTCGCCGCGCGGAAGGTCTACTTCGAGAGCTGGGCCATCGACGCGATCGCGTCGCTGTTGAGCTCGGACCCGGAGCTCAGGCCGTTCGCGGCGCCCCGGCTGCTCCCCTACATCCGCGTCGATGGGGGCGCTCTGCAGGTGCCGTCCGTCGGGGCCATGCCGCTCACGCCGGCGCAGGCTGCGGTCCTGGAGGGCTGCGACGGCGCGACGACCGCGAGGGCGCTCGCGCGGCGGCTCGCCAGCGATCCGTCGCTCGGGCTCAGCGGTGAAGCGGAGGTGTTCGAGATCCTGGACAGGGCGTGCGCGATGAGCGTCATCGCCTGGGACTTCGAGGTCGCGCTCCAGCTGTCGCCGGAAGAGGCGCTGCGGCGCGCGCTCGCGGGGATCGAGGATCAGGCGCTCCGCGAGCGCGCGCTCATGCCCCTCGACGAGATCGAGCGGGCGCGCGACGAGGTCGCCGCCGCGGCCGGCGACTCCCGGGCGCTCGACGCCGCCATGACGCGCCTGGAGGACACGTTCCACCGCCTGACCGGCGCGGCCACGACGCGCTCCGATGGAGAAATGTACGCGGCGCGCACGCTCGTCTACGAGGATTGCAGGCGCGACCTGGACCTGGAGATCGGCGCTCCGCTGCTCCAGAAGCTCGCTCCGCCGCTGTCGCTCCTGCTGCTCAGCGGCCGCTGGGTGACCTACGAGGTCGGGCGCCGTTACCTCGGGGTGCTGCGGGACCTGTTCGAGCGGCTCTCGGCGCAGCAGGGCGGCGGCCCGGTCGAGCTCACGGTGTTCCACAAGGCGCTCGCGGAGAGCGAGCCGTGGATGCGGGAGATGCGCGGCATGCCGGAGTGGGTCGGGCAGGTGCAGCACGAGCTGCAGCGCCGCTGGGCCGAGATCCTCCAGGTGCCGGCCGGCGCGCGCTCCGTCGAGCGGGATCCGGCCGCGCTGCTGCCGGACGTGCAGCGCGCGTTCGACGTGCCGCGCCCGGGCTGGGCCAGGGCTCGTTATATGTGCCCGGATCTGATGATCGCGGCCAAGGACGTGGAGGCCCTACGCCGGGGGGAGTGCGAGCTGGTCATGGGCGAGATGCACCTGACGCACACGCTGACGGCGTCCTGCTTCGCTTTCCAGCACCCGTCGATGCGCGAGCTCATCGATCTCTGGGAGCTCGACAACCCGGCCCCGAGCGTCATCCCCGTGCTGCCAAAGGCGCAATGGTGCCAGCGCATCAACGAGATCGCCCTGGGCTCCGGGGACTTCCGTTATGCGTTCTCGCGGGAGCCTTCTCCCGCGCCTCGGGCGCGGACGCTGCGCGTGGCGGACCTCGTCGTGGTGGACCAGGACGGGGCGCTCGAGGTCCACGCGCGGGGCGGCGGCTACCGCGGCGGCCTCCTCGATTTCATGGGCATGATGCTCTCGTCGATGGTCACCAACGCCCTGGACGTCCTGCCGGCCGAGGACCACACGCCGCGGCTCAAGATCGGCGATCTCGTGGTCGCGCGAGAGCGCTGGCGCTTCGTCGCGTCGCAGGTGACCTTCGCGCGCGAGGAGGAGCCGCTCGCTCGCTGGCTCGCGGCGCGGCGCTGGAAGCGCGCGCACGGGCTGCCGCGGTTCATCTTCCTCAAGTCGCCCTTCGAGGCCAAGCCGTACTACGCGGACCTCGACAGCCCGATCTTCGTGGACACCATCGCCAAGATCCTCCGGCGCGCCAGCGAGCTGGACGCGTCGGCGAAGGTGAGCGTCGCCGAGATGCTGCCGTGCATCGATGAGCTCTGGCTGACGGACGCGGACGGCGAGCGGTATACATGCGAGCTCCGGCTCGTCACCTTCGACGCCAAGGGGCTCTAGGACCTTCGCCATGCCTGCCATCCATCGACTCGACGCCCTCCACGCTGAAATGACCGCGTGGCGCCGTGACCTCCACGCCCACCCCGAGACCGCGTTCGAGGAGGCCCGCACCTCGGACTTCGTGGCGGAGAAGCTCTCGTCCTTCGGCGTGGAGGTCCACCGCGGCCTCGCGAAGACCGGCGTCGTGGGCACGCTGAGGGCCGGGTCGGGCCGCCGCGCCATCGGGCTCCGGGCGGACATGGACGCGCTGCATGTCCACGAGGCGAACACGTTCGCCCATCGCTCGCGGAACGAAGGGAGGATGCACGCCTGCGGCCACGACGGACACACGACGATGCTCCTCGGCGCCGCCAGGCACCTCGCCGAGACGAGGGCCTTTGACGGCACCGTCCACTTCATCTTCCAGCCCGCCGAGGAGAACGAGGGGGGCGGCCGCGTGATGGTCGAAGACGGCCTGTTCGAGAAGTTCCCGGTGGAGGCCGTCTTCGGCATGCACAACTGGCCTGGCATTCCCGCCGGCCAGTTCGCCGTGATGCCCGGGATCATGATGGCGAGCTTCGATATCTTCGAGATCAAGATCACGGGCCGCGGCGCCCACGCGGGGATGCCTCACCACGGCGTCGATGCGATCGTCGCGGGGAGCGCGCTCGTGCAGGCGCTGCAGGCGATCGTGAGCCGCAGCGTGAGCCCGGTCGACGCGGCGGTGGTCAGCGTCACGCAGTTCCACGCCGGCGACACGTGGAACGTGCTCCCGGATGAGGTCACGCTGCGCGGCTCGGCGCGGGCGCTCAAGCCCGAGGTGCAGGCGCTCGTCGAGGGCGCCATACGCCGCATCTGCGACGGCATCGCCGCCGCTCATGGCTGCAAGGTCACGGTGCGGTACGAGCGCCGCTACCCGCCCATCATCAACACACCGAAGGAGGTCGCCATGGCGATCGCGGCGATGACGCAGGTGATCGGCGGCGACAAGGTGCTCACCGACATTCAACCCACGATGGGCGCCGAGGACTTCGCGTTCATGCTGCGCGAGAGGCCCGGCGCCTATGTCTGGCTCGGCAACGGCGTCGCCGGCGAGAGCCGCATGCTGCACAACCCTGGTTACGACTTCAACGACGAGATCCTGCCCATCGGCGCGAGCTACTGGGTGACGCTCGTCGAGCAGACGCTGTCGAAGGTGGCCCTCGCCTCGCCGTGAGCGTCGACTCGACTTTGGCGCCTTTGCGCGCGTGGTCCCCGAACGCCGCGCCGTCGTCCAGCACGAGCGCTCCGACATAACACATGCCGCCTTCGAGCGCCGGTCCGCCGCCACGCGCGATATCCAGGGCGCAACGAGCGGCGGCGACTCCACCCTCGACGGAGGCTGACGCCACAGCGGCCCTCCGTAGACTGGATTGCGGTCCATCCTGACAGGTGAGTTGATGTCGCGTCGCCTACCCTGGCGGGCATCGTGATGGCGCGATCGCCGCGAGTGCTCGCGACGATGCGCCGCCGCGAGGAGGCAACCCATGCCCGCGAACCGTTCTCCGCTCGCCGCGATCGCGCTCCTGTCGCTGTTCGCTCTCCCTGCATGCTCCGCCGACGATCCGCCTGTCCGCGCCGAGGATCCGCCCGCCGCTGCCCCGCTCTCGCACGGCGATGCCTCGGACGACGGTTGCCTGCGCTTCCCGCGAACGGTGGGCGGCCTGGATGCCGGCTTCGAGACGCCGGAGAGCGCCTATTGGGACGAGGGAACGGAGGCGTGGTACGTCGCCAACATGGCCGGCGTACCTGACGAGATGCTCGAGAGGCCCAGGTTCAAGGACGGTCGCGGCTGGATCAGCAAGCTCGACCGGTGCGGCAGCATCGTCGAGGCGAAGTGGCTCTCGGGGATGAACGCGCCCAAGGGCATCCGCGTCGCGCAGGGCAAGCTTTACACCTCCGACATGGATGAGCTCTTGATCATCGATCTCGCCACCAAGGACGTGCGCAGGATCCCGGCGCTCGGCGCGATCTTCCTCAACGATCTCGCGCTCGCCGACGATGGCACCGTCTATATCAGCGACAGCTTCACCCGCACCGTGTGGCGCTGCAAGAACGAACGATGCGCCCCCTTCTTCTGGTCCCCGCTCCTCAACGTTCCCAACGGCCTGCTCGTGGACGGCGACAAGCTGGCCATCGTCACGCTCGGCACGTTCAGGGCTCCTTCCTCGCTGGGCAAGGTCTGGATGCTCGATCTCGAGAGCAAGGAGCTCACGCGGTTCGGGACGCTCGAGGCGAAGCTGGACGGCATCGAGCGATACAGGGATGGATACCTCGTCTCGGTGAACGCGCCTCCGGCCGTCTACTGGGTCACGTCGACGAGCTCGACCCTGGTGCGTGATTTCAGGGACGACGGGCTCACCGCGATCAACGACCTCGGGCTCGATCCGGCCCGGAGAGTGGTCGCGGCGCCGGCGTTCTTCCAGCATACGGTGACGTTGTTCCGGGTGCCGAGAAACCCTCGGTAGCGCCGAGGTCGGTCCGTCAGACAGATCCGAGCGACGACGCCCTCGCCGCGGCGCGGGTCCTGGAGACCGCAGCCAGCCTGCGGGCGCGGCGCGCCTCCGTCAGGCCCTGTCACGCCGTCGCATCGTACCAGAGCACGACATTCCCGTTGCTGAAGCTGCGCGTCTTCTTCAGCCGGAGGTTCGCCCGCTCCTTGACCCCCTCGAACAGCGTCCTTCCGCTGCCGAGGACGATCGCGTTCACGACGAGCTCGTACGCGTCGACCAGACGCGCGTCGGTCAGCTGGGCGACGATGCTGCCGCTTCCCATGATGACCATATCAGGCCCGGGCTCCGCCTTCAGCTTGCGCACCTCTGCCGCGAGATCGCCCTTGAGCAGCCTCGTGTTGTTCCACGACGCGCTGTCGAGGGTCCTCGAGAAGACGACCTTCGGCAGGCTGTTCATCCGCTCGGCGACGGCGGGAGCCCGCTCCAGCGCCGCGGGGGTGGGCCAGAAGCTCGCCATGAGCTCGTAGGTGACCCGGCCAAAGACGAGCTCGCCCCCGCCGCGCGCGTTCTCCGCGGCGAACGCGCCCCACTCCGCGTCCCCTTTGTGTGCCCAGCTCATGTCGCCGTGGCCGTCCGAGAAATAACCGTCCAGCGAGATCTGGTTGAAGACGGTGAGCTTGCGCATGCTGTTCCTCCTGATGTCCGCGTCGTCTGTCAGTCCTAGTTTAGGACCATTTGGTCCTCCTTCGCAAGTGCTGTAGGATGCGGCCGCCATGACCGGTCTGAGAAGCTACGGGGATCCCTGCGGCATCGCGCGAGCGCTCGATCTCGTCGGCGAGCGGTGGGCGCTCCTCATCGTGCGCGAGCTCCTGCTCGGTCCGAAGCGGTTCACGGATCTCCGCGACGGGCTTGCCGGCGCGAGCCCCAACGTGCTGTCGCAGCGGCTCCGCGAGCTCGAGGGCGGCGGCGTCGTGCGGCGGCACAAGGTCGGCGCGCCGACGTACGAGCTCACGGACTGGGGCCGCGAGCTCCATCCGCTGCTCGTGCAGCTCGGCCGCTGGGGCGCGCGATCGCCCGTCCGGCCCGCGGGCGCCCTGAGCGTCGACGCGCTGATGATCGCGCTCGAGGCGACGTTCGTCGCGGGCGAGGCAGCTGACCTCCGCGCGACCTACGAGCTCCGGCTCGGCGAAGAGCGGTTCTCGATCGAGGTCGATCGCGCGACCATCACCATCGCGCGGGGCGCTCCGCGCGCGCCGGACGCCGTGATCGCGACCGACCCGGCCACGTTGCGGGCGGTCGTCTTCGGTGACCAGAAGCTCGCCGAGGCGCCGGTCGAGCTCCAGGGCGACAGGCGCCTGGCCCGAACGTTCTTCCGCCTCTTCGCTCGGCCGCGGTCGACCCCTCGCAGCCCGCCCGCTGGATGACGGGCCGGCCCGGCGATCACGGCGCGCCGGAGGCCCCCGCGGGGCTCCACCAGCGGGCGCCGACGCGCCCTTCGCGGCCGACGCTCAGAAGATCGCGCTCTTCTGTTTGCCTGCGTCTCGCTTCCGCGAGGGCGCTTTGCCGGTGCTCGCCGGCGCGCCGGGCGCACGAACGGTGCGCGCCGCGGCTGGCTGCGGCGCGGGCGCCGGAGACGTCGGGACGGCGCGCGCCGCGGCTGACCGCGGCGTGGACGCCGGAGGCGTCGGGACGGTAGGCGCCGCGGCTGCCAGCGGCGCGGGCTCCGGAGGCGGCGGGACGGGGGACGGCGCTGTCGTCGCGGGCCCGGCCGCGGGAGCCGTCGCGGTCGCGCCCGCCTGGGGTGCCGCGGGCGCCTGCGCCACGAGCGCGCCGCGGGCGGCGGAGAGCACCTCGCCGCTGATCACCCGCAGCTCGGCGGCGGCCTCCAGGCGCTGCGAGGGCAGCGCGGTGGTGAGCAAAAGCCCCAGCCCGAGCGCCACGACGAGGCCAGCCGCCGCGAGGTGCAGCGTGGTCCGTCGAACCGGCGCGGCGGGCGCCGGCGCGATCGGCGCAGCCGACGGGCCGACCGCGGCCATGAAGGCGGAGATCATCGGCCCGATGGAGGGGAATCGCTCCGCCGGATCCAGCGCGAAGGCGCGCGCGAACCACGTCTCCAGCGCCGGCGGCGCGCCGGGGCACAGCGTCGACAGCGGGGGGCGCGCGCTCGCGAGGATGGAGGAGAGCACATCGGCGATGGTGCGGCCGGCGAACGGCTGCCGGCCGGTGAGCGCAACGTGCGCGACCACCGCGAGGGCCCACATGTCGAGCTGCGGGTCCGCGTGCCCGTCGCACGTGTGCTCCGGGCTCAGGTATCCCGGCGTGCCCAGCACCACGCCCTCCGCGGTCTGGCGGGGGAAATCGGCCGCCAGATCCTGGCGGATCCACTTGGCGATCCCGAAGTCGGCGACCTTGGCGCGCAGGCGCCCGTCGCGCCCCTCGCGGAGCAGGATGTTCGACGGCTTGATGTCGCGGTGCACGATCCCGAGGCCGTGCGCCACCGAGAGGGCCTCTCCGATCTGACGGAGGAGCGCGGCCAGCTCGGCCGCGGGCACCGGCCCTCGCTCGTGGATCAGCTGCCGGAGGGACCGGCCGCGCACGCACTCCATGACGAGGTACGGGCCCGCCTCGGAATCCTCACCGGCGTCGTGCACCGTGACGATGAAATCGGTCTTCCGCCCGAGCTGGGCGGCGACCTGCGCCTCGAAGCGGAAGCGCTCCATCGCGTCGATGGCCAGGTTCTGGCGCGGGAGCACGAGGAACTTGAGCGCGACCTCGAAGCGCCGGACGCTGTCGTGCGCGCACCACACCTCGCCCATCGCGCCCTGGCCGAGCGGATGCACGAGCCGGTACCGCCCGGCCACGACGCGGCCCGGAAGGAGCGCGGAGCGCGCCTCGTCCCGCCCTGCGCCGCTCGGAGGAGGAAGACCGAGCGGCGCAGGCTGCCCGCCCAGCGTGGTGGCGTCGCGCACGGCGTCTCTTACCGAGGAATCGGGCGGTCGCCCCAGAGAGGGCGGCTGCAGCACGCCGGTGATCTTCGTGCCGCCACCGTTTCCCGGACCGGTCGATGCGTCCATGGGACAACGACCTGAGGAGAGAGGCGACGACATTCCCTCAGCGTATCGCGAATGCGGATGCCTTTGAACGGCGAACCCCCCGCCCTCCTCGCGTACGTGCACCTGAAGGCGCACGCGGCAGCGTCGCGAGGCGCAGCGCTGCTGTACTTGTTGATGGCTGGCGCCGAGGGTACGGGCCACGGACGCCGCCCGCCGCACCGAAGCAGCAGCGCCCCCTCATGCCCCCCGGTCCGCCGCCGATGTACGCGTCCAGGCCGCGACACGACATCGGTTGCGCCGCACGACACCGGTCGCGCGACACGGGTTCGCGTGGCTTGAACGTGATCGAAAAGCACTTCACGGGTGACATCAACTCATCGCCGTCTGAGAGAGAGCGTCGGGACAGCTACGCCCGCTGCGCCTTCACCCGCTTGACCTTCTTCTTCTCCTTGCGCTCCAGGAGCCGCAGCACCGCCACGGACCGGTCGACGAGCAGGTAGCGCTCTCCCCCTGCCCTCGCGGGCACCGTGCGCGCCGGCTCCCCGGCGGTGCGGGTGTCGATGAGCACCTCCCACCGCTCGCCGAACTCGATCGCGGGCAGCACGAACTCCAGCGGCGAGTGGTTCGCGTTGATGAGCACGAGCAGCGTGTCGCCGGAGATCGGCTCGGCGCGCGGACCGAGCGCCGAGAGGGCGTCGCCCCCGAGCAGGTAGCCGACCGCCCGGGCGTTCGGGTGGGTCCAGTCCTCCGGCGTCATCTCGGCGCCGTCGGGGCGGAACCACACGATGTCCTTGAGCCCGCTCCCGTGCACGTAACCGCCCGAGAAGAACATCCGCCGGCGCAGCACGGGCTGGCTGCGGCGCAGGGCGATGAGGCGGCAGGTGAACTCGAAGAGCTGCTTCCGCCGCTCGTCGAGGTCCCAGTCGTGCCAGGAGAGCTCGTTGTCCTGGCAGTAGGCGTTGTTGTTGCCGAGCTGCGTCTTTCCGATCTCGTCGCCGGCGTTGATCATCGGCACCCCCTGCGAGAGGAGGAGCGTCGCGAGGAGGTTGCGCTTCTGGCGCTCGCGCAGCTCGACGACCGCGGGGTCGCTGGAGGGGCCCTCGACGCCGTGGTTGTAGCTGTGGTTGTTGTTCGTGCCGTCCCGGTTGCCCTCGCCGTTCGCCTCGTTGTGCTTCTCGTTGTACGAGACGAGATCGTTCAGCGTGAAGCCGTCGTGCGCCGTCACGAAATTGATGCTCGCGTAAGGGCGGCGCCCGCTGGACGCGTACAGATCGCTCGACCCGGTGAGCCGATAGCCGAGGTCGGCCGCCAGCAGATCCCCCTTCCAGAAGCGGCGCACCGAGTCGCGGTAACGGTCGTTCCACTCCGTCCAGAGGACCGGGAAGTTGCCGACCTGATAGCCGCCCTCGCCCACGTCCCACGGCTCCGAGATGAGCTTCGTGCGCGAGAGGACGGGATCCTGATGGATGATGTCGAAGAACGAGCTCAGGCGGTCGAAGTCATGGTGACCGCGGGCGAGGGCCGACGCGAGATCGAAGCGGAAGCCGTCGACGTGCATCTCGGTCACCCAGTACCGCAGGCTGTCCATCACCAGCTGGAGCGTCTGGTAATGACGCGTGTTCACCGTGTTCCCGCAGCCCGTGAAGTCCATGTAGTAGCGCGGGTTGTGCGGCACGAGCCGGTAGTAGGTCCAGTTGTCGATCCCCTTCAGGGAGAGCGTCGGGCCGAGGTGGTTCCCCTCCGCTGTGTGGTTGTACACGACGTCGAGGATCACCTCGATGCCGGCGGCGTGGAGCGCCTTCACCATCGCCTTGAACTCGGTCACCTGCTGGCCGAGCCGCCCGCTCGACGAGTAGCGGCCCGCGGGCGCGAGGTACGCGAGCGTGTTGTAGCCCCAGTAGTTGACGAGGCCGCGCTCCCAGATCTCGCGCTCGCTCGCCATCTCGTGCACGGGGAGCAGCTCGATCGCCGTCACGCCGAGCTTCTTGAAGTGGGCGATCGCCGCCTCGGAGGCGAGCCCGGCGTAGGTGCCGCGCAGCTCCTTCGGGATGCCCGGGTGCCGCTGGGTGAAGCCCTTGACGTGGACCTCGTAGATGATCGTGTCCTGCCAGCGCGTCGCCGGCGGCCGGTCGCCGTCCCACGCGAAGCGGTGGTCGACGACGACGGACTTCGGCGCGCCCCAGGCGCTGTCGCGGTGGCAGATCTCCAGGTCGTCGAGCGGGGCCGGCGGGGGCGGCGGCGTGGAGTCCTTCCCGCGCGCCTCGGCGGCGCGGCGATCGCTCGCCGTCTTGCCCGCGCGCCCGCCCTCGCCCTTCTCGGGCGCCGCGCCGTCCCGGCCCGCCTCCTTGGGCCGGCCAGCGCCGCCCTCGGGGTGCCCCCCGCGGTCGTAGGCGAAGAGCGGCGCCTTCCAGTTCGGCTCGCTGGAGAGCGCGTACGCGTAGGGATCGACGAGGAGCTTCGCCGGGTTGAAGCGCTGCCCGGAGCGCGGGTCGTAGGGCCCGTGCACCCGGTAGCCGTAAAGCTGGCCGGGCTTGAGCCCCGGCACGTAGCCATGGAAGATGTGGGCCGTCCGCTCGGGGAGCTCGATGCGCTCGCGCTCCACGACATCGTCGACGGCCTCGAAGAGGCAGAGCTCGACCTTGGTGGCGGACTGGGAGAACAGCGTGAAGTTGACCCCTTCGCCGTCAAAGACGGCGCCGAGTGGGGTGGGCGTGCCGGGCCATATGCGTCTGGTCATCTGAAAAACCTGTGAAGCCGCCCTATTCGCGAGATCGGCGCCGCTGTCGAGACACAAGCGCGCGCGGCCTGATTTTTCGGTCGCCGCCCCCGGGATCGCCCGCCGTTCGGCCGCTCGGCGGGCCCGCCCTCGCGCCGCGCGCGATGTCGCGGCCCTCCTCGCGAGCTCGGCAGCGGCCACGGCCGCGGCCTCGACGGAGGCGCGGCGGTGCTACCGCACGGTCGCAGAAGGAGCATCCAGGGCGGCGCGACCCGGGATAGACTTCGCCCCCGAACGCCTGGAGCCAAGCGAAAAACGCCCATGTCTTCCCCCTCTGCTGAAAATCAGTCCCAGAGCTCATCGTCGCCTTCCGTTCCCGGTTCCGGCGCGCGCCGCCGCATCGCCGGCGTGACGGTGCCGCTCTTCTCCCTGCGCAGCGATCGCTCGTGGGGCATCGGCGAGATCGGCGATCTCCCCGAGTTCGCCGCGTGGATGCGCGCCGCTGGCCTGCGCCTCGTGCAGCTCTTGCCGCTCGGCGAGGTGTCGGGGGGCGAGACGTCGCCGTACATGGCGCTCTCCGCGTTCGGCATCGATCCGATGTTCATCTCGCTGTCCGCCGTGCCCGAGCTCCCGGCGGAGCGCCTCGGCGAGGCGCTCGGCGACGACCTCGGGGCGCTCGATCGCGCGCGGAACAGCGCGCGCGTCGACTACGATCTCGTGCGCCGCGTGAAGGGGCGGGCGCTGCGCTTCGCCTTCGACGTGTTCGAGCGCGAGCACCACGCGAAGCAGACGCCGCGCGCGGCCGAGCTCGGCGAGTTCGTGAAGCGGCAGTCGGACTGGCTGCCCGACTACGCGCAGTTCCGCGCGTTCAAGGACGCCTTCGAGGGCAGGGCGTGGTGGGACTGGCCCGAGGCGATCCGCGAGCGCAGGCCGGAGGCGCTCGAGGCGCTGCGGCGCGAGCGCGCGCGGGACATCCTCTATTACGAGTATGTCCAGTGGCTCGCGCACGCGCAGTGGGAGGCGGCGCGCGCGGATCTCCGGGGCAAGGGCGTGGAGATCATGGGGGATCTCCCGTTCATGGTGTCGCGCGACAGCGCCGACGTGTGGGCGCACCAGGGCGAGTTCCGGCACGACATGACGGTCGGCGCGCCGCCCGACCAGTTCGACACGGAGGGGCAGCGGTGGGGGCTCCCGCCGTACTTCTGGGCCCGGATGCGCGAGAACGACTTCGCGTGGCTCAGGCGGCGCTGCCGCTACACGGGGCTGCTCTACGACCGGTTCCGGATCGATCACCTGGTCGGCTTCTACCGGACGTACATCTTCCCGGAGCAAGGGAGCCAGGGCCAGGGGAGCGAGCGGCCCAGGGCGACCTTCGATCCGGCGGAGGAGCCGGAGCAGCGCGAGCACGGCAATCGGGTCGTGGGGGCGATGCTGGCGGGGGCGGCGGAGACCGGGGCGCAGCTCGTGGCGGAGGATCTCGGCGCGGTGCCGGGGTGGGTCCGGGAGTCGCTCACGGAGCTCGGGGTGCCGGGCTACAAGGTGCTGATCTGGGAAAAGGATGACGTCGTGTTCAAGGATCCGTCGCAGTATCCGGCGCTCTCGGTGGCCTGCTTCGGGACGCACGACACCGACTCGGTGGTGGTGTGGTGGGAGTCGCGGGACGACCGGGAGCGCGCCGGGGTCCTCGATCTGCCGCAGCTGGCGCCGCGCCGGCAAGAGCTCGGCCCGCAGTTCACGAAGGAGACCCACCGCGCGTTGCTCGACCTGATCCTCGGCTCGACGAGCGAGCTCGTGCTGCTGCTCCTCCAGGACGTGCTCGCCACGCGCGATCGGATCAACGTCCCGGGGACCGTGGGGCCGCAGAACTGGTCGCTCCGGCTGCCGGCGCCGCCCGCTGCGCTCGATCGGGATCCCGAGGTGCGGGCCGCGCTCGATCGGGTGCGCGAGAGCATCGAGGCCAGCGGGCGCGGATAGTCTCACTGCAAATCCATCGACGCGCTGTAGGAGCGAGTCGGCCAGCGCGCTGACCGCGGAGGCGCCCGCGCGCTGACTCGCTGCGTCGTCGCGGTATGTTTCGTGCTGTCGCGAAGTATATGCCGACGAAACATTCCGGAAAACTGCCTTCTCTTAGTGTCGCCGTCGAGGAGGCCACCAGTGAACGAAATCAACGCCTCGGACACCACCTGGCTCCTGGTCTCGTCGGCAATGGTTCTGCTGATGACGCCAGCGCTGGCCCTGTTTTACGGGGGCATGGTCCGAACGAAGAACACGCTCAGCACATTCATGCACAGCTTTTTCGCCATGGGGATCGTGACCCTGGCGTGGGTGACGCTCGGGTACTCGATGGCGTTCGCTGAATCCAAGGGCGGGTTCATTGGCGGCTTCGACTACGCGTTCCTGAACGGCGTTGGCACCGAGCCGCGCGCCGGGACGACGGTGCCTCACCTCCTGTTCATGGCGTTCCAGATGATGTTCGCCATCATCACGCCGGCGCTGATCTCGGGCGCCTATGCGGAGCGCATCAAGTTCTCGTCGTATGTGGTGTTCACGCTGCTCTGGTCGCTCCTTGTCTACAGCCCGATCTGCCACTGGGTCTGGAACCCGGGCGGGTGGCTCCTCGCGCGCGGCGCGCTCGACTTCGCCGGCGGCACCGTCGTTCACCTGGCCTCGGGCGCGAGCGCGCTCGTGATCGCGATCGCGATCGGCAAGCGCAAGGGGTACCCGACGCGCAAGATCGTGCCGCACAACCTCACCATGACGCTGCTCGGCGCCGGCCTCCTGTGGTTCGGCTGGTTCGGCTTCAACGGCGGCTCCTCGCTCGCCGCGAACGGGCTCGCCTCCGTGGCGTTCGTGAACACGCACATCGCCGCGGCGATCGCGGCGCTCGCGTGGGCCCTGATCGAGGCCGTGCGCTTCGGCAAGCCGTCGCTCCTCGGCGTGGCGTCGGGGCTCGTCGCGGGCCTCGTCGCCATCACCCCGGCGGCGGGCTTCGTCGGCCCGATGGCGTCTGTCGCGATCGGGCTCGCGGCGGGCGCTGTGTGTTACGGCGCCGTGATGCTGAAGGGCAAGCTGGGTTATGACGACAGCCTGGACGCGTTCGGCATCCACGGCGTCGGCGGGCTGCTCGGCGCGCTGCTCACCGGCGTGTTCGCCTCCAAGGTGTGGAATTCGGCCGGCCAGGACGGCCTCATCAAGGGCAACTCGGCGCTGCTCACCGAGCAGGCGATCGCGGCCGCGGTCGCGGCGGCTTACGCGGCGGTGGTCACCTTCGTGCTCGTGAAGGGGATCAGCGCGGTGATGGGCTTCCGGGTCGACGAGGAAACGGAAGACGAGGGCCTCGACGGCGTCCTCCACGGCGAGGAGGCCTACTCGCTCGGCGAGGGCGGCGCCCACGCCGCCGAGAGCGTGCCCCCGAGCCCCAGGCCGGCGGCGGCACCCGTCCTCGTGCGCGAGAGCGCCTGATCCAGCGCAGCAGAGGCTCGCTCGCGGAGGCCGCCTGGCGGGTGCCAGGCGGCCTTCGTCGTTTTGTCCCCTTGGCCCCCTGCCCTTCCTGGCAGGGAGCGGTCACCTGCACGTGAAGGCGGGCTCTGCGGTCTCCTCGCAGCCGTGCTCGCACGTGACCTTGGCGCACCCGCAGCGGCGCAGCCCTCCGCGGTCGCCGTCAGCGCGCCGACCGCAGTCCTCGCTCAACGTGCGGCACTCGTCCTGGCAGCGCTCCTTCTGGGCGGGCGACGGCGCGCAATCGACGACCGCCGCCCCGCCGGAGGAGCCCGCGCTGCTGCACAGCTCGACGGACGCGACCTGCTCCAGCAGCGGGATGATCCCCCCGATCATGCATTGAGCGTGCGGCTCACAGACGTGGTCCCGCAGCACCGCCAGCACGCGGACGCGCTGCCCGGCCAGCGCGCGCCACTCGGGGCCGAGCCAGCGCTCGGCGTCCTCGATCGACAGGATTCTCCCGGCGATGAGGGGCTGCGAGCCCTTCGTCAGCGTCAGCGTACCGACCCAGCGCTCGCGCACCGGCGCGTCGCCAGGTCGCTCCCCCTCTGCCGGCGGAGACGCCGGCGGCGTGCCGGCGGGCGCGGCGCTCGCGGCGGTCGCCGGCGCAGCGGCCCGCGCCGTCGAGGCGACCCGCGCCGCCGGAGCCGTCGAGGAGGGCGCGCTCTCCGCGCAGCCCATCGCCCAGGCGCAGCACGCGCCGGCCAGCGCCCGGGGAAGCCATCGTCGCAATCCCGCCGAGACGGAGTGGAGCCGAGGGGAACGCACCGGGTTCATGGAAGGCACAGGACATTTTTACCATACGCCGGCGTGCCTGCGCGCCAGGGCGCGGCGGTCCGGCAGAGGGGGCCGCCCGCCGGCCGCTGCTTGGCGCCCGCGGCGCGCGGGATCGAGGACAGCAGCGCCTTCGCCCACCTGCTCCAGAGTAGCGGAACTTTTAGTACACGCAGAGGAGGCCGAAATTCAGGCCAAAACCGGCGATTTGCTCAGCCGGACGGGCTGAACTACGATCATCCTTTCCGACAGGTGAAACAAATGAAAGACGCAACCCCCAACGCCGCGATCCGGCGGACGCTCGGCTACCCGCGCGTCAGCCGAGGGAGCAGGAGATCGCAGGCGTCTCCCTGGACGCCCAGGCCGAGAAGATCGGCAACTACTGCCGGCTCCATTCGCTGCCGGAGCCGATCCTGTTCCCGGAAGTAGAGAGCGGCGGCGAGGAGAACGAGGCGAACCGGAAGAAGGTCGCCGCGCTCCTGGCGGACGTCCGCCGGGGGGACATGGTCATCGTGACGGACATCGACCGCTTCGGGCGCGACGTGGTCTTCATTGTCAAGAACGTTCGTCAGATCATGCGCAAGGGCGCCGTGTTCGTCGCCGTTGACAAGGGGTTCGATTCGCGATCGCCGATGGCAGAGGACACGCTCGCCAATTGGGCGGTCGGGGCGGAGCAGGAGCGCCGTCGGATCAAGGAGCGAACCGAAGGAGGGCGGAAGCACCTGCGCGCCCAAGGGTACTTCGTCGAAGGGCATCCGCCGTTCGGCTACGAACGCCAACCGAAGCCCAAAGGCACGAAGACGCCGCTCCCCCTCCGCGTGGTTCCGGAGCACGCCGCGGTGGTGCGTCGCATGTTCGCGCTCTGCCTTGAAGGCTATAGCGTATTCGCGACCGCTAAGCGGCTCCGTCAAGAGTACGGCAGCATCAAGGCGTTCGGGCGCGCCTGGGTTGTTACCGCGCTGCGCAACCGAACCTACACGGGCCGTGTCGCAAAGACCAGCGTGCGGCCGAGCGCCACGCGCGGCGTCGTGCAACTTCCGGCCGAGTGGATTCCTGCACATGAGGCGATCATCGACGATGAGACATTCAACAATGCTCAGCTTGCGTTGAGAGGCCGTCGCCGTGGGAGGAAGCCCCAGGCCGCGTCTGCGACAGCTAACCACTTGCTCCGTGGCATCTGCCGTTGCGCGGAATGCGGCGGCGGCGTTGCTGCCGTTCCGGTGGACTGCAAGAGCCGGCATAAGGTGGGTTATTATGTCTGTCGTGGTCACGTGGAGCAAAAAGAGAAGGGCGTGCGGTGCAAGTCCTCGGCATGGCTCCGCCAGCCCGACGCGGACGCCGCTGCGGGAGAGCAGTTCTTGGCGTTCGCTCGCTCGCTCCTCACCTCGCTTACTCGACCGCCGCGCCGGATCGAGAAGCCGGATTTTGCCGCCCAGCGCCGGGAGATCAAGATCGCGCGACAGCGAGTTGTTGAATTTGTTGCAAAGGGACTCTTCACGGTCGAGGACGTGAAGATGGAGTTGAATCGCCTTGATGACGCGCTTGCAGCAATCGAGGCGAAGGAAGCCGAGTTCAACGAGACGGTCGGCAACGACAATGTCGAGACTCGTAAGCACGCACATGCATATGTCCAGCAAATAGTCGATGAGTGGAGCGTTCTGCCGGTCGATGTTCAGCGAGCGCTGATCCGCGCGTTCTCCTCGAAAGTGGAGGCCACGAAGGACAAGCAGATCAGGATCACGTGGCGCGATCCGTCAGGGATATCAGCGGCGCATGGGGGGCAAGAACTGCCAGCGCTTCGCCCTGCGCCGATCGCCGTTGCGCTCCCTGCCCCGGCGCCCGTCGCCTCCTTCCCGCCGATCGTCGCTGCGCTTCCTGCGCCGTCCATGTCCGCGTGTGACTACCTCGGGTCGCCGGAACGTGCTCCGGCGTCCATCGAGCGTTAGCAGCATTGACCGCTCCGCCAGGCCGCGCGTCGGCCACCAGGCTGAGCGAGAGGACGGCGCGCGTGGTAGCGCGGGCCGCTGCCCTCCCAGGCGAAGCAGCCGCGGACGGGGCGCACGCGAGACGACGGATAACGAGACGCTGCTTCACCGGCGGATGCGCGCTTTGTCCCTGACGATGGTGCGCATGTCGTTTGTGCCGCTCGGCCGGACGGACGCGCCCGCGGCTGCGGACGCCCTGGCTCGAATAGACCTAGTGAGCACGTCCGGCATCGTCGATGTTAGCGCGAACCGCGGCGGGCTGCAGACGTACGAGCCTACGACAAAAACTGAACTGTTCCCGTCCGGCTGCGTGAAGCGGCATGTCGGACGCGACACGCGCGACAGCGGAGCGCCGAGGACGAAGGATGCACCTCCGGTGCGCTGTCAGCATGGCGAGGGCCGAGCCGGACAGGGGAATAAGGCGTACGGGGCATCGAATCCATTCTTGCGGGTAGTATGCTCTCCCTCTGACTGGCGAGAGAGGAAGCATGAAGCGGCACAAGGTCATCAAAGTGAAGCGTTTGAAGACGAACAATCCCGCCGAGAGGTCGAACCTTGGCATACCCGGAAAGATCGAGATCGTTCATAAGATAGACCTCAACCCAAAGAAGATGCTGAAGCGGCTGTTCGACTTCTGGATCTAACGTAGAGCGCCGGAACGCCGGAAGACATCTTGGCCGAGCCGGAGATCCTGGCGCTTCTACTTCAGGTTTTCCGTGCGGATTTTCCGTCCCACACGCGACGCGGCGGGGCATGCACACAGGAGCACGCGCCCCAGGCGGCAAGGATGGTGCGCAGGAAGACCCGGGCCGTATTGCTGGTCCACACTCAAGTCTGCCCCGAGGCGCACGAGCGGAACGATAGGACTTGACTGACCGGATTGGGGTCAGGCGCTCTCATCTCCCAGGTCGAGCACACACGCACGCCCGTTGGTCCTCGTCCACCTATGACGGGTCGACCTCGTCAAGGCACGCCCGGAGTCGCTCCGCCAACGTCCGCACGTGGGGCTCGAATATCATCGAGAAGTGTGTCCCAGGGACGTCGTGACTGATGACCGGGTGAGGCGAGCAGGCGCTCCACTCGTCGCGGAAGTCCGGGAGCAGGCTCGAACCGGACGTATACCATCCGGCATCGAGCGCGCGGAAGAACGTCATCCGGCAGGGGATTCGCGGCGCGTACGCTCGACCGGCGCTCACGTGCGCGTCGATATGCGCCATCAGCCGTTCGGGGGAGAGCTCAGGAGGCAGGACCCCGACGGCGAGGATGCGGTCGTGCGCATAGGCGAGCCGCTGCTCCGGCGGCAGCGCGTTGAGCTCGTCGAGTGAGAAGTCCACGCCCAGGCCCTTGGCCATCTCGATCAGGGCTGCGGGACCGTCCTCGGGCGCGCTGCGCTTCATGAAATCGGGGGGCGCCGTATCGAGGACGGCGAGGAGCGCGATCTGTTGACCGGCTTCTCGGAGCTGCCTCGCCATCTCGATGGCCACGAGCCCGCCGAACGAGAACCCTCCCAGCTGGTACGGACCTTCGGGCTGCACGGCGCGGATCGCCTCGATGTACCGGGTCGCCATCGCCTCGATGTCGTCGCAGGGCGGCTGGTCGTCGAGGAGCCCCTGCGCCTGGAGCCCGTAGAACGGGCGATCCTTGCCCATGTAGCGTGCCAGGGGGACGAACACCATGACCGTGCCCACCAGACCGTGCACGCAGAAGAAGGGGCGCCCCCGCTGGGCAGGCTGGATCGCGACCAGCGGTGACCATGGCTCCGGCTCCGCCTTGTCGCGCAGGAGCGCCGCCATGCTCCCGGCGGTCGGCGCCCGGAAGAGGACGTCGATGGGGAGCTTCCGGCCGCATCGCTGCTCGACGCGCCTCATCAGCGATACGGCCAGGAGCGAGTGGCCGCCGAGCGAGAAGAAGTCGTCGTGAATCCCGACCGGGGAGACGGCCAAGACCTCCTCCCAGATCCGCACCAGATCGAGCTCCAGCGCGTCCCGCGGCTCCGCCAGCGCCCCGTCCCGCTCCCCGCGAGTCCGGGGCGGCGGAGGCAACGAGAGCCGGTCGATCTTGTCGCTCGACGTCAGTGGCATGGCGTCGAGCCACACGAACGTGGACGGAACCATGTAGTCTGGCAGCTCGAGCTGCAGCGCCTTCCGCAGGTCGCTCGCCGTGCAGCTCCCCGAGGGATCGCGCAAGACTACGTAGGCGACGAGGCGCTTGTCGCCGGGCCGGTCTTCTCGCGCGAGGACGGCGGCCTCGCGCACCGCCGGGTGTCGCTGCAGCACGCTCTCAATCTCGCCGAGCTCGATCCGGTGGCCCCGGATCTTCACCTGATGATCGAGCCGGCCCTGGAATTCGAGGTTCCCGTCGGCGCGCCACCGGACCTTGTCGCCGGTGCGGTACATGCGGGCTCCGGGGCTGTTCGAGAACGGATCCGGCAGGAACCGCTCTGCCGTCAGATCAGGGCGGTTCAGGTAGCCGCGGGTCACCCCCAGGCCGCCCACGTACAGCTCGCCGGGAACACCGGTGGGCACGGGCTGGAGGCCACGCCCGAGCACGTAACACTGCATGTTCTGAACGGGGCGCCCGATCGGAGCCCGCTGGTCCGGCGCAACCTCGGGATCGATGGGGTACAGCGCGGCGCAGACCGTGGTCTCGGTGGGACCATAGGCGTTGATGACGCGGAGCCCGGGGACGCTCGCGGCAATGCGCGCGAGGGTCCGCTCCGAGAGGGGCTCCACGCCCACCATGATCCGGCGAAGGGACGTCGGTCCGCCGCCCGCGGCGAGGGCGTCGTGCAGGTGATCCACCATGAACGGCGGGATGTAGGCGCCTCGGATCTTCCTCTCGCCCAGCCAGGCGATGAAGGCGTCGGCGCGGACGCGAACGTCGTCCGGAGGGATGTCGATCGCGCCGCCCGTGAGGAGCGCCGAGAAGATCTCGTAAACCGAGGCGTCAAAGCACTGGCTCGACCAGAAGCTCGACGTGTCGCCAGGCATCAGCGCTTGCAGCCGCTGGAAATGATCGATGAGGTTCAGCACGCCCGCGTGATGGCAGGCAACGCCCTTGGGTAACCCCGTCGAGCCGGAGGTGTAAATCACGTAGGCCAGGTGATCCGGCCGCGCGCTCGGCGCCGGATTGACGTCCTCCTGAGAGGAGGTGGTCTCCAGGGCTTCGTCGACCACGATCCTGCGCGCGGGGTGCGGCGGCAGGGCCTCGGCGCAGGCCGCGCGCGTGACGATCGCGCGGACGTCGGCGTCGGCCAGCATGAACCTGAGCCGCTCGGCGGGGTAGCCGGGATCCATCGGCAAATAGGCCCCCCCGGCCTTCAGGATCCCGACCATCCCCACGAGCATCTCGGGTGAACGATCCATGCACAGACCGACCACGGTGTCGGGCTTCACCCCCGCGGCGCGCAGGCGGCGCGCGAGCCGGTTCGCCCTCGCGTTCAGCGCGCGGTACGAGAGGCGCTCCTCCTGGAATACCACCGCCGTCGCATCCGGCGTCCTCTCCGCCCACGCCTCGACGATCTCGTGGACGCACGCGCCCTCGCGGTAGCTCGCCCGCGTGTCGTTCCACGACACGAGCAACCGCTCGCGCTCGTCGGCCCCGAGCAGCGGGAGCTCCGATACCCGCTGTTCCGGCGCCCGCGCGATGCTCTCCAGCAAGGTCAGGAAATGCCCCTCCATCCGCGCGAGGGTGTCATCGTCGAAGAGATCCGTATTGTAATGGAAGGATCCGGAGAAGCGTCCGGCCGCCTCGGCCATCATCAGGGAGAGATCGACCTGCGCGCCGCGATCCGGCAGCGTCATGGCCGTCCCTTGCAACGTTCCGAACGTCAGGTTCGCGCCCTCCTCGCCAACGACCAGCGCGGCCACGTCCTCGGAGCGGTGCGACCGCTCCAGGACGAACATCGCCTGGAACACGGGGGATCGCGACGGATCCCGGGGTACGCCGAGCCGCTCCACGAGCAGCGAGAAGGGGTAGTCCTGGTGCTCGATGGCCCCGAGCACTTTCCTGTGCGTCCGCGCGAGCGCGGTCCTGAAATCGGGATCGTCGCTGAAATCGGCTCGCAGGACCACCGGGTTGACGAAATAGCCGACGACCGACTGGAAGGCCTCCTGGCTGCGGCCCGCGGCGGGCGAGCCGACGAGGATGTCGTCCTGCCCGGACCACCGATGGAGCAAGACCTGAAACGCGGAGAGGAGGACAGTGAACACGGTGGTCCCCTCGACGCGGCAGAGCTCCTTGAGCCGGACGCCGAGCGCCGGAGGCACCACGAACGAACGTGACGTGCCACGGTACGTTTGCGACCTGGGCCGAGGTCGATCCGCCGGCAGCTCCAGCGGCGAGAGCTCCCCGCGGAGCTCCTCCTTCCAGTACGCGAAGAGCCGCTCTCCCTCCGCGCTCTCCAGCATCGCCTGCTGCCAGCGCACGAAGTCCGCATAGGAGTGCTGGACCGGCGGCAAGTCCACGCGAGCCCCGGCCTCGTGCGCGACATAGAGCGTCGACAGCTCCTCCAGGAGGATGCTGAGCGACCAGAGATCCATCGCGATGTGGTGCGTGGTGACGAGCAGCACGTGATCGGACGGCGCGCGGGAGAAGATCTGCACGCGCATCACGGGGCCGCGCTCGAGGTCGATGGTGCGGTTGGCGAACGCGCCGACGCGGCCGGTGAGCTCCTCGTCGCGCCACGCGGAGGCGTCCATCACCTCGAAGAGCGCCTCGCCCCGCTCATCGACGTGCTGGACTACCTCGCCGTCGCGCGCGGCGTACGTCGTCCGGAGCACCGGGTGCCGCCGGACGACGTGCGCGACCGCCCGCCGGAGCGCGTCCACGTCGATCCTGGACCGGACGCGCACGGCCGTGCCGACGATGTACGCGGCGCTCTCCGGCGCGATCCGGTACAGGAACCACAGGGCGCGCTGGCCATGGGAGAGGGGGATCCCGGCGCGCTCGTCGGGCTGCGCATCGGCGGGCGGCGCAGCGGCCAGTGGCGGCATGGGCCCGTCGCCCACCTCGAGCCCCAGCCTGGACGCGAGGTGCTCGGCCACAGAGGCGAGATCCGGGTGGGTGAGCAACACGGTCGCCCCGATCGGGATGCCCAGGCTCGACGTCAGGCGGTTGCGCAGCTCGAGGCTCATCAGCGAGTCGGCGCCCAGGTCCCGCAGGGGGGAGCGCGGGGCGATCCTGGCGGGGTCCATGCGGAGCACGCGCGAGAGCTGCTCGGTCAGATGCTCCACGAGGAGGCGCATCCGCTCTCCCGCGGCGGCGCCCGCGAGCTGCTGCCGGAGGAGCCCGGCGCCGCCTTCGCTCCGGTCGGGCGCTCCCTCGTCCAGCTCGCACAGGAACGGCGTGCCGGCGAGCCGGGGGAAGAGCTCGGTCCATTGCCGCACGTCGATCCTCGCGATGCCGACCTCCGCCCGGGGATGCTCGAAGAGACGCGCGAGCGCCGCGAGGCCCTCGGCCGGCGACAGGCTCCGGGCGCCCCGCTGTTCGAGGCGCGCTCCCCGGTTCTCTTGCGCAGCCGCGAGGCCCACCTCCGAGAACGCGCCCCACTGGACGCTCATCGCGGGCAGGCCCATGCGCGCTCTCCAGCGCGACAGCGCGTCGAGGAAAGCGTTCGCCGCCGTGTAATTGCCCTGGGCCGGCGAGCCGAAGAGCGAGGCCGCCGAGGAGTAGAGCACGAAGAAATCGAGGTCCTTGCCTGCCGTCAGCGCGTGCAGGTGGAGCGCGCCGAGGGCCTTCGGCGCGAAGACCTTCCGGAAGCTCTCCTCCGAGAGCTCGAGCAGGGTGTGATCGTCCAGCACCGCCGCCGCGTGCACGACGCCGCGGAGCGGTGGCATCCGCGCTTCGATGATGGAGAGGATCCGCTCGACCTCCTCCCGCCGGGACACGTCCGCCTGCAGGCACTCGACGCGCGCGCCCGCAGCTTCCATGGCGCCGAGCGCCGCGCGCGCCTCCTCCCGCGGCGCGCCACGCCCCACGAGCGCGAGGTGCCTCGCTCCCCGGTCGATCAGCCATTGCGCCAGCGAGAGCCCGAGCCCCCCGAGCCCACCCGTGATCAGGTAGCTCCCGTCCGGGCGGACGCCGATCGCGCGCGAGCGCTTCTGCTCCGCGGGCCGGAGCTCCGCGCCGGCGGGCCCCTCCGGCACGACACGGGCGTCCGGGTCCGTCATGGCGAGCGCGATCTTTCCGACATGCTTGGCCTGCGCCATGAAGCGGAACGCGTCCTCGGCCTCGGACGCCGCGAACACCCGGACCGGCAGCGGCGCGAAGCGCCCCGCCTCCACGTGCTCCATCACCTCCACGAGCAGCGACGCGAACAGCTCCGGCCGCTCCGCCGACATCCCCGCGAGGTCGATCGCGCTGTAGGACAGGCTCTTCCGGAAAGGCACGAGCCCGATGCGCGTGTTGTCGTAGATGTCCCGCTTGCCGATCTCCAGGAAGCGGCCGTAGGGCGCGAGCACCTCCAGGCTCTTCACGAGCGCCTCGCCGGAGAGCGAGTTCAGCACAAGATCGATGCCCCGCCCGCCGGTAGCGGCCAGGATCTCGTCCGCGAACGCGAGCGAGCGCGAGTCCATCACGCCCTCGAGGCCGAGGTCGCGGAGGTATGCGCGCTTTTCCTCGCTGCCCGCCGTCGCGAAGATCCGGAGCCCGAGCATCCGCGCGATCTGGATCGCGGCGAGCCCCGTCCCGCCCGCGCCCGCATGGATCAGGATGCTCTCGCCGCGGCGGGCCCTGCCCACGTGGTGGAGCGCATACCAGGCGGTCATGAACACCACCGGGAGCGTCGCCGCCTGCGCGAAGCTCAGCCCCGCCGGCTTCGGGGCCACGTAGGGCGCGGGCGTCGTGGCGTGTGAGGCGAACGCCGCGGGGGCAACGGCGACCACCTCCTGCCCGACCTCGAGCCCGGCCACGCCGTCGCCGACGGCCGTCACGCGTCCGGCGCACTCGCCCCCGAGCGGCACGGGGCCAGGCGGAACGCCGGGGCACGTGCCCATGGCCTTGAGCACGTCGAGGAAATTGAGGCCCGCGGCCTCGATCTCGATCTCCACCTCACCGGGCCCCGGCGGCCTCCGCCGCATGACGTGGAGCGCGAGACGCTCGAGCACGCCGGGCGACGGCGCCTCGAGGCGGAACGCCCGCCCGTCCGCGGGCTCGAGGCGGGGCTCCGCTTCAAGACCCTCGTCGGGCTCGAAGCGCCCGCGGACGATCCTCGCCACGTGACGCGCCGAGGAGCGCAGGGCGATCTGATCCTCACGGCCGCCGGCGGCGAGCTCTCGAAGGAGCAGCAGCGCCTCGCCGTCGTCGCGGCGAGGATCCAGATCGACGCGCGTGCAGCCGAGCTCCGGGTGCTCGAGCGCGATCGTGCGCCCGAGCCCCCAGATCGGCGCCTGCGAGACGCTCGCCACGTCATCCGCGGCGACCACCTGCGCCCCGCGCGTCACCAGGAACAGCCGGGGCGCGCCCTCCGGGCCCGCTTGCACGAGCGCCTGCGCGAGGTAGGCGGCGCTGACGGCCCCGCGGGTGAGGTCGCGCTGCACGCTCTCCGGCGTGGCCTGCTCGAAGGGGGCGGCGTCCAGGCTGAAGAGGTGCACGGCGCCCAGGCAGCGCTCCGCCTCGCCGAACGCGTCGCGGAGCAGTCGGGAAAGATCGCCCCTGCTCGACGGGTCGATCTCGTAGAGGTCAGGCTCGATCTTGCGGTAGGAGGAGCCCGCGAAGGCCGTGACGCACCGACGCCCGCCAACCGTCAGCCGCGCCCGCAGGGAGTGGCCCACGCCGCTCCGATCCGCGAGCAGAAGCCAGGCGCCGGCGCCCGGGAGGTCCACCGCCGGCAGGGGGTCCACGCGGCGCCACGCGAGCTCGAGCACGCACCCCTCGAGCGCGTCGGCGCGCGTCGGCGCCGGGAGCCGCCGGACACGAAAGCCCGTGATCTCTGCGATCACACTCCCTGCCTCGTCGCGGATCCACAGGTCGAAGACGCGCTCGTCGGGGCCGGCCTCCGGGGCGGCGCGGAGCGCGCCCGCGACCCACGCCTCGCGCCCCGGGCGCCTGATGAGCCGGCACCGCCCGATCCCCACCGGCACGTAGGCCTCGCTCGCCGACGTCTCCGCGCCGGAGAAGAGCCCCCCGAGGACCTGGAAGCATGCGTCGAGCAACGCCGGGTGCGCGCTGTAGCCCGCGTCGTCGAGGTCGTCGGGCAAGCGCACCCGCCCCAGCACCTCGCCGTCGCCTGCCCAGAGCTCCAGGACCCCCTGGAACGCGGGGCCGTACTGGATGCCTGCAGCCTCGGCGCGGCGGTAATACGATGCCCGGGGCAAGCCCGGCGAGAGGCGCCGCTTCAGCTCGTCGATCGCCTCGCCGGTGTGCTCCGGCGCCTCCCGATGGCTGGCGCGCCGCACGCGCCCGGTCGCGTGCGTCTGCCACGGCCGTCCCGCTCCGGCCTGGCTCGCGATCTGGAACGACGCCAGCCCGGCGCCCTCGTCGGTCAAGACGGTCTGCACGATCGGCTCGCCGCCCTCCGGCAGCACGAGCATGCGCTCGACGACCATGGCCTCGATCGAGACGGTCGCCCCGACCCACGAGGGCGGCTCTCCCCCCGTCTCCCCGCGGAACAGCGCTGCGCCTGCCGCGAGCGCCATCTCCAGATAGGCGGCCGCCGGGAGCACCACCTCGTCCAGCACGCGGTGTTCCTCCAGATAGCCAGGCGCCTCGCGGCGCAGCGCCTGTTCCCAGAGATGCGCGCCGGGCAGCGCCGACAGGCTCGTCGACGCCCCGAGCAGCGGGTGCGTCCGGCCTCCTCGTGCCGCCGCCTGCCGCAAGCGCGTGGCCTGCGCGGCGGGAGCGTCGAGCCAGTACGGCTCGCGCTGCCAGGGGTAGGTCGGCAGGAGCACGGTGCGGTTGACCTGCGGGGCGAGCGTCTTCCAGGGTACGGCGTATCCGTGCGCGTAGAGCGCCGCCTGCGCCTCCAGCAAGCACCGCCGCGCATCGGACTCCCGCCGGAGCGACGCGATCGCCGCGCCCTGCCGCCCGCTGCCGTGCAGGTGCTCCTCGACCGACGGCGTCAGGATGGGGTGCGGGCTCATCTCCAGGAACAGCGCGTGGCCGGCGTCGACGAGATCGCGGATCACGCGCGCGAACAGCACCGGCCGGCGCAGGTTGTCGGCCCAGTACGAGGCGCCGAGCTCGTCGCCTCGCGCCGGCGCCCCGGTCACCGTCGACCGCATCGGGAGAGAGGCGGCCCTCGGCGCCACCTGACGCAGGGCGGCCACGAGCTCCTCGCGCAGCGGATCCATCTGCGGGCTATGCGACGCGACGTCCACCTTCACCCGCCGGCAGAAGACTTTCTTCCGCTCCAGCCTGGCGAGGAGCTCGTCCATCGCCGCCGGCTCGCCTGCGATCACCGTCGAGCGAGGGCCGTTGCTCACGGCGATGCTCAGCCGATCCTCGTAGCCGCGGAGCTCGGCCTCGGCCTCCTCCATCGACAGCTCGCACATGGCCATGGCCCCCTGCCCGCTGACGCGGCGGAGCAGCCGGCTGCGCCGGCAGATGACGGCCGCGGCGTCCTCCAGCGACAGCGCGCCCGCCACGTGGGCCGCGGCCACCTCGCCCATGCTGTGGCCCACCACGGCGTCGGGCTCGACGCCCCACGCCCGCCACAGCGCCGCGAGCGCCACCTCGATCGCGAACAGCACCGGCTGCACCACGTCGATCGCCTCGAGCCGCCGCGCACTGTCCTCGGCCGCCAGCACCTCGATCACCGAGAAGCCGGCCTCGCGCCGGATCGCCTGGTCGCACGCCTCGAGCGCCAGACGGAACGCGGGCTCCTCCGCGAAGAGCTGGCGGCCCATGCCCGCCCATTGCGAGCCCTGACCGGGGAAGACGAACACCACCTTCGGCGGCAGGCCCGACGCGCGGCCCCGCGCGACGCCCGCCGGCGCCTCGCCCCGGAGGTACGACGCGAGCGCCGCCGCCATCTCCTCGCTGGAAGACCCCACCACGGCGAGCCGGTGCTCGAGGTGGCTCCGCCGCGTGCTCGCCGTGAACGCCACGCCGTGGAGCCGCGCGCCGTCCGAGAGCAGGAGGTCCCGGTACGCCCGCGCGAGCGCGTCGAGCGCCTCCGGGCTCCTCGCGGACATTGGCAGCAGCGCGCTCGACGCCTCCGCCGCCTCGATCGCCTCGACCGGCGCGCCCTCACCCCGCGGCGCCTCTTCCAGCACGACGTGCGCGTTCGTCCCGCTCAGCCCGAACGAGCTCACGCCCGCGACGCGCGGCTTCGCGCCCGGCCACGCCTCGCGCCCGGTCGGGATGGAGAAGGGCGTCCCGTCGAGCGAGATGCGCGGGTTGAGCGCCTCGAAATGAAGGTTCGGTGGGATCGCGGCGCGCTGGAGGCACAGGACGGCCTTGATCAGGCCCGCCACGCCCGCCGCCGCCTCCAGGTGCCCGATGTTGGTCTTCAAGGCCCCGAGCATGCAGCGCGATCCGTCCGCCCGCGGCTTGCCCAGCACCGCCCGGAGCGCCTCGATCTCGATCGGATCCCCGAGCGGCGTGCCGGTCCCGTGCGTCTCGACGTACCCGACGTCCTCCGGCGCGACGCGGGCGTCCTCCAGCGCTTGCCGCAGCAGGGCCTGCTGCGAGAGCACGTTCGGCGTCGTCAGCCCGGTCGACCGGCCGTCCTGGTTCACCGCGGATCCGCGGATCACGGCCTGGATCGGATCGCCGTCGCGCACGGCGTCGGAGAGGCGCTTGAGCACGACGATCCCGCACCCCTCTCCCCGCACGTAGCCGCTCGCGCCCGCGTCGAAGCTCCGGCACCGCCCGTCGGGCGAGAGCGCCCCGAGCTTGGCCGTGGCGCGCGCCGACGAGGGCGACAGCATGAGGCTCACCCCGCCAGCGAGCGCGAGCGAGCTCTCGCCGCTCCGCAGGCTCCGGCAGGCGAGGTGCACGGCGACCAGCGAGGACGAGCAGGCGGTGTCCACCACCAGGCTCGGTCCCATGAAACCGAGCGTGTACGAGAGCCGGCCGGCCGGGAAGCAATGGCCATTGCCGGTCGCCAGGTAGAGGTCCTGCCCTGCCGGATCGGCCGTGAGGGAGAGCTCGGCGTAGTCGGTGCTCATGAGCCCGAGGAACACGCTGGCGCGGCTCCCAGCGAGGCGGTCCGCCGCTTGCCCGGCGCGCTCGAGGGCCTCCCACGCCACCTCGAGGAGCAGGCGCTGCTGAGGATCCATGGCGCTCGCCTCCCTGGGTGAGATCCCGAAGAAGGCCGCATCGAAGAGCCGCAGGTCCTCCTTCAGGAACGCTCCCCAGCGGGTGGCCCGCGCGGCGGGATCCGCCGGATCGCGGCCCGGAATGCCCGGCGCGAAGCGGTCGCCGGGCACCTCGGTGACGGCATCGACGCCGTCCTCGAGCAGGCCGAAGAACGCCTCCGGCGAGCTCGCCCCGCCCGGGAAGCGGCACGCCATCCCGACGATGGCTATCGGCTCCGACTTCGCGCGCTCGAGGTCCTCGATCCGAGCCCGCGTCTTCCGGAGCGCGAGGAGCGCGCGCTGGAGCGGCGAGAGCTCCGCGGCGGGCGCGGCGCCGTTGCCATCTCCCCCTGGAGCGTCCTCGGTGGATGTCGCAGGTCGCACGCCGATCATGTCAGGTAGTCCTCCAGTGCCGCGAGCTCCGCCTCGACGGCGACCGCCGCCTCGTGCTCCGTCATGTCTCCGATCGCCTCTTCCGCGCGCCGCGCGCCGTTCTCTCTCGCCGGCTTCGCCGCGGGTCTCGCCTGCTGCCCCGGCTCCGCGGCGTCGATCTCCGCCAAGAGGTGGCGCGCGAGCGACGCCACGGTCGGGTAGGTGAACAGCATCGCCGCCGGCAGCCGCAGGGACAGGCTGTCCTCCAGCCGGTTGCGGACCTCGAGGCTGATCAGCGAGTCCACGCCGAAGTCCTGAAGGGGCGCTCCGGGATCGAGCCTCGAGGGATCGACGCGCAGCACGTCCGCCACCTGCTCGAGGAGGTGCCGCACCAGGATTCGCTCCCTCGCCGCGGGGGCTGTTGCCTCCAGCAGCCGCCGCGCCTCGGCCCGGGCCGCGCGCGGGGCGCCCGCCTCCTCGCGGAGCGCCGCGAAGAACGGGAGCACCGCCGCCCGCGGGTAGAACTCGAGCCACTGCCGCGCGTCGAAGCGCGCGACGCCGATCTCCGGCCGGGGGTGCTCGAACAGCCGCGCGAGCACCTCGAGGCCCTCCGCCGGGGTGAAGCTCCTCCCGCCTCGGGCCTCGAGCCGCTGGCCCCGGACATCCGCTGCCGCGGCCATGCCCACCTCCGCGAACGGCCCCCACTGGATGCTCATCGACGGGTGCCCGGCCCGGTCGCGGAACCGCGCGAGAGCGTCGAGGAAAGCGTTCGCTGCCGTGTAGTTGCCCTGACCCGGCGATCCGAAGAGCGCCGCGGCGGACGAGTACACGAGGAAGAACGTGAGCGCCTCGCCCCGCGTCGCCCGGTGCAGGTGGAACGCCCCGAGCGCCTTGGGACCAAGCACCGTCCTGAAGCTCTCCGCCGAGAGCTCGAGCAGGGTGTGATCGTCCAGCACCCCCGCCGCGTGCACGACGCCGCGGAGCGGCGGCCCCTCCAGCCGCAACTGCGCGATGAGCCGCTCGACGTCCTCTCGCCGGGACACGTCGGCCTGCGCCACGAGCACGCGCGCGCCGGCCGCCTCCATCACCCCGATCGCCTCGCGGGCGCGCTCATCGGGGCCGCGGCGCCCCACGAGCACGAGGTGCCTCGCGCCGCGCTCGACCATCCAGCGCCCGAGCGCGAGGCCGAGCCCGCCGAGCCCGCCCGTGATCAGGTACCGGCCCTCTGCGTGCAGCGAATAGGGGCCCCGCGCCCCCGCCGCGATGTGCCCGCGCGCGATCCGCGCGACGAGCCGGTCGCCTCCCCGCAGCGCGATCTGGTCCTCGCGGTCCCGCGCGACGAACTCGCGGAGCAGGAGCTCGGCGTCGCCGGCCCCCGCGGCAGGATCCAGGTCGATCCGCGTGCATCGGAGCTCCGGATGCTCCAGCGCGATGGTCCGCCCGAGGCCCCAGAGCGGCGCCTGAGAGACCGCGGGGCCGTCGTCGCCCGCCGTGGACTGCGCGCCCCGGGTGACCAGGACGAGCCGCGGCGTGTCCCGCCATCCCTGCCGCAGCAGCGCCTGCGCGAGGTAGGCGGCGCTGAGGGCCCCGCGCGCGAGATCCTCCTCGACGCCCTCCGGCGTGGCCTGCTCGAACGGCACGGCGTCCAGGCTGAAGAGGTGCACCGCGCCGAGGCAGGGCCCGCGCTCGCCGAGCGCGTCGCGGACCAGCCGGCCGTAGTCCTCTCGGCTCCGGAGATCGATCCGGTAGAGATCCGGCGCGATCTGCGCGTAGTGCGTGTCCGCCACGACCTGGACGCAGCGCTGCCCACGGGCCGCGAGCAGCGCGCGCAGGGACTCCCCCACGCCGCCTCGATCCGAGAGGACGAGCCACACGCCCTCGCGCGCAAGGCCCGCACGATCGTCCTCGGGCGAGGGATCTGCTTGCTTCCACACCACCTCGAAGAGGTGCTCGCCGAGGCCGTCGCGTGCTCGCCGCGCTCCCTCGATCCGGCGCAGGCGCAGCCCATCGAGCTCGACCAAGAGCGCGCCGTCCTCATCCATCAACCGGAGATCGACGGCACGCTCGCGCTCGTCCGTGCCCTGATCGGCGGATATCGCCGCGAGCACCCACACCTCACGCCCCGGCCATCGATGCACGTGCAGCGCCGCGATCGCCACCGGCACGTAGGGAGCTTCCGCCGCGCCCTCGCCCGCGGCCGCGGAGAGGCCGGCCGACACCTGCAAACACGCGTCCAGGAGCGCCGGATGCAGCCTGTGGCCGCCAAACTCGATCGGCTCGGGAAGGCGCACGCGCCCGAGCGCCTGGCCTTCGCCCCACGCGAGCTCGACGACGCCCTGGAACGCAGGCCCGTAATCGAGCCCGAACGCCTGCAGGCGCTCGTAGTGCTCCGCCCCCGAGCGCGTGGCCCTGAGCCGCGCACGCAGCGCTGCTGGACGCTCCGCCACGGGCCGGGGCTGCGCGTCGCCCTGGATCGCTCGCACCTTCCCCGCCGCGTGCCGCTGCCAGCCTGCTTCGCCGCCGGCACGGCTCGCGATCTGAAAGGTCGCCGCCGAATCGCCGCCGTCGGTGACGATCGTCTGGATGATCCGCTCACCGTCCGCCGCGAGGGAGAGCATGCTCTCGAGGGTCATGCCCTCGATCGAGAGCATGGCCCCGGTGAAGAGCTCGGCTCCCGCCGCGAGCGCGATCTCCACGAATCCGGCCGCAGGGAGCACCACCTCTCCCCCCACGCGGTGATCCGCCAGGTACGCAGGCGTATCGCTCCGCAACGTCTGCTCCCAAAGGTGCACGCCGGGAAGCGCCGACAGGCGCATGGCCGTCCCGAGCAGAGGATGCGACGACCCGTCGCGCGCCGGCGCCGACTGCCGCGGAGGCCGGGCGGGCGCCTCGATCCAGTACCGCTCGCGCTGCCAGGGATAACTCGGCAGCGGGACGACCCGTCCGCCCTCCGGGTGAAGCTTCTGCCACGGGACGGCGTAGCCATGCGCGTACAGCGCGCCGACCGCCATCAGCGCGGACCGGCGCTCTTCCTTGCGACGCCGCAGCGTCGTCACGACGCGCCTCGCGCCCCCGTGGTCCTCGAGGCATTGCTCGACGTCGAGCGACAGGACGGGGTGCGGCCCCACCTCCACGAACAGCGGATGCGCTGGCGTCCATGCCGCGCCGACGGCCTGCGCGAAGCGCACCGTCTGGACGATGTTCCTTCCCCAGTAGCCGGCGTCGAGCTCCTCACCCGAGATCGGCGCCCCCGTGACGGTGCTGATCATCGGGAGCCTCGCGCGCCGCGGCGCGAGCGGGCCGATCCTCGCGACGAGCTCGTCGCCCAGCGAATCCATCTGGGGGCTATGGAAGGCATAGTTGACCGGCAGCTCCCGGCACGCGACCCCCTGCGCCGCGAGTCGCTCCACCACCTGATCGAGCGCGGCCGCGTCTCCCGAGAGCACCACGCGCCGGGGGGCGTTCACCGCCGCGACGCCCACCCGTTGCTCGTGCCCCTGAATGGCGGCCCTCGCCTCGTCCTCGGTCAGCGCGACCGAGACCATCTTCCCCTGCCCAGTCGCCCGCTGCATGATCCGGGCACGCAGCGCCACGAGGCGCGCGGCCTCGTCGAGCTCCAGGATCCCGGCGACATGGGCCGCCGCGATCTCGCCGACGCTGTGCCCGATCACAGCCTCCGGCGCGATGCCCCACGACCCGAGGAGCGCGGCCAGCGCCACCTCGATCGCGAACAGCGCCGGCTGCGCCACCTCCGTCTCGCCGAGCCGCGAGCGCTCCTCGGGCTCGGCCATGGCCTCGATCACTGAAAAGCCGGCGTGGGGCCGGAGCGCGGCGTCGCACGCCTCGAGCGCGCCGCGGAACGCGGGCTCCTCGGCGAAGAGCTGCCGGCCCATGCCCGCCCATTGCGAGCCCTGCCCGGGGAACACGAACACCACCCGCGGCGGCGCCTGCAGCGCCTTGCCTTCGAGCACGCCTGCAGGGCGCTCGCCGCGCGCGAAGGCGTCCAGCGCCGCCGCCAGCTCCTCGCGGCCCGCCCCCAGGACCGAGAGGCGGTGCTCGTGATGGCTCCGCCGCGCGCCCGCCGTGAAAACCAGGTCGCGCACGCGTGCGTCCGGCGCCGACAGGAGCGCCCCCCACGAGCTCGCCAGCGCCACCAGCGCCTCCGGGCTCCTCGCCGAGAGCGGCAGCAGGTAGCTCGACGGCCCGGTCGCGGGAGCCTCCGTCCGCTCTCGCCGCGGCGCCTCCTCGAGCACGACGTGCGCGTTGGTCCCGCTGAACCCGAACGAGCTGACCCCGGCGATCCGGGGCCTCCCGTTCGCCGCCCAGGGGACCGCCTCCGACACCACCTGGACCGGCAGCTCCGACCAGGGGATGTGCGGGCTCGGCTCGGTGAAATGCAGGCTCCGCGGGATCCACCCGCGCTGCATGGCGAGCACGGTCTTGATGACGCCGGCCACGCCGGCCGCTGCCTGCGTATGTCCGAAATTGGATTTCACCGAGCCGATCCGCACCGGTTCCTCGGGCTTCCGCCCCTCGCGGAGCGCGGCCCCGAGCGCCTGGACCTCGATCGGATCCCCGAGCGGCGTCCCTGTCCCGTGCGCCTCCACGTACTGGATCGACGCCGGGCTCACGCCGGCCTGGGTGAGGGCCTGACGGATCACCGCCTCCTGCGATGGACCGTTCGGCGCCGTCAGGCCCTGGCTCCGGCCATCCTGATTGACGGCCGAGCCACGGATCACGGCCAGGATCGGATCGCCGTCGCGCTCCGCGTCCGACAGGCGCTTCAGCACGACCATGCCGCAGCCCTCACTCCAGGCGACGCCGTCGGCCGAGGTGTCGAAGCTCTTGCACCGGCCGTCGCGGGCGAGGCCGCGCAGGCGGCTGAACTCCACGTGCGCCGCGGGCGTGAGCATCAGCGCCACGCCCCCGGCCAGCGCCATGGTGCACTCGCCCGAGCGCAGGCTCTGGCACGCCAGGTGAATCGTCGTGAGCGACGACGAGCACGCCGTGTCCACCGTGAGGCTCGGGCCCTTGAGGCCGAGCCAGTACGAGATGCGACCCGACGCGATGCTCCCCGAGCTCCCGGTCCCCACGTAGCCGTCGAGCGCCTCGGGCGCGCCGGCCGCCAGCGTCGCGTACTCGTGGTACATCAGCCCGACGAACACGCCGGTGTCGCTATCCATCAGCTGCTCGGGCACGAGCCCCGCGCTCTCGAGCGCCTCCCAGCTCGTCTCGAGGAGCAGTCGCTGCTGCGGATCCATCTTCCTGGCCTCCCTCGGCGAGATGCCGAAGAACGCCGGATCGAACAGGTCGATGTCGTCGAGAAAGCCGCCGTGGCGGGTGATCATCTTGCCGGGCGCGTCCGGATCCGGGTCGTACAGCGCGTCGATGTCCCAGCGCTGCTTCGGCACCTCGCGGATGGCGTCCACGCCGTCCGCGAGCAGCTTCCAGAAGCTCTCGGCGTCACGCACGCCGCCTGGATAGCGGCAGCCGAATCCGACGATCGCGATGGGCTCTGTGGCGGCCGCCGCGCGCGGCGCGGGAGCGCGGGCGTCGCTCGGCGCCTCCTCGACCCGCACCTTCTCGAGCAGGTGGCGGGAGAGAGCGCGCACGGTCGGGTGATCGAAGGCCAGCGTCGCGGACAGCGCCCCGCCGATCTGCCTGGACAGCGCGCCGCGGAGCTCCAGCGCCATCAACGAGTCCAGCCCGAGCTCCTGGAGCGGCCGGTCTTCCGGTACGTCGTCGCTCGACGGCAGCGACAGCACCTTCGCGATCTCCGCCCGCACCATGCCCTCGACCTCCGCGCGGCGTGCCGCGGCGTCGAGCCGGAGCAGCCGCGCCGCGAGCCCCGTCGCGCCGGCCTTAAGGCTCCCAGCCTTCGGCGCGAGGAGCTCCCGCCACAGCGGCGGGAGCTCGGCGCCGAACGACCGCTGCGCGGCGGCGAGGTCGATGGGCATCAGGAGGAGCTCGGCCTCGGGGCGCAGGAGCGCATGGCCGAGGAGCGAGCGCCCGCGCAGGGGCTCGATCAGGCTCACCCCCATGCGGGCGAGGCGCGCCCGCGCCGCGGGGGAGAGGCCCGCCGCCATCCCGTCGCCCTTCCAGGGACCCCAGTGCAGGCTGTGGGCCGGCAGCCCCTCGGCGCGGCGGAGGTGCGCGAGCGCGTCGAGGAACGCGTTCGCGGCGGCATAATTGGCCTGGCCCGCGTTGCCGAGCAACGACGTGGCCGACGAGAAGAGCACGAAATAGTCCAGCGCCGCGCCCCTGGTCGCCTCATGGAGGCCCCACGCGCCCCGGATCTTCGGCGCCATGACGCGCTCGAAGCGCGCCGCGGTCTGCTCGGCGAGCACCCCGTCGTCGAGCACCCCCGCCGCATGGACGACCCCGCGAAGCGGCCATTCCGCGGGCACGACGTCGAGGAGCGCCCGCAGCGCCGAGGGATCCGCGACGTCCGCCTGGGCGACCGTCACCCGCGCCCCCTCATCGCGCAGCCGCTCGATCGTCGCGAGGGCGTCTTCGGACGGCGCCCGTCGACCGACAAGCAAGAGGTGCTGCACGCGATGCTGCTCCCAGAGCCATCGCGCCACCTCGAGGCCCAGAGCCCCCAGCCCGCCCGTGACCAGCGCGGTGCCGTCCGGCCTCACCGGCGTCCGGTCGCGCTCGCCCTGGCCCGGCGGCGCCTCGATCAGCCGCGGGACGTACCGGCGGCCGCGCCGCCATGCCACCTGCGCTTCGCCGTCCGCGCGGGACAGCTCTGCCCAGACCGCGGCGACCGGGTCCTCGGCATCGGGATCGAGGTCGACCAGCGCGGCGTCGAGCTCCGGGTGCTCCTGCATGATCACGCGACCGACCCCCCAGAGCGGCGCCTGGGACAGCGCCGGCCGCTCGCCCGCGCCCGCCGCCTGCGCCCCCGCGGTCACCCAGACCAGCCGGAGCGGCGACGCGCGCCTCGCGAGCGTCTGCACGATGCGCAGCCCCGCGATCGATGCGCGCTCGGCGTGCGCCGCCGGAGGGGTGGCCCCCTCGTCCGCCCCCGGCTCGAGCGCCGCCTCGAACCATAGACAGACCACCCCCTGCAAGGGCTCGGCGCCCAGCGCGCCGAGCGCCTCCTCCAGACGGCCTGCGTCCTCGCCCAGCGCGACGGTCAGGCAACTCGCCCCCGCAGCGCCGAGCCCGGCCGCGAGCTCTTGCGCCGCCGGCGAGCCGCGGCTCACGAGGATCCAGCGCCCCGAGGGCGGGGCCTCCTCGCGCGCGAGCGGCTTGTCTTGCCAGCGAAGCGCGAGCAGGCCCGCGCGATCCGCCGCGTCCGCTCCGGCATCGCGCAGCGCTGCCGCGCCGGCGCGCTTCAGCTGCAGGTTCGATACCCGCGCCACGAGCTGCCCCGCGTCATCGACCAGAGTCAAGGTGGCGTTGATCGTCTCCGCGCCCGGCGCGGGCGCGCCCTCGATACGGGCGTGCACCCACGCCTCGGTCACGCCTGACGCGCCGGCCAGGACCTCGCCGAACTCGAACGGCAGGTAGGTGTCCGCCGCCGGCATGTCCACGATCGCCGCGAGCGCGTGCAGCGCCGCATCCAGCAGCGCGGGGTGCAGTCCGTACGCCTCCGCGCCGTCCCTCGCGGACTCCGGCAGCGCGACCCGCGCGAACGCCTCCCGATCGCCGCGGCGGAGCTCGGCCATCCCGCGGAACGCGGGGCCATAGGCGAGCCCGGTCGCCGAGAAGCGCTCGTAGATCCCGTCCACGTCCAGGCTCGTCCGGCAGCGCTCGCGCGCCGCGCCGATGTCCAGCGCCGTCGGCAGCTCGGCGGCCTCGATGGGCGACACGTGCCCGCGCGCGTGCGCCGTCCAGGGATCGTCGGGGTTCGCGTCGCCGGCGCGGCTGTAGACGATCACCTCGGCGCCCTCCGGGCTCCTCGCGGGCAGGACCACCTGCACGCGGCGCGTCCCCGCGTCGGGCAAGCGCAGGGGCGCCTGGATGACCAGGCTCGTCACCCGGACCCGCTCCCAGCCGAGGCGGGTGGCCGCCGCAGCGCGCACGATCTCGAGCAGCGCGGCGCCGGGAACGATCACCTCACCGAAGACCCGGTGGTCTGCCAGATACGGGAGCGTCGCGGCGCTCAAGGCCACCTCGAACACGGCTTCTGCGAACGCCGCAGGCGTGAGCGCGCCGAGGAGCGGGTGCCCGGTCGCGGCGCCGCCGCTACCCGCCGCGAGCGAGCGCGAGGTTTCGATCCAGTAGCGCCGCCGTTGCCATGGATAGGCCGGCAGCGCGACGACGCGCCCGCCCTCGGGATAGAGCCGTTCCCAGGACACGTGGGCGCCGTGCGCATACAGCGCCCCCAGCGCATGCAGGACACGCGTGCGCTCTTCCTTGCCTCGTTGCAGCGTCGCCACCGCGCGCCCCGCCTCCCCGCGCGCCGCGAGGCATTGCTCCACGTCGAGCGATAGAACCGGGTGCGGCCCCACCTCCACGAACACGCAATGCCCCTTGGCGAGCGACGCCGCCACGGCCTGCGCGAAGCGCACCGTCCCGCGGAGGTTCTGCCCCCAGTAGGAGACGTCGAGCTCCTGTCCCGAGATCTCCGCCCCTGTCACGGTGCTGAGCATCGGGATCGCCGCGCGCTTCGGCGCGAGCTCTCCGATGGCGTCCACGAACGCCGACCGCAGCGGATCCATCTGCGGGCTGTGAAATGCGTATTTGACGCGCAGCTCCCGGCACGCGACCCCCTGTGCCACGAGCCTCTGCGCCACGGCGTCGAGCGCGGCCGCGTCTCCGGAGAGGACCACCTGCCGGGGCGCATTGACCGCCGCGACGCCTACCCGCGGCTCGAGCCCCGCAATCGCCGCCTTCGCTTCGTCCTCGGCCAGGGAGACCGAGATCATTTTTCCCTGGCCTGTCGCGCGCTGCATGATCCGGGCACGCAGCGCCACGAGGCGCGCGGCCTCATCGAGGTCGAGGATCCCGGCGACATGGGCCGCGGCGATCTCGCCGACGCTGTGCCCGATCACCGCCTCCGGCACGAGCCCCCACGACCTGAGCAGCGCGGCCAGCGCCACCTCGATCGCGAACAGCGCCGGCTGCGCCACCTCCGTCTCGCCGAGCCGCGAGCGCTCCTCGGGCTCTCTCATCGCATCGATCACCGAGCCGCCCAGATGCGGCCGGAGCGCCTCGTCGCACGCCTCGAGCGCGCTCCGGAACACAGGCTCCTGCTCGAGGAGCTGGGTGCCCATGCCCGCCCATTGCGAGCCTTGCCCGGAGAAGACGAACACGACCTTCGGTGGCACCGGCGACGCCTTGCCCTCGACCACGCCCGAAGGACCGTCTCCGCGCGCGTATGCCGCGAGCGTCGCCGCCAGCTCGTCCTTGCTCCCGCCGGCCACGGCCAGCCGGTGCTCGTGATGGCTCCGCCGCGCGCTCGCCGTGTACGCGATGTCGCCGAGGCGCGCGTCCGACGCCGGCAGGAAGGTCGCATAGGTCGCCGCCAGCGCGCTCAGCGCCTCCGGGCTCTTGGCCGACAGCGGCAGCAGGTACGCCGTCGCCTCGTTCGCGGGCGCCTCTGCGGGCGCCTCGACCAGCGCTCGCCGCGGCGCTTCCTCGAGGAGGACGTGCGCGTTGGTCCCGCTGAAGCCGAACGAGCTGACCCCGGCGATCCTGGGTTTCCCGTTCGGCGGCCACGGGACCGGCTCCGAAGCCACCTGGAGCGGCAGCTCCGACCAGGCGATGTGCGGGTTCGGTGCGGTGAAGTGCAGGCTGCGCGGGATGCGCTCGTGCGAGAGCGCGAGCACCGCCTTGATCAGGCCCGCGACACCCGCGGCGCCCTCGGTGTGGCCGATATTCGTCTTGACCGAGCCGATCCACAGCGGCGCCCCGGCTGGGCGCCCCTCGCCAAGCACCGCGCCGAGCGCCTGCGCTTCGATCGGATCGCCCAGCGGCGTGCCCGTCCCATGCGTCTCCACGTACCCGACCGACGCCGGGCTCACCCCGGCCTGGGCGAGCGCCTGCCGGATCACCGCCTCCTGGGCGGGGCCGTTGGGCGCCGTCAGGCCCTGGCTGCGGCCGTCCTGGTTGACGGCCGAGCCCCGGATCACCGCCAGGATCGGATCGCCGTCCCGCTCCGCGTCCGACAGCCGCTTGAGCACCAGCACGCCGCAGCCCTCCCCGCGCACGTAGCCGTCCGCGTCCGCGGAGAACGCTCTGCAGCCCCCGGAGGGGGACATCGCGCGCATCCGGCTGAAGTAGACCGTCGGCTCCGGGGTCAGCACCAGGTTGACCCCACCGGCCAGGGCCGTCGTGCATTCGCCCGACCGCAGCGCCTGGCAGGCAAGGTGCACCGCCACCAGCGACGACGAGCACGCGGTGTCCACGGCCATGTTGGGCCCCTGCAGCCCGAGCCAGTACGACAGCCGCCCCACCGTCGCGCTGTGCGCCGAGCCCAGCAACGAGTACGGATCGAACCGCTCGGCGCCGCGGGCGAGCATCATGGCCTGATACTCGTTGCCGCAGATCCCGACATAGACGCCCGTACGGGTGCCCGCGAGCGCTTCGGCCGGGAGGCCCGCGCGCTCGAGCGCTTCCCAGGTGGTCTCGAGCAGCAGCCGCTGCTGCGGGTCGATGCTCGCCGCCTCGCGCGGCGAGATGCCGAAGAAGGCGGGGTCGAAGCGGTCGACGTCCTCCAGGAACCCGCCCCAGCGGGTCACCATCTTGCCCGCCACCTCCGGATCCGGGTCGTAGTACGCGTCGATGTCCCAGCGCTCCCGCGGCACCTCGCGGACCGCGTCGACCTCCCCCTCGAGCAGCCGCCAGAAGCTCTCCAGGTCGTGCACCCCGCCCGGGAAACGGCAGCCGATGCCAACGATGGCGATCGGCTCCTCGCGTGGAGCAACGCGAGGCTGGACCGCGGCGAGCGGGGCTTTCTGCTCGCCGGGGAGCAGGGCCTCGTCGAGCAGGTAGCGCCGCAGCGCGGCGACGGTCGGCCGATCGAACAGCAGCGTGGCCGGCAGCGCCTTGCCGACCCGCGCCGAGAGCGCGTTGCGCAGCTCCAGCGCCATCAGCGAGTCGAGCCCCAGCTCCTGCAGCGGCCGGTCCGCCTCCAGATCGCTGGAAGAGGAGAGGGAGAGGACCCTGGCTGCCTCGCCCCGCACCATCGCATCCACCTCGGCGGCGCGCGCCTCGGGAGAGAGCGCCGCGAGCCGACTCCTCCAGGTCTCCTGGGTCGGGGCGGACGCGCGGACGGCTGCTTGCGTCGATCGCGGCTGCACCAGCGTTCGCCACACCGGAGGGACGTCGGCCCCGAGCGCCCTGCCCAGCGCCCGCAGGTCGAGCTCCAGCGCGCCGAGGTGCGCCTCGGGCCGCGACAGCGCGCGTCCCAGCAGCGACAGCCCTTGCGCCGGGGCGAGCGCGCCCACGCCCATGCGTGCAAAGCGCGCCCGCTGCACGTCGCTCAGCGTCTCGACCATGCCGCCGTCTGCCCACGGGCCCCAGCTCACGCTGTGCGCCGGCAGCCCCTCGGCCCGACGCCTCTGCGCCAGGCCGTCGAGGTACGCGTTGGCCGCCGCGTAGTTCGCCTGTCCCGCTGCGCCCAGCAGCGACGCGCTCGACGAGAACAGCACGAACAGCTCCAGCGGCACCGTCCGCGTCGCCTCGTGCAGGTTCCACGCCCCGCGCGCCTTCGGCGCGAACACCTTCGTGTACTGCGCCTCCGTCTGCTCCGACAGCACCCCGTCCTCGAGCACCCCCGCCGCGTGGATCACCCCCCGCAGCGGCAGCTCCGCCGGCACCGAGGACACCAGCGCCTGCACCGCGGCAGCGTCCGCCACGTCCGCCTGCACCACCGTCACCCGCGCCCCCGCCTCGCGCAGCGCCTCCACCGCCGCGCGCTGCGCTCCCTCCGGCGCCCGCCGACCCGCCAGCACCAGGTGCTGCACCCCGTGCTCCTGCCAAAGCCAGCGCGCCACGTGCAGCCCCAGCGCGCCGAGACCACCGGTGATCAGCACCGTGCTCTGCGCCGCTATCAGCGCCGCCTTCGGCGCCGGCAACAGCACGATCTTGCCAGTGTGCCGCGCCTGCGCCATGAACCGCAGCGCCGCCTCCGCCTCCGTGACCGCGAAGGCGCGCACCGGCAGCGGGCGCAGCCACCCCGCGGCGAACCCTTCGCTCACCCGGCGGAACATCTGCTGGATCCGGTCGGGCTCCACCTCCAGCAGGTCGAACGCCCGGTACATGACGCCCGGATGGGCCGCTCCCACCGCCTCGGCCGAGCGGATGTCGGTCTTGCCCATCTCCAGGAAGCGACCGCCCGCCGACAGCAACGACAGGCTCGCGTCCACGAACTCGCCCGCCAGCGCGTTCAGCACCACGTCCACGCCGGCCGTCCTGTACGCGTCGGCGAACGCGAGCGTCCGCGAGCTCTCCACCCGCTCGACCCCCATCGCCCGCACCACGCCCCACTTCGACGGGCTTGCCGTGGCCAGCACCTCCGCCCCGAGCCACTGCGCCACCTGCACCGCCGCCATCCCTACGCCGCCGGCCGCCGCGTGCAGCAGCAGCCGCTCGCCGCGCTTGAGCCCCGCAAGCTCGTGCAGCGCGTACCACGCGGTCAGGAACACGATCGGCAACGCCGCCGCCTCGGCCGCAGACAGCCCGACCGGCTGCGGGCTCGCCAGCCGCGCGTCCACCGTCACGAACCGGCGGAACGCCCCCGGCGCGATCGCCATCACCGCATCGCCCACGGCCAGGTGTTGCACGCCCTCGCCGAGTGCCGTGACGACGCCGGCGCACTCGCCGCCCATCTCCGTGCCCTCGCTCGGATCCATGCCCAGGGCCCGGATGACGTCGCGGAAGTTGAGCCCCGAGGCCTTCACCTCGATCTCGATCTCGCCTGGCCCCGGCGCTCGCCGCTCGGCGGGCAGCAGACGCAGCTGATCGAGCAGCCCCTTCTGCGCGATCTCCAGCCGGTACGACGGCGCATCCGGAACCGACAGCCCCGAGCGCGCTGCGACCCGGCACAGCCGCGCCACGTGTCGCTGGCCCGTCCGCCAGGCGATCTCGCGCTCGTCGTCCGACTTGCCGAGTTCGTGCCACAGCGCCTCCGCGGCGTCGCCAGCCCCGGGCTCCAGATCCACCAGCGTGCAGCCGAGCTCCGGGCGCTCCAGCATCACCGAGCGGCCCAGCCCCCACAGCGACGCCGCCGCCGCCGCCACCGGCTCGCCTGGGCGCACCGCCTGCGCTGCCTCCGTCACCCAGAACAATCGCGGCGGCGCCTTGTCTTCGCGCCGCGACAGCGCCTGGACCACCGCGAGGGCCTCTAGGCTCGCCGCCTCGGCGCGCTCCGCCGTAGAGGCGCCCGCGCCGCCGCCCCACAGGCACACCACGCCCTGGAGCCGCTCCGGGCCCGCTCCGTCCAGCATCGCGGCGATCGCGCCTGCCTCTCTCGCGACCTCCGCCGTCGTGCAGTGCGCTCCCGCGGACCGCAGGCGCGCCTCGAGCGCCCGCGCGAGCGCCACGTCCTCCTCCGGTCCGCGCAGCAGGACCCACGCGCCCGACGGCCCTGTCTCATCGCCCGCGGGGCGCCTCTCCTGCCAGGTGATCGCATACAGGTCCTCGAGCGGCGCCGCCGTCATCGCACGCCGCAGCGCCGCCGCGTCGGCACGCTTGAACCGTACCCCGCTCAGCTCCGCCACCGCCGCGCCGCCCTCATCCAAGACCAGGACGTCGCCGGAGAGCACCTCCGCAGGGCCTTCGGCTGCGCCCGTCGCTCGCGCGTGGACCCAGGCCGACGTCACGCCTGGCTGCCGCACCACGAAGCCGCCGATCTCCCACGGCAGGTATGTCTCGCTCCCGAGCTTCGCTCCGAAGGCCGCCCCGAGCGCCTGCAACGCCGCGTCCAGCAGCGCCGGGTGGGCTCCGTAGGGCCCGGCGCCCTCGCCGGTCTGGGCGGGCAGGGCGACGCGCGCGACGACCTCGCCATGGCCACGCCACAGCGCTTCGAGCCCGCGAAACGTAGGGCCGTACGACAGGCCCATGCCCTCGAACGACCCGTACAGCTCCGCCACATCCACGCCCGTGCCACAGCGAGCGCGCGCCGCACCCAGATCCGCCGCGGCCACCGGCGCCTCGCCGGAGCCCACGCGCAGCCGTCCCACCGCGTGCTCGGTCCAACCCCCTTCCGGTCGCGACGACAGCGGCTGGCTGTACACAGCGACCGCGTGGCCCGCGTCCGTCGCTTCGGACACCACCACCTGCACGCGCACCCATCCCTGCTCCGGCAGCGACAGCGGCGCTCCCACCACCAGCCCCTCGACCCGCGACGACGTCCCAAGGCCCAGCGCCTCGCCCGCCGCGCGCGCGAGCTCCAGCAGCCCCGTCCCGGGAATCACCGCCTGCCCGAACACCCGGTGCTCCCCCAGGTACGGCACGGCCTCCATCCCGAGCGTCGCCTCGAACACCGCCTTCGCCCCAGCCACCGCGATCCGCGCGCCCAGCAGCGGGTGCCTGGTCGCGACACCACCACTCCCCGCTGCGGGCGAGCGCGCGGTTTCGATCCAGTACCGCTCGCGTTGCCAGGGATACGCCGGAAGCGCGACCACGCGCCCGCCCTCGGGGTACAGCCGGCCGAAGTCCACGGCGTGGCCGTGCGCGTAGAGCTTCGCGAGCGCCGAGAGCATGTTGCCGCGCCCCCCCTGATCGCGCCGGAGCGTGGGGACCGCGCGCCCCTCCGCGCCTCGTGCCGAGAGACACCGCTCCACGCTGAGCGACAGGACCGGGTGCGGCCCCACCTCCACGAAGGTCTGGTACCCATCGCCGAGCGCCGCCTCCACGGCCCGCGCGAAGCGCGCCGGCTCGCGGACGTTCCTCGGCCAGTAGGTCGTATCGAGCGCGCCGCCCTCGATGAGCCCGCCCTCCACCGTGCTGTACATCGCGAGCGCGCCCGGGCGCGCCGCCAGCCCTCCGAGCTCGCGCGCAAGCTCGCCGGCCAGCGGCTCCATCTGCGGGCTATGGAACGCGTAGTCCACGCGCAGCATCCGCCCCTCCACGCCCTGCCGCTCGAGCCGCTCCAGCACCTCCGCCAGCGCCGCCGCCTCGCCCGACAGCACCACAGAGCCCGGATCGTTGACCGCCCCGATCGCCAGCCGATCCTCGTAGCCGCGAAGCGCCCGCGCCGCCTCCTCCTCGCGCAGCGCCACCGAGGCCATCTTCCCGAGCCCCGTCGCGCGCTGCATCACCCGCCCGCGGGTGCACACCAGACGCACCGCCTCCTCCAGCTCCAGCGCCCCCGAGATGTGCGCCGCCGCCACCTCCCCAACGCTGTGGCCGATCACCGCGTCCGGCACCACCCCCCACGACGCCCACAGCGCCGACAAGGCCACCTGCATCGCGAAGATCGCCGGCTGCGCCACCTCCGTCTCGCCCAGGCGGGAAGCCTCTTCCTCGGCCGTGAGCTCCGCGAGCAGCGAGAAGCCGGCATACCGCTGCACCAGCGGCTCGCACCCCTCGACCGCGGCGCGGAACGCCGGCTCCTCGGCAAGGAGCGCGCGGCCCATCCCCGCCCATTGCGACCCCTGCCCGGAGAGCACGAACACCACCCTCGGCGGCGCGCCCCGCGACGCTCGCCCTCGCACGACGCCCGCCGGCGCCTCGCCGCGCCCGAAGGCCTCGAGCGCCGCGCCGATCTCCGCCCGGGAGCTCCCCACGACGGCCAGGCGGTGCTCCCGGTGGCCGCGACGTACGCTCGCTGTATATGCGATATCCCTCAGCGGAGACGCGTCGCCGCCTCCCTCCGCCGAGAGGAACCGCCCGTACGCCGCCGCCGCTGCCACGAGCGCCTCGGGGCCATGCGCCGAGACGGGGAACAGGACCGGCGCGTCGTCCGCGCGCGGCACGCTCCGGGCCGCCGGGGGCGGCGCCTCCTCGAGGACCACGTTCGCGTTCGTCCCGCTCAGCCCGAACGAGCTCACCGCGGCGATCCGCGGCGAGTCGGGCCACGGGGTCTCCTCCGAAGCCACCTTCACGGGGAGCTCGGCCCACGGGATATGCGGGTTGGACGCCGTGAAATGCAGCGACCTCGGGATGCGCGCGCGCTGCAGGGCCAGCACCGCCTTGATGACGCCCGCGACGCCGGCGGCGGCCTCGGTATGGCCGATGTTCGTCTTCACGGATCCGACGATCACGGGCCGCTCCGGCGCGCGTCCTTCGCCGAGCACGGCCCCGAGCGCCTGCACCTCGATGGGATCGCCGAGCTGGGTCCCTGTCCCGTGCGCCTCGACGTACCCCACGCCGGAGGGCGGGACCCCCGCCTGCGCCAGGGCCCGCCGGATCACCACCTCCTGCGCCGGGCCGCTCGGCGCCGTCGGTCCGTTGCTCCGCCCGTCCTGGTTGATCGCCGAGCCGCGCACGACGGCCAGGATGGGATCGCCCCGCCGCACCGCGTCCGACAGGCGCTCGAGCACCAGCACGCCGCACCCCTCGCTCCGGACGAAGCCGTCGGCGTCCGCCGAGAACGCCCGGCACCGGCCCGTCGGCGACAGCGCGCGGGTCTTGGTGAGACCCACGGTGTGCTCCGGGCTCAGGATCAGATTGACCCCGCCCGCGAGCGCCAGGGAGCACTCGCCGTTCCGGAGGGCCTGACACGCCAGGTGAATGGCCACGAGCGAGGACGAGCACGCGGTGTCCACAGGCATGTTCGGGCCCCTGAGACCGAGCCAGTACGAGAGCCGGCCCACGCTCATGCTGTGCGCCGTACCCAGCATCGTGAACGGGTCGAGGCCCTCCCGGCCGCCCCGCGCCAGCGTCTGGTAATCGTGGGTGCAGATCCCGAGGAAGACCCCCGTGTCGCTGCCCATCAGCGCCTCCGGCGGGAGGCCGGCGCGCTCGATCGCCTCCCAGCTCACCTCGAGGAACAGGCGCTGCTGCGGATCCAGCCCCGCCGCCTCGCGGGGCGAGATCTCGAAGAAGCTCGGGTCGAAGAGGTCCACCCCTTCGAGGAACCCGCCCCAGCGGCTCATCATCTTGCCGGGCGCGTCCGGATCGGGATCGTAATAGGCGTCGATGTCCCAGCGCTCGCGGGGCACCTCGCCGACCGCGTCCTCGCCCCGCTCGAGCAGCCGCCAGAAGCTCTCGGGATCGCGCACGCCGCCGGGGAAGCGGCAGCCGATGGCCACGACAGCGATCGGCTCGTCCCGGGGACGGGGCGCGGGCTCGATCGCGGGGCGTTCACCGTGAATCCCGGCCACTTGATCGCACAGGAACCGGGAGAGCGCCGCGACCGTCGGGTGATCGAAGACGACCGTCGCCGACAGCGGCCGGCCGATGCGCGCCGAGAGCCGGTTGCGCAGCTCGAGCGCCATGAGCGAGTCGAGCCCGAGCTCCCGCAGCGGGCGGTCGACGGGCGTGTCGCTGGCCGAGCCGAGCGAGAGCACCTTGGCCACGTCCCCCCGCACCGCCGCTTCCAGCTCCCTACGCCGCGCCGAGGGCGAGAGCTCCGCGAGCCGCAGCGCTCCACCGAGCGCCGGCCGGGGGGCGACGAGCGCCCGCCAGAGGGGCGCCGGCGCGCCCGCCGGGGAGGCGCGCCGCGCCGCCTCGACATCGAGGGACAGCGGGCAGAGGTGCGCTTCCGGCCGCGCGAGCGCTCGCCCGAGGAGCGCGATCGCCTGCGCGGGCGGGAGCATGCCGAGCCCCTGCCGCGCGACACGCGCCCGCTGGAGGTCGTCCAGCCCCATGGCGAGCCCCACCTCACCCCACGGACCCCAGCTCAGGCTGTGCGCCGGCAGCCCCTCCGCGCGGCGCGCGTGCGCAAGGCCGTCCAGGAACGCATTCCCCGCCGCGTAGCTGCTCTGCCCCGCAGCTCCGAGCACCGAGGCGCCGGAGGAGAACAGGACGAAGAAGTCGAGCGGGACGTCACGCGTCGCCTGGTGCAGGTTCCAGGCGCCCCGCGCCTTCGGCGCGAGGACCTGCGCGTAACGCTCCGCGGTCTGCCTCGAGAGGACCCCATCGTCGAGGACAGCGGCCGCGTGGATCACCCCGCTCAGCGGCAGATCTGCGGGAACGAGCTGCAGCGCGGCCTCGACCTGAGACGCATCCGCGACGTCGACCTGCGCCAGGGTGACGCGCGCCCCCGCCGCGCGCAGCGCCTCGATGGCGGCGAGCTGGTCCCCCGCCGGCGCGCGGCGCCCGGCGAGGAGCAGGTGCTGCACCCCGTGCTCCTCGCGGAGCCACCGGGCGACGCGCAGGCCCAGCGCCCCGAGCCCGCCGGTGATCAGCACCGTGCTCTGCGCCGCGATCCGTGGTCCACCCGCGAGCTCGAGCCGCGGCCGCGCCTCGACGAGCCTCGCCGCGTAGCGCTTCCCCCCGCGCCAGGCGATCTGGTCCTCGTCGTCCGGGCGCCCGAGCTCGCGCAAGAGCGCGTCCACGGCGTCGCTCGCGGAAGGCTCCAGATCGACGAGCGTGCAGCCGAGCTCTGGCCGCTCCGCGATCACCGCTCGACCCAGCCCCCAGAGCGACGCCTCCGCCACCGCGACGGGCTCGCCGGCGCGCACCGCCTGCGCGCCCTCCGTCACCCAGAGCAGCCGCGGCGGCGCCGCGTCCTCGCGCCGGAAGATCTCGTGCACGAACTGCAGCGCCGCGACGCTCGCGGCCTCGGCGCGCTCCGCCCCGGAGGTGCCGTCGTCGCCGCCCCACACGCACACGACCCCCTGGAGCCCGCCCGGGCCCGCGGCCTCCAGCGCCGCCCGGTAGGCCGCCGCGGGCGCGTCGAGCGCTCCCGGGATGCACCGCGCGCCCGCCGGCGCGGAGCGCGACAGGAGCGCCCGCGCGAGCGCGGTGCCCCGGTGGAGCACCAGCCAGGATCCCGCGACGGGCGCGGGCTCGACCGGGCAGGGTTCTTCCTGCCAGACGATCTCGTAGAGCCGGCCTGAAGGGGCCGGCGCGGCCGCCGACGCCGGCACGGCGGCGCTGCTTTGCTCCTCGTCGGCCCCGCTGCCAGCGTCCACCCAGTACCGCGTCCGCTGCCAGGCGTAGCTCGGCAGCAGCACGACGCGCCCCCCCTCCGGGCGGAGCTTCTTCCACGCCATGGCGTACCCGCGCGCATACAGCGCCCCGGCCGCGCGCAGGAGACACCGGCGCTCGTCGGAGTCCCGCTGGAGCGACGCGATCGCCGCGCCGTCCCGGTTGCCATGGAGCAGGATCTCCTCGACCGACGGCACGAGGAGAGGGTGAGGGCTCATTTCCAGGAAGATCTGGTGCCCGCCCTCCAGCAGGTCGCCGATCGCGCGGCCGAACAGCACCGGCTTGCGCAGGTTGTCGGCCCAGTACGCCGCGGTGAGCTCTCCGCCGCGCAGCCATTCCCCCGTCACCGTCGAGCGCATCGGGGTACCGACCGGAGCCGGCGCCACGTCGCGCAGGGCGGCCACGAGCTCCTCACGGAGCGGATCCATCTGCGGGCTGTGCGACGCGACGTCCACCTTCACCCGCCGGCAGAAGACCTTCTTCCGCTCCAGCCTGGCGAGGAGCTCGTCCATCGCCGCCGGCTCGCCCGCGATCACCGTCGAGCGAGGGCCGTTGCTCACGGCGATGCTCAGCCGATCCTCGTAGCCGCGGAGCTCGGCCTCGGCCTCGGGCACGGGCAGCTCGCACAGCGCCATCACCCCTCGCCCGCTCACCCTCCGCAGGAGGCGGCTGCGGCGGCAGATGATCGCCGCCGCGTCGCGGAGCGACAGGGCGCCCGCCACGTGGGCCGCGGCCACCTCGCCCATGCTGTGGCCCACCACGGCGTCGGGCTCGACGCCCCACGCCCGCCACAGCGCCGCGAGCGCCACCTCGATCGCGAACAGCGCCGGCTGCACCACGTCGATCGCCCCGAGCCGCGCTGCGCTGTCCTCGGCGTGGAGCGCCTCGATCACCGAGAAGCCGGCCTCGCGCCGGATCGCCTGGTCGCACGCCTCGAGCGCCCGCCGGAACGCCGGCTCCTCGGCGAAGAGCTGTCTGCCCATGCCCGCCCATTGCGAGCCCTGCCCGGGGAAGACGAACACCACCTTCGGCGGCGCCTGCGGCGCCTTTCCGACGGCCACGCCCGCGGTGTCCTCGCCCCGCGCGAACGCCTCGAGCGCCGCCGCCATCTCCTCGCGGCTCGCGCCGACCACCGCGAGCCGGTGCTCGTGGTGGCGGCGCCGGAGGCTGGCCGTGAACACGATGTCTTCGAGGCTGCCCGCGTCGCTGTCTGACAGGAACGGCACGTACGCCCCGGCCAGCGCTGAGAGCGATTCGGGGCTCTTCGCGGACAGCGGCAAGAGCAGGAGCTTCGCCTCCGCGGACGGCGCCGGGGCGGCGACCGGGGGCGCCTCCTCCAGCACGACATGGGCGTTCGTCCCTCCGATCCCGAACGAGCTCACCCCGGCCCGCCGCGGCATCTCGCCGGCGTCCCAGTCCTTGAGCGCCGTGTTGACGTAGAATGGGCTGCGCTCGAAATCGATCAGCGGGTTCGGCGACGCGACGTGCAGGCTGGGCGGCAGCTTCCGGTGCCGGAGCGCGAGGACGGCCTTGATCAGGCTGGCGATGCCCGCCGCCGACTCGAGGTGCCCCATGTTGCTCTTGATCGAGCCCACGGCACAGAACTGCCGCTCCTCGGTGTCGGCGCGGAACGCCCGGGTAAGCGCCGAGATCTCGATGGGATCCCCGATGGCCGTGCCCGTCCCGTGCGCCTCGACGTACCCGATGCTCCGCGCCTCGACCCCCGCGACGGCCAGCGCCTCGGTGATCACGTGGGCCTGGCCGATCTCGCTCGGCGCAGTGAAGCCCACCTTCGCCGCCCCGTCGTTGTTGACGGCCGATCCGCGGACGATCGCGTGGATGAAATCCCCGTCCTCGATCGCGTCCGCGAGGCGCTTCAAGAGGACGACGCCGGAGCCGCTGCCGGGGTGGGTTCCCTGCGCCCCCGCGTCGAAGGCCCGGCAATGACCGTCGGGCGTGAAGATGAACCCCTCCTCGTACAGATACCCCACGCGGTGCGGGATCCGCACCGTCACCCCGCCCGCGAGCGCCATATCGCACTCGCGGGCGAGGAGGCTCGCGCAAGCCATGTGCACCGCCACAAGGGACGTCGAGCAGGCGGTCTGGATGCTGACGCTCGGCCCACGAAGGTCGAGCTTGTGCGCGACGCGGGTCGCCAGGTAATCCTTGTCGTTGCCGACGAGCGTCAGGAAGCCGGCGGCCCCTTTCGTCGTGATCGCGCGGCCCGACAGGAGCTCACGGAGCAGGTAGGTGCTCACGCTGGCCCCGGCGAAGACACCGATGGATCCCTCGTAGGCGTGAGGGTCGTATCCGGCGCTCTCGATCGCCTCCCACGCATTCTCCAGGAAGATGCGGTGCTGCGGATCCGTGAGCTCGGCCTCGCGCCTGCTGATGCCGAAGAACGAAGCGTCGAACTCGTCGACGCCCTTGAGGACGGCCCCTGCCCGGACATAGCCCGGGGTGGCGAGAAGCGCGGGATCGACCCCGGAGGCGAGCAGCTCCTCCTCGGAGAAGAACGTGACGGACTCGACGCCATCGCGCAGGTTCCGCCAGAGCTCGCCGACGTCGCGCGCGCCGGGGAATCTGCCCGCCATTCCGATGATCGCGATTGCTCCCTCGAGGGCATCGCTGTCCATTTTCTTCATTCCTCGATTACCTCAATCGCACGCCGCGACGCCGGTCCCGAGCCGCGGCGACAAGGGTTGGGCCGCTCGCATCAATGCCGCGCGCGGGATCTAAGCCGGGCCTCGGCGCGCGCGCGCGCTCTGTCCAGAGAGCCGATCTCGCCCCCCGGGTGGGACAGGAGGCTGGACAGCTCGCGGACGTTGGGGCGGCGGAACATCTCGACGATCGGGAGCTCCACCTGGAGCGCCTTCCGTATCCGGTTCGCGATCCGGACGAGCTGGATCGAGCTCGCGCCCAGATCGAAGAAGCTCTGCTGCACGCTGATCTCGTCGAGCCCCAGCACATCCGCGACGATCGCGGCGATCTGCGCCTCGTTGCCGTCTTGCGGCGCGGCGTGGGCCTCCGCGGGAAAGGGCGGCGCAGCGTCCTGCCGCCGGGTCAGCGCGCCGCGATCGACCTTGCCGTTTCCAGTCAGCGGCAAGGCGTCAATCGCAACAATCGCGGCCGGGACCATGTACTCCGGCAGCTTGGTCCGCAAGAAGCCGCGCAGCGCCTCCTCGATCCCCGCTCCGCCGTCAGGCGCCGGGACGACATAGGCCGCGAGGCGCCGCTGGCCGCGAGGATCTCCCTTCACGACGACGGCCGCGGCGGCGACGCGCGGGTGCTGGACCAGCGCCGCCTCGATCTCGCCGAGCTCGATCCGGTGGCCGCCGACCTTCACCTGGGTGTCGCGACGACCGAGGAACTCGATGTCCCCGCCGGGCAGGTAACGGCCCATGTCCCCGGTGCGATAGAGCCGCTCCCCCGTGCGCGGGTGGACGATGAAGCTCGTTCGCGTCTCGGCCTCGTCGCGATGATAACCCTGCGCGAGCCCGATCCCGCCGATATAGAGGTGACCAGGGACCCAGTCCGGACAGGGGTCGAGCGCGTCGTCCAGCACATCGAAGCGCTGGTTCACCATGGGGCGACCGTAGGGGATGCTCTTCCACCGCGGATCGACGCGCTCGATGGGGTAGAGGATCGACCAGATGGAGGCCTCGGTCGCGCCGCCCAGGCTGATCACCTCGACCGGCCTCGCTCCGGCCGGGCGCGCGGCTGCGAGCGATCGGATGCGATCCGGCAGGGTGACCGGGATCCAGTCGCCGCTCAGCATCGCGAGCCGGAACGACGCCGGCATCGCGCCCCTGCGATCCTCCGCGTGCTCCACCCAGATCTCCATCAACGCCGGGACGGAGTTCCAGAGCGTCACCCGCTCCTCGGCGAGGAGCTCGGTCCAGTGCGCCGGGTCCAGCCGCCGCTCGTGCTCGGGCAACACGATGGTCCCGCCAGCGGCGAGCACGCCAAACACGTCGTACACGGAAAGATCGAAGCTCAACGACGACAGCGCGAGCACCCTGTCCCCAGGGCCGACGCCGAACCGCTGGTTCACGTCGAGGATCGTGTTGACCGCGCCGCGGTGATCGATCCGGACTCCCTTCGGCGCGCCGGTCGATCCGGAAGTGTAGATGACGTAGGCGAGATCCTCCGGCGCCTGAAGCGGCTCGATGGGCTCTGCGGGAACGGAGGCCCAGGCGGCCTCGTCGTCGACGGAGAGGCGCTGGACGTCCGCGGGCCAGAGCGCGCACGCGTCGACCCACGTCTGCGTCAGGACCAGGCGGGCCTCCGCGTGCTCCAGCAGCGCATGCAGCCGCTCGGGGGGGACGGCCGCGTCGATCGGCAGGTACGCCGCGCCGGACATGAGCACGCCGAGCACCGCGACGACCTGCTCCCAGCCCTTGTCCATCACGACGGCGACCAGGCGCCCCCGCTCGGCCCCTAGCTCGCGCAAGCGGCGGCCGACCCACGCGGCGCGGTCGTGGAGCTCCCCGTACGAGATGCGCCGCCGCGGGCTCGCCACCGCCTCCTGCGCCGGGCTGCGCCGGGCCTGGTCGGCGAACAGGGTGTGGAGCAGCGCGCTCGAGATGGGCGCGGAGGTGGCGTTGGCGTGAGCGCGCTGCTCGAGCTGCGGCGCCGGAACCGGCAAGAGCTCGGCCGGCGACGCGCTCCAGGCGGCGTCGTCCGCGGCGAGCTGGCGCAGTAGCCGGCCATAGGCGTCGAACATCGCGTCCAGCACGCCCTCCGGGAAGGCCGCGTCGATCGCGTCCCAGTTGAAGAGCAGCCGCCCGTCCTCCTCGAGGGTGCTGTGGTCCAGGCAGACCTGCGGGGTCTGGCTGATCCCGTGGACGGTCTCCCCCAGCCAACGCATCGGCCAGTCCCCGTCCTTCTGCAGCCCGAGCGCGCTCGTGAAGACGATGGGCACGAGGTTCTCGGCCACCTGCCCGCGCGCGCGGTTGAGCTCGCGCAGGACGCGCACGCCGCTCGTGTGCAGGTGGTCCAGGTCGCTCCGGAGCTGCGCCCAGAGCCGCGCCGCGCGCTGCTCGAACGTGCCGGGCGCGGCGTCCACCTCGAGGAGGATCGTCGACGTGAACTCGCCAACGAGGTCCTCGACCTCCGGGTGCAGCGGCAGGCGCCGCGACGCCGTGAGGACGATGCAGAAGCGAGGGCTCCGGCTCCATGCGGCCAGCACCTCGGAGAACGCGGCGCAGAGGACCTCGCTCGGCGTCGCGCCCTGCCGGCGCGCGAGCTCCTTCAGCCGCTGCCAGGGGCCTCGCTCGAGCGCGCCGGCCCGCCGCGTGAAGCGCGCGCGCTGCCCGGGCTGGATGGGGAGCCGCGGGAGCTCCGGCGCGTTCGGCAGCGTCGGAATCCGCTCGAGCCAGTAGGCATCGGACAGGCGCGCGCCGTCGGAGCCAGCCAGCGCCGCCTCGGCCAGCACGTAGTCGCGGAACGAGAGGGAGATGCGCCGGCGCGAAGCATGCGGGTCCTGGTAGTGGTCGCGCCACTCGGCGAAGAGCCTCAGCATGCTCGTGGCGTCGACGATCAGCAGGTCGATGCTGAAGTGGACGCGGACGCGCCCCCCCGGGAGCATCGCGGCCCGGATGTCGAAGAGCGGCCACTCGTGCGGCGCGTAGAGCCGGTGCGACATCGTCTCGCGCAGCTCGGCCAGCGTCGCGGCGATCACGTCAGCCGGGCGCCCCCGGAGATCGATCGTCGCGATCGCATACGGCGGCACCTCCTCCAGGATCTTCGCCTCGCCGTCCGGGAGGATGACGGCCCGCAGCATGTCGTGCCGCTCGATCAGCGCCGCCCAAGCCGAGGAGAGGCGCTCGACGTCGAGCCCCTCGGACTCGAGCTCGATGTAGTAGTGACATCCCACGCCGCCGAGCTCGGCGGTCACACCCCGGCCCAGCCAGTACGCCTGCTGGATGTCGGTGAGCGGGAACGGTCGATGCCGCTCCTCGGGCGCCGGCTCGATCACGGGGGGCGCGGGCACCGCGCCCACGTCGTTCGCGACGGGCCCCAGCGCCATGCGCTCGAGCAGGTGCGAGGCGATCGCGGCGATGCTGTCGTGCCGGAGCAGCGCCGCGCCCGTGACCTGGATCCCGAGGGCCGACTGCAGCCGGTTCTTGAGCTCCAGCGCCATCAGGGAGTCGAAGCCCAGGTAGCGCAGGCGGTCGGTCCGAGCGATCCGGGAGGGAGCCAGCCGTAGCACACGCCCCACCTCCTCCACGAGCAGGCGTTCGACGATCGCCGCCGCGTCCCCGGGTGTTCGCTGCTCGAGCTCCGCGCGGATCGATATCGCCGGCGATGCCCGACGCTCGGCCTCGAGCACCTCCGCCCAGAAGGGAGCGCCGGCCACGCCGTGCGCCTCGGCCCAGCGTCGCGCGTCGAGCCGGGCGACGGCCACCTCTGCCCGCGGGCGAGCGAGGAGCCGCGCGAGCGCATCAAGGCCCTCCTTCGGGGTGAGGCCCGCGAGGCCCCGCGCCGAAAGGCGCTCCCCTCGGTTCTCTTGCGCAGCCGCGAGGCCCACCTCCGAGAACGCGCCCCATCGGATGCTCATCGCGGGCAGGCCCAAGCGCTCCCGCCGGCGGGCGAGGGCGTCGAGGAACGCATTCGCGGCCGAGTAATTACCCTGCCCCGGCGAGCCCAGGAGCGAGGCGGCCGACGAGTACAGCACGAAGAAGTCGAGCCGGAGGCCCGCGCTCATCTCGTGGAGGTTCCACGCCCCGAGCGCCTTCGGCGCGAACACGCGCCGGAAGCTCTCCTCCGAGAGCTCGAGGACCGTGCGGTCGTCCAGCACCGCCGCCGCGTGCACGACGCCGCGGAGCTCCGGCAAGGTGGCCTCGATCGCCGCCGCTACCCGCGCCACGTCGTCGCGCCTCGAGACGTCGGCCTGGAAGACGGCGATCCGCGCGCCGGCCGCTTCCATCGCCTGGATGGCCCTCTGCGCGTCCTCGCCCGGACCGCGGCGCCCCACCAGCGCGAGATGCCGCGCGCCCCGGCCAACCAGCCAGCGCGCGAGCGCGAGGCCCAGCCCCCCGAGGCCGCCGGTGATCAGGTAGGTCGCATCCCCGCGGATGGACGCGACCGCGGCCACGTCGGCCTCGAGCCGGCCACGGACCAGCCTCGCCACGTACCGGTCGCCGCCCCGCAGGGCAACCTGATCCTCGCCCTCGTTCGCTGCGAGCTCCCGGAACAGGACGTCCGTGGAGACCACGCCCGCCGCGGGGTCCAGATCGATCCGCTTGCACCCGAGCTCGGGGTGCTCCAGCGCGAGCGCCCCGGCGAGCCCGAGGAGCGGCGCCTGCGACACCCACGCGGCGTCGCAGGGTAAGGGCCGCTGCGCCCCGCGCGTCACGAAGAACAGCCGCGGGGCGGCCAGCGTATCCAGCGCGATCCCCTGCACCATGGCTGCGGCGCTCACGCTGCCCCGCACGAGATCCGCTGCCAGGCTCTCGGCCGTGGTCGCCTCGAAGGGCACGGCGTCCAGGCTGAAGAGGTGCACCGCGCCGGTGCAGCGCCTCGCGTCGCCGAACGCCTCGCGCAGCAGCCGCCGGTAGTCGTCCGCCTTCGAGGGGTCGATCCCGTACCGATCCGGCTCCACCCGCTCGTACCCGGCGCTCGCCGAGACCAGCACGCACTGCTGCCCCTTCGAGCGCATGTGCCCGCAGAGCGCTGCCCCCACGCCGCCCTGGTCGGCGAAGATCAGCCACGCGCCCGCCGGGGCCAGCGTCGCCTCGGGCAGCGGCGCTGCGCGCCGCCACGCGACGTCGTAAACGCACCCGGCCAGCGCATCCGCCTCGCCTTCAAGGTGCGCCTCGGGGCGCACGACCACCTCCGAGAGCGGATACGCGGCCTCGTCCTGGTCCAGCACCCGGACCTCCTTCGGCCTGCTGGCCGGCCTCCCCACGCCCTCGAGCCAGCAGCGCTGGCGCTGCCACGGGTACGACGGCAGCCCGATGACGCGCCCGCCTCCCACAGGGAGCCGCTGCCATGAGACCGGATGGCCGTGCACGTACAGCCGCCCGATCGATTCAAGCAGGCTGAGGAGCTCCGGCTGCCCCCGGCGCAGGGACGCGATCGCCGCGCCCTCCGCCCTGACCTCGCGCAGGTTCTCCTCGACGGACGGCAACAGGATCGGGTGCGGGCTCATCTCCACGAAGAGCGCGTGCCCCTCGGCGATCAGGCGCTGCACCACCTGCGAGAACCGCACCGGCCGGCGCAGGTTGTCCGCCCAGTAGCCCGCCGAGAGCTCGTGGCCGCGCAGGAGCCGCGTTGTCACGGTGGAGCGCATCGGCACGCGCGCCGCCATGGGGGCAACTGCCTGCAACGCGACGAGCAACTCGCCGCACAGGGGATCCATGGATGGGCTGTGCGACGCCACGTCCACCTTCACCCGCTTGCAGAACACGCTCCGGGTTTCCAGCGCCGCCAGCACCTCGCCGAGAGCATCCGGATCGCCAGCGATCACGGTGGACTGCGGGCCATTGCTCACCGCCACGCTGAGGCGATCCTCGTACCCCGCGAGCGCACGCTCCGCGTCCGTCATGCTGAGCTCGACGAGCGCCATGGCGCCTCGGCCGCTCACCGCGCGGAGCAGGCGGCTGCGCCGGCAGATGACGGCTGCGGCGTCCTCCGGCGACAGCGCGCCCGCCACGTGGGCCGCGGCCACCTCGCCCATGCTGTGGCCCACCACGGCGTCGGGCTCGACGCCCCACGCCCGCCACAGCGCCGCGAGCGCCACCTCGATCGCGAACAGCACGGGCTGCACCACGTCGATCGACTCGAGCCGCCGCGCGCTGTCTTCGGCCGCCAGCACCTCGATCACCGAGAAGCCGGCCTCGCGTCGGATCGCCTCGTCGCACGCCGCGAGCGCCCGCCGGAACTCCGGCTCCTCCGCGAAGAGCTGCCGCCCCATGCCTGCCCATTGCGAGCCCTGCCCGGGGAACACGAACACCACCTTCGGCGGGGTCTCCGTCGCCTTGCCTTCGAGCACGCCCGCGGCGGCCCGCTCGCCCCGCGCGTATGCCGCGAGCGCGGCCGCCAGCTCGTCCTTGCTCCCGCCGGCCACGGCCAGCCGGTGCTCGTGATGGCTCCGCCGCGCGCTCGCCGTGTACGCGATGTCGCCGAGGCGCGCGTCCGACGCCGGCAGGAAGGTCGCATAGGTCGCCGCCAGCGCGCTCAGCGCCTCCGGGCTCTTGGCCGACAGCGGCAGCAGGTACGCCGTCGCCTCGTTCGCGGGCGCCTCTGCGGGCGCCTCGACCAGCGCTCGCCGCGGCGCTTCCTCGAGGAGGACGTGGGCGTTGGTCCCGCTGAAGCCGAACGAGCTCACCCCGGCGCGGCGAGGCGCGCAGTTCGCCGGCCACGGGACCGGCTCGGACACCACCTGGAGCGGCAGCTCCGACCAGGCGATGTGCGGGTTCGGCGCGGTGAAGTGCAGGCTGCGCGGGATGCGCTCGTGCGAGAGCGCCAGCACCGCCTTGATCAGGCCCGCGACACCCGCGGCGCCCTCGGTATGGCCGATATTCGTCTTGACGGAGCCAATCCACAGCGGCGCCCCGGCTGGGCGCCCCTCGCCAAGCACCGCGCCGAGCGCCTGCGCTTCGATCGGATCGCCCAGCGGCGTCCCCGTCCCGTGGGTCTCCACGTACCCGACCGACGCCGGGCTCACCCCGGCCTGGGCGAGCGCCTGCCGGATGACCGCCTCCTGGGCGGGGCCGTTGGGCGCCGTCAGGCCCTGGCTGCGGCCGTCCTGGTTGACGGCCGAGCCCCGGATCACCGCCAGGATCGGATCGCCGTCCCGCTCCGCGTCCGACAGCCGCTTGAGCACCAGCACGCCGCAGCCCTCCCCGCGCACGTAGCCGTCCGCGTCCGCGGAGAACGCGTGGCATCGCCCCGAGGGCGACATCGCGCGCATCCGGCTGAAGTAGACTGTCAGCTCCGGAGTCAACACCAGGTTGACCCCACCGGCCAGGGCCGTTGTGCATTCGCCCGAGCGCAGCGCCTGACAGGCAAGGTGCACCGCCACCAGCGACGACGAGCACGCGGTGTCCACGGCCATGTTGGGCCCCTGCAGCCCGAGCCAGTACGACAGCCGCCCCACGGTCGCGCTATGCGCCGATCCAAGGAACGAATAGGGATCCAGACGCTCGGCGCCGCGGGCGAACATCAAGCCCTGGTAATCGTTGCCGCAGATCCCGACATAGACGCCCGTACGGGTGCCCGCGAGCGCTTCGGCTGAGATGCCCGCGCGCTCGAGCGCCTCCCAGGTGGTCTCGAGCAGCAGCCGCTGTTGCGGGTCGATGCTCGCCGCCTCGCGCGGCGAGATGCCGAAGAAGGCGGGGTCGAAGCGGTCGACGTCCTCCAGGAACCCGCCCCAGCGGGTCACCATCTTGCCCGCCGCCTCCGGATCCGGGTCGTAGTACGCGTCGATGTCCCAGCGCTCCCGCGGCACCTCGCGGACCGCGTCGACCTCCCCCTCGAGCAGCCGCCAGAAACTCTCCAGGTCGTGCACCCCGCCCGGGAAACGGCAGCCGATGCCAACGATGGCGATCGGCTCCTCGCGTGGAGCAACGCGAGGCTGGACCGCGGCGAGCGCGGCCATCTGCTCGTCAGGGGGCAGAACCTCGTCGAGCAGGTAGCGCCGCAGCGCGGCGACGGTGGGCCGATCGAACAGCAGCGTGGCCGGCAGCGCCTTGCCAACCCGCGCGGAGAGCGCGTTGCGCAGCTCCAGCGCCATCAGCGAGTCGAGCCCCAGCTCCTGCAGCGGCCGCTCCGCCTCCAGATCGCTGGAAGAGGAGAGGGAGAGGACCCTGGCTGCCTCGCCCCGCACCATCGCGTCCACCTCGGCGGCGCGCGCCTCGGGAGAGAGCGCCGCGAGCCGACTCCTCCAGGTCTCCTGGGTCGCAGCGGACGCGCGGCGGGTTGCCTGGGTCGACCGCGGCTGCACCAGCGTTCGCCACACCGGAGGGACGTCGGCCCCGAGCGCCCTGCCCAGCGCCCGCAGGTCGAGCTCCAGCGCGCCGAGGTGCGCCTCGGGCCGCGACAGCGCACGCCCGAGCAGCGACAGCCCCTGCGCCGGGGCGAGCGCGCCCACGCCCATGCGACCAAACCGCGCCCGCTGCTGCTCGCTCAGCGTCTCGACCATGCCGCCTTCTGCCCACGGGCCCCAGCTCACGCTGTGCGCGGGCAGCCCCTCGGCCCGACGCATCTGGGCCAGGCCGTCGAGGTACGCGTTGGCTGCCGCGTAGTTCGCCTGTCCCGCTGCGCCCAGCAGCGACGCGCTCGACGAGAACAGCACGAACAACTCCAGCGGCACCGTCCGCGTCGCCTCGTGCAGGTTCCGCGCTCCGTGCGCCTTGGGCGCGAACACCTTCGCGTACTGCGCCTCCGTCTGCTCCGACAGCACCCCGTCCTCGAGCACGCCCGCCGCGTGGATCACGCCCCGCAGCGGCAGCTCCGCCGGCACCGACGACACCAGCGCCTGCACCGCGGCAGCGTCTGCCACGTCCGCCTGCACCACCGTCACCCGCGCCCCCGCCTCGCGCAGCGCCTCCACCGCCGCGCGCTGCGCTCCCTCCGGCGCCCGCCGACCCACCAGCACCAGGTGCTGCACCCCGTGCTCCTGCCGCAGCCAGCGCGCCACGTGCAGCCCCAGCGCCCCGAGACCACCGGTGATCAGCACCGTGCTCTGCGGTGCTATCAGCGCCGCCTTCGGCGCCGGCAACAGCACAATCTTGCCCGTGTGCCGCGCCTGCGCCATGAACCGCAGCGCCGCCTCCGCCTCCGTGACCGCGAAGGCGCGCACCGGCAGCGGGCGCAGCCACCCCGCGGCGAACCCTTCGCTCACCCGGCGGAACATCTGCTGGATGCGCTCGGGCTCCACCTCCAGCAGGTCGAATGCCCGGTACATGACGCCCGGATGGGCCGCTCCCACCGCCTCGGCCGAGCGGATGTCGGTCTTGCCCATCTCCAGGAAGCGGCCGCCCGCCGACAGCAACGACAGGCTCGCGTCCACAAACTCGCCCGCCAGCGCGTTCAGCACCACGTCCACGCCGGCCGTCCTGTACGCGTCGGCGAACGCGAGCGTCCGCGAGCTCTCCACCCGCTCGACCCCCATCGCCCGCACCACGCCCCACTTCGACGGGCTTGCCGTGGCCAGCACCTCCGCCCCGAGCCACTGCGCCACCTGCACCGCCGCCATCCCTACGCCGCCGGCCGCCGCGTGCAGCAGCAGCCGCTCGCCGCGCTTGAGCCCCGCAAGCTCGTGCAGCGCGTACCACGCGGTCAGGAACACGATCGGCAACGCCGCCGCCTCGGCCGCAGACAGCCCGACCGGCTGCGGGCTCGCCAGCCGCGCGTCCACCGTCACGAACCGGCGGAACGCCCCCGGCGCGATCGCCATCACCGCATCGCCCACGGCCAGGTGTTGCACGCCCTCACCGAGTGCCGTGACGACGCCGGCGCACTCATGGCCCATCTCCGTGCCCTCGCTGGGATCCATGCCCAGGGCCCGGATGACATCGCGGAAGTTCAGCCCGGAGGCCTTCACCTCGATCTCGATCTCGCCCGCGCCCGGCGCTCGCCGCTCGGCCGGCAGCAGACGCAGCTGATCGAGCAGCCCCTTCTGCGCGATCTCCAGCCGGTACGACGGCGCATCCGGAACCGACAGCCCCGAGCGCGCTGCAACCCGGCACAGCCGCGCCACGAGCCGCTGGCCCGCGCGCCAAGCGATCTCGCGCTCGTCGTCCGGCCTGCCGAGCTCGTGCCACAACGCCTCCACGACGTCGCCAGCCCCGGGCTCCAGGTCCACCAGCGTGCAGCCGAGCTCCGGTCGCTCCAGCATCACCGAGCGGCCCAGCCCCCACAGCGACGCTGCGGCCGCCGCCACCGGCTCGCCTGGGCGCACCGCCTGCGCGCCTTCCGTCACCCACACCAGCCGCGGCGGCGCCTTGCCTTCGCGCCGCGACAGAGCCTGGACCACCGCGAGGGCCTCTAGGCTCGCCGCCTCGGCGCGCTCCGCCGTAGAGACGCCCGCGCTCCCGCCCCACAGGCACACCACGCCCTGGAGCCGCTCCGGGGCCGCCCCATCCAGCATCGCGGCGATCGCGCCTGCCTCTCCCGCGAGCTCCGCCGTCGTGCAATGCGCTCCCGCAGTCCGGAGACGCGCCTCGAGCGCCCGCGCGAACTCCCCGCCCTCGCTCGGCCCGTGGAGGAGCAGCCACGCGCCCGAAGGCGGCGTCCCATCGCCCGTGGGGCGCCCCTCCTGCCAGCTGATCGCATACAGGTCCTCGAGCGGCGCCGCCGCCATCGCTCGCCGCAGCGCCGCTGCGCCGGCCCGCTTGAACCGCACCCCGCTCAGCTCCGCCACCGCCGCGCCGCCCTCGTCCAGCACCAGGACGTCGCCGGAGAGCACCTCCGCGTTGCCTTCCACCGCGCCCGTCGCCCGCGCGTGGACCCAGGCCGACGTGACCCCCGGCTGCCACATCACGAAGTCGCCGACCTCCCACGGCAGGTACGTCTCGCTCCCGAGCTTCGCGCCGAAGACCGCGACGAGAACCTGCAACGCCGCGTCCAGCAGCGCCGGGTGGGCCCCATGGGCCCCGGCGTCCTCGCCGGCCGCCGCGGGCAGGGCGACGCGCGCGACGACCTCGCCATGCCCACGCCACAGCGCTTCGAGCCCGCGGAACGCAGGGCCGTACGACAGGCCCATGCCCTCGAACGCCCCGTACAGCTCCACCACATCCACGCTGGCGCTGCAGCGCGCGCGCGCAGCAGCCAGATCCACCAGCGCGGCCGGCGCCTCGCGGGAGGCCGCCCGGAGCCGGCCCGTGGCGTGCTCGGTCCATGCGTCCTCGTGCCGTGAGGACAGCGGCTGGCTGTACACCGTGACCGCGTGGCCCGCGTCCGTCGCCTCCGACACCACCACCTGCACGCGCACCCATCCCTGCTCCGGCAGCGACAGCGGCGCGCTCACCACCATCCCCTCGACCCGCACCGACGTCCCGAGGCCCAGCGCCTCGCCCGCCGCCCGCGCGAGCTCCAGCAGCCCCGTCGCCGGCACCACCGCCTGCCCGAGCACCCGGTGGTCCATCAGGTATGGGATCGCGTCCATCCCGAGCATCGCCTCGAACACCGCCTTCGCCCCAGCCACCGCGATCCGCGCGCCCAGCAGCGGGTGCTCCGACGGGGTGCTGCGAGCGCCTCGCGGCGTGCCCGCGCCTTCGATCCAGTACCGCTTTCGCTGCCAGGGATACGCCGGCAGCGCGACCACGCGCCCGTCCTCGGGGTACAGCCGGCCGAAGTCCACGGCGTGGCCGTGCACGTACAGCTTCGCGAGGGCCGAGAGCATGCTGCCGCGCCCCCCTTGGTCGCGGCGGAGCGTGGGGATCGCGCGCCCCTCCGCCCCTCGCGCCGAGAGACACCGCTCCACGCTGAGCGACAGGACCGGGTGCGGCCCCACCTCCACGAAGGTCTGGTACCCGTCGCCGAGCGCCGCCTCCACGGCCCGCGCGAAGCGCACCGGCTCGCGGACGTTCCTCGGCCAGTAGGCCGCGTCGAGCGCGCCGCCCTCGATGAGCCCGCCCTCCACCGTGCTGTACATCGCGATCGCGCCCTGGCGCGCCTCCAGCGCTCCGAGCTCGCGCGCCAGCTCGCCGGCCAGCGGGTCCATCTGCGGGCTATGGAACGCGTAGTCCACGCGCAGCATCCGGCCCTCCACGCCCTGCCGCTCGAGCCGCTCCAGCACCTCCGCCAGCGCCGCCGCCTCGCCCGACAGCACCACAGAGCCCGGATCGTTGACCGCCCCGATCGCCAGCCGATCCTCGTAGCCGCGGAGCACCTGCGCCGCCTCCTCCTCGGGCAGCGCCACCGAGGCCATCTTCCCGAGCCCCGTCGCGCGCTGCATCACCCGCCCGCGGGTGCACACCAGACGCACCGCCTCCTCCAGCCCCAGCGCCCCCGAGATGTGCGCCGCCGCCACCTCACCGACGCTGTGGCCGATCACCGCGTCCGGCACCACCCCCCACGACGCCCACAGCGCCGACAAGGCCACCTGCACCGCGAAGATCGCCGGCTGCGCCACCTCCGTCTCGTCCAGGCGGGAGGCCTCTTCCTCGGCCGTGAGTTCCGCGAGCAGCGAGAAGCCGGCATACCGCTGCACCAGCGGCTCGCACCCCTCGACCGCGGCGCGGAACGCCGGCTCCTCGGCCAGGAGCGCGCGGCCCATCCCCGCCCATTGCGACCCCTGCCCTGAAAAGACGAAGACAACCTTTGGCGGCGTCCCAGGCGCTCTGCCGTAGCTCAGGCCGGAAGGCTGCTCCCCGCGCCTGAAGGCCTCGAGCGCCGCGGCGATCTCCTCGTTGCTCGTGCCCACCACCGCGAGCCGGTGCTCGTGGTGGCTCCGCCGCGCGCTCGCCGTGTAGGCGATATCGTCCAGGCAGGCGCTGCCCCCCGAGGGATCCGTGGACGCGGCGTCCCGACCCGCGTGGACGGAGAGGGTGCGACCGTAGGCCTCGGCCAGCGAGGCCAGCGCCTCGGGGCTCCTGGCCGACAGCGGCAGCAAATGGGCGCGAGCAGGCGAACGCTCACCCGCCTCCTCGGTGCGAAACGCAACCCCGTGACGAGCGAGCGCGCTCCGCGCCCCGAGGAGTGCCCGCGCGGCGCGCTCCGCGCGATCGAGTGAGGCGACGACCGGCGCCTCCGGCGCCCAGGCTCGGCAGCACTCCTCGATCGAGGGCTTGACGATGGAGTGGGGTGCGAGCTCGAGGAAGACCGGCGGATGCTCACCCGCGTCGGCGAGGACGCGCGCGATCGCCTGCGCAAAGCGCACGGGCTCGCGGAGCTGCCGCGCCCAGTACGCCCCGTCGAGATCCTCGCCGCGCGCGGGCTCGCCGGTCATCGCCGAAACCAGGGGAACCGAGGCCGCGCGCGGGCGAAGATCGCCCAGCAGGGCCGGCAGTAGCCTCGCGATCTCGTCCATCGGCGGCGCGTGCACAGCGACGCTTGCGCCCACGGGACGGCAAAAGATACCTGCATCCGCCAGCTTCGCGAGGGTCTCCGCCATCGCCTCGGGCTCGCCGGACAGCACGGTCGCGGTGGGGCTCGCGGCGATGGCGCATGCCAGGCGGCCCTCGTAAGGCGCCACGAGCGCCTCGGCGTCTTGCCACCCGACGGCGACGAAGGCCATCGTGCCCTTCCCCGAGGCGCGCTGGACGAGCCGCGCCTGCTGGCAGAGGACACGCGCCGCGTCCTCGAGGGTCAGCGCGCCCGCCACATGCGCGGCGGCAACCTCGCCGATGCTATGGCCGACGACGACGGAGGGCTCGAGCCCGAGCGATCGCCAGAGAGCGGCCAGCGAGACCTGAAATGCAAAGAGCACCGGCCAGAGGACGTCGACGCGCTCGGGCAGCGCGCGGGGCGCTCCCGCGAGGATCTCATCGAGCAGCGAGAAATCGAGGTAGGGCCGCATGCTGCGATCGCAGCGCGCGAGGCTGGCCCGGAAGACAGGCTCGCCGAGCACCAGATCCCGACCCATGCCGGGCCACTGCGACCCCTGCCCGGAGAACACCCAGGCGACCCGCCGCGCGGAGTCGCCCTTCGCGACGTAGGAGGCCGCATCGAGCGCCAGAGGTCGCGGGAGCCCCTCCAGCACGACGTGCGCGCCCGTCCCGCCGTACCCGAAGGAGCTGACCCCTGCCCTCCGGGGTTCCTCCTCGGGCGCCGGCCACGGCGAAAGCTCCGTCACCACGCGCAGGCGGAGCGCGTCGAAGGCGATGTGGGGGTTCGGCCGCTGAAAGTGCAGGCTCGGTGGGATCACGCCGCGCTCGATCGCGAGCGCCGCCTTGATCAGACCCGCCATGCCGGCAGCCGCCTCCAGGTGACCGATGTTGGTCTTGACGGAGCCGATATGCAGCGGCCGCTCGGGCGGGCGCCCTGCTCCGTACACGGCACCGAGCGCGGAAGCCTCGATGGGGTCGCCGAGCGCCGTCCCCGTGCCGTGCGCCTCCACGTAGTGCACGCTCGCCGGCTCGATCCGCGCGCTCCGGCAGACGTCGGCGAGCAACGCGCGCTGCGCCGCCGGATTGGGAGCCGTGAGACCGTGGCTCGGGCCGTCGTTGTTGACGGCGCTGGCGCGGATCACGCAATAAACTCGATCTCCGTCCCGCAGCGCGTCCGAGAGTCGCTTCAGGGCCACGACGCCGGCCCCCTCGGAGCGCACGTAGCCGTCCGCAGACGCGTCGAACGCCTTGCAACGGCCGTCCGGCGAAAGCACCCCGAGCTTGCCGAGCCCCGCCGTCCTCTCGGCGAGGAGGAGGAGGTTGACCCCGCCAGCCAGCGCGATGTCGCTCTCGCCGCGCCGCAGGCTGTGGCAGGCCAGATCTACGGCGACGAGCGACGAGGAACAGGCCGTCTCGACCGTCATGCTCGGCCCCATGAGGCCGAGCGAATACGAGATCCGGTTCGAGATAATGCAGCTCGCACCTCCCGTGTTCGTGTGGGCCGTGATGGCGGCGAGCCCGGCGCGGTCCTGCAGCACCGCGTAGTCATCGAAGATGGCGCCGATGAAGACGCCGGTCCGGCTCCCCTTCAAGGAGAACGGCGGCACGCCCGCGTCCTCGAGGGCCTCCCACGATAGATCCAGGACGATCCGCTGCTGCGGATCCATCTGCGCAGCTTCACGGGGGGAGATGCCAAAGAACGGCGCGTCGAACGCGTCGACGCGCTCGAGGAAGCCGCCCCTGCGCGCCGTCAACCCGCCCGGCGCGCTTGGGTCCGCCTCGCCCAGCGTGTCTGCGCCCCACCTGTCCTCGGGCACCTCGCGGATCGCGTCCGCGCCGCCCGAGAGCAGCCTCCAGAACGCCTCGACGTTCGGCGATCCCGGGAACCGACACGCCATGCCGATGATGGCGATCGGCTCGTCTGCCGTGCGCTCCGAGCGGTCGGGCGCTGCCTCGGAGCCCTCGCGCGTCCCCTCTACGACGTGGCGCGCGAGCGCGCAGATCGTCGAATGCTCCCAGACCAGCGTGGGCGAGAGCGGTCGCCCCAGCACCTGCGAGAGCTCGGCCAGGAGCCTCGTCGCTCCCAGCGACCCCAGGCCATAACGGCTGAACCGCTCGCGAACATCGATGGATTGCGGAGCGACGTCGAGCCGCGCTGCCAGGTGCGCGACGAGCCAGTCCTGGATATGCTCGATGGTCGGCTCGCTCGCCGGCCCGTCTGCACGGTGCGTCATACTATGCTCCTCAATGAACAGGAGGGTGGTTCAGTCGAAAGCCAGTCTTAGTATTCCCGTTCCAACAACGAATCTCCCGGCGATGCATCTGCAGACCGCCGGAACGCGCAGCGACGCAGCCTCAGCCGGCGCTCGCTGGTGGCGGCGCGGCGGGCACCGCGACGCCGCTCTCGCGCAGGGCCGCGATGACCTCGCCGGCAACCCGCTCCCCGGAGCGCACGGCCCCTTCCATGAAACCGCTCCATACCGGCGAGGTGTCGGTGCCGGCCCAGTGGATCCGACCCACGGGCGCGCGCAACGCTCGACCGTAGGCGCTCAAGACCCCTGGCTTAAGCGGGGACGCGCAGCCGCTGGACCAGGCCTCGCTCATCCAGTCCATCTCGACGAAGCCTGTCGGCTCGAGCGCCTCTCTCCCGAAGAACTTCGCCAGCGCCGCGGTGACGGCGTCCTTGCGAGCGTTCGTGTCGCTCGGGACCTGCTCGCCCGCGCCGAACGCGAGCAGGACCCCCGGAGATCCGCCGGGGGGCGAGCTGTCGAAGACGAAGTCGATCACGGCGTCGTCTGCGATCACCGTCCCGCTGAGCTGGAGTCCACGCCAGAAGGCCGTCTTGTAGACGACATGAGCCTTGTAGTCCGGCATGCCTGTCCAGTTCTTCACCAGGCCGCTGCGGAGCTCCGGAAGCTCCGGCTCGAACTCGATCCGCCGCGTGTCCGCCGGCATCATGGCCACCACGACGCGCCTCGCCAGGATCACCAGGCGATCCGTCTCGACGCGCGCGGGCTCGCCTGGAGGATCGACGATCCGCCGCACGGGCGCGCCGAGGATCACGCGGTCGCCGAGCTCCCTGGCCATCGTCAGCGACAGGCTCTGGGACCCGCCGGCGAAGGACTTGTCCTGGGCGTCGGAGGTGGCCAGCAGGCTCTCGAGCCCGCCGCAGGCGCGGATGGCCACGAGGAAGCACAGGAGGGAGATGTCCTCCGGCTTGGCGCCGAACGTGAAATTGACGGCATAGCCGACGGTCCGGTGCACGCTCTCGTGCCTGGTGTTCTCCCGCAGCCAGTTGAACATCGAGAGCTGGTCGAACTCGGCGGCGCGCGGGGCGTCCCACGGGGCGTCGGGCGACAGCGCCGCGGCCATCTCCGTGAGCTTCTGGCGGACCTCCGCGAGCTCGATCCGCTCGTCATGGGTGAAGACCTGCCCGGTCCCGGGCATGCGCACGCCGTCGAACACCTGCCCGGTCCCGGCCATGCGCGCGCCGTTGAAGTAGAACACCGGCACCCCATCGCCGTATGTCTCCGTCGTCGGGACGCCGAGCTCCTCTGCGAGCGCGAGGATCCGGGTATGGCCTTCGCCGACCCACTGCCCCCCTCCGTCGACCACGATGCCCTCGCCGATGGATTGGCTGACCGTGAGCCCTCCGACCCGCTCGCGCGCCTCGAGGACCAGGACGTCGTCCACGCCAGCCTTGACGAGCTCGCGCGCGGCCATCAACCCGGAGAGGCCCGCGCCCACGACGACGACGTCGGCCTGCTTCACCTCCTGGACGGGCCGTGAAGAGGTGCAGCCACGTTCGCCGCACCCCAGAACGAGCGTCCCCGCCGTCGCGACGGAGGCCTCCATGAGGGCTCTTCGTGTGATGGTACGGTGAGGTGTGATCCCTTGCGTCATCGCTTCGTCTCTGCTCGCGTGCGCCCTCGTGCGGCGTGCCCTGTCCGTCCCGCTCATGCGCCTCATCGCGTCAGGCCCAGGGGTTCGACCTGATCTCCTTGAGCCCGAGCACCCTCACGAGCCTCTTCAGGTTCCAGAGCAGGTACACGGAGAGCACGATGACGACGAGCCACAACCCAGGAGAGAGCTGCGGCATTTCCGTGAAGACGTCCCTCACCGGCAGCGTCGAGATGACGTGGTTGCCGACGTGGTGCTGCTTGTTCAGGTAGCGCGCGACAACGAAGACGGTGCCGATCAGCCCGACGTTGAACAGGGTCGCGAACAGCGCCTTGCCCACCTCCGCGGCCTTGGAGAGGTTCGCCTGGAATGTCATCGCGCGCTTCTTGATGAGCTCGCCCTGGAAGAGGAGGTTCTCGCCCACGGTCGCGGGCAGTCGCATCAAGTCGTTCAGGGCCGAGACCAGATCCTGCCGGCTCCGCTTCGAGGCCATGTGCTTGAGCATCCTGTCGCGGCGCTGCTCGTAATGGCGGCCCGTCAGCTTGAAGAAGTTGACCTCCGGTATCAGGAACTTCAACGAAGCGTCGAGCGCCATGGAGCTCCGCATCACCCGCAGCATGTTCCAGAGCGGCGGGAACTTGTACTTCCCCATGACCGCGGAGAGCCTCACGTTCGCCCCGGTCAGCGCCCGCTGCTCATACGGGATCCCCTTGGCGTCCGTCAGGCTCTCCCACGCCTGGAGCTCACGGGTCACCTCCGTGCGCAGACCTTCGACATCGAGGTCGTTCGGGAGGCCCGGGACCATGGTCAGGAACACGTCCACGTACTTGGAGAAGTCGCGCCTCACCAGCACCTTGATGGCCAGGCTGTACTTCTCGATGAACCCTTTATCGAGCGAGTCGATCGAGCCGAAGTCGATCAGTGAATACCGGCTGTTCTTGAGCAACATGATGTTGCCCGGGTGGAGATCGCCGTGCATCAGGTTGTCTTCCAGGAACTGCTGAAGGAAACCGAGATAGAGGCGCCTGCCGACCTTCTTCGGGTCGACGTCGTTCTCCTTGCACCACTCCAGCGCCTTCTCGGGATCGGCATAGAGCGCTTTGAGGTAGTCGGACATGAGCACCCCGTCGACGAACTCCATCGTCAAGACGCGGGGGCTGCACCAGCGCACGAACGCCTTCGGCACGTAGACCTTCTGCCGGCGCAGGGACTTCCTCATGCGGCGCATCGACGCCACTTCCAGTCGATAATCGAGCTCGTCGGCGAGCGTCTGGCGGAGCTTCCAGAACATCTCGTCCCATTTGCCCCACGGCATCACCCGGAGGAGCTTGAGCACCGCCACGTAAACGCCGATGATCTTCAGGTCGCGTGCGAAGGACTCAGCGATGCTGGGCCGCTGCACCTTCACGGCCACCCTCACGCCGTTCGCCCGCAGACGGCCCACGTGGACCTGGCCGATCGACGCCGCCGAGAGGGGGATGAGGTCGAACTCCGAGAACATCTCGTGGATGGAGCGGCCGAGCTCCTTTTCGATGATCTGGCAGGCGATCTCGCCTGGAAAGCCCACCGCGCTGTCGTGGAGCTTGGACATCTCGTCGCAGAGCTGCTTGGAGAAGATGTCCCGGCGCATGGCGATGATCTGACCGGTCTTGATCCACATCCCACCGAGCCGCTCCATGGTCTCCCGCGCGTGCTCGGCGAGTCGCTCGGCGGTGTACTTACCTCCCGGACCCGCCGGCGGCCGCACGCGCATGAGCAAGAGGTGCCAGAGGATCTGGAGAAAGAAGCTGAATACGAACAGGACGCGCCGCCGGGGGGGTGGCTTTAACGGCGCCCCGCTGGTCGCCTTCGGCGGCCTCTGGTACACCAAGGGTGTCGGGATCAGTCTCTTCTTCAGCATCTGACAAGCAGGTGGGGCGTACGCCGGCCGTGCAACGTGAGGTGGGCCCCGAGGGTTGTCCGGGTGAATGGAGCTTCGCTGCTCGGGCGCGCACGTCGCCGTCCGCGCTCCGATCCACGAACCATGTTGATGGTGGGAGAGCCCCGGAGGGCTTGGTCAGCCGAACCCCCACATCTTGGTGGCCCTGCCCCGCCGGCTGCGCTCGCGCACGATCACGACGACCGTATGCGCTGCCGCGGGAACCGAGCCCGCTTGCCTGAGCTGCTCGATCACCTCCTGCACTTTGCTCATGAGGCCGCCGGGCCTGCCCTTGCGCAGCTTCTTGACCCGCTTGCGGCTCTTCTTGCCCAGATCGATGATCGTCGGTCGCTGCAGGGCTTCAGCCGCGCCCGCGTCGTTGGTAACACCCTGAATATTCATCGTCGGAATCCTCCGTCACTCGTGAAAACGTCCCGGGGCCTCAGAACAGCTTGCTGATCTTGAAGCGCTTTCTCCCCTTCTGGGTGGCTCGGGAGAGGTTGTTCGACAGATCGCGCATCCACCCATCCCGTTTCTTGCGGTTGGAGCGGTTGTGGCGATCGATGTATGTGTCGATGGTCTTCTTGTTGGCGCGGGCGCCGTACCGCATCAATTTTTCCCAGAATCGGCCGCCCTTGGATATCTTCTTCCGCTTGCGCTTGCGCTTCAGCTCGTACACGCCAGCCGCCGGCCCCTCCAGGGTCGCCGGCTGCGAGATGATGATCCTCTTGACCGCTTTGGGTAGCTTGAACTCCAGCATTGTATTCCCGTCCGGGTAGGGCTTACTGCTACATGAACAAGATGGTCATTGCACGTTTCCGTGAATCAAACGCAGTACCAGATTATCACGTAAACGACAGGTAAGTGTCAACACAAATTTAGGACAGACACAGGGAGCGATCGTAGGGCACAAAAGGGCCTATCGAGCGCGCGTACGTGCCAGCATCATAGAGCCCGTGTCGGTTTTGCTGGACAGTCGGCGAGAGCTTGGCCGATGCTTCCCGGACTCGATCTATGAAACCTCACAATCCATCATCGAGTCCTATCAAGGGTCGCCGCGCCGTCGTGCTCGGCGGCGGCATCGCCGGCCTCGCCGCGGCCGGCGTGCTTGCCCGTCATTTCGAGCAGGTCACCGTGATCGAACGCGACCGCTACGACGAGCACTCCATGGCGCGACCCCACGCGCCGCAGGGCGCGCACATCCATGCTCTCCTGGCGCGGGGCCTGCACACGCTGTCGAGGCTCATACCCGAGCTGCCCGGGTGGTTCGACGAGATCGGGCTGCGCGAAGGCGACGTGACGTACCACATTCGCGGCGCCGCCGGGGGGCGGTGGCTGCCCCAGGTCCGGTCGGGCATCCTGTTCCGCCCCTGCACCCGCGCGGCGCTCGAGCAGCTGCTCGTGCGCGATGTCTCCCGGCGCGACAACATCACCGTGATCGAGGAGTGCAAGGTGGCAGGCTTGCTCGGCAGCGAGCGGCTGCGCGGGGTGCGCGTCTCCCGCGGCGGACTGACGGACGAGCTCTCCGCCGACCTCGTAATCGATGCGATGGGCCGCGCGTCGCCCGCGGGCCGCTGGCTCAAGGACGCGGGCTTCCCGCCGGTCGAGGAGCAGGTGGTGGACGCGGGGGTGGTGTACAGCACTTGCATCTTTGAGCCCCCGAGCGGCATCGGCGAGGACTGGATCGTCATGGGAACACTGACCGTGCTCCCTCACGAGCCGTGCGGGGTGGGCTTGGTGCGGCTCGCCCCCGACCGCATCCTCTGCTCGATGGCCTGCTACGGCAAGCCGAGCCCGCCGCGAAGCGCCGACGAGTTCATCGCCCACACGTCGAGACTCTGCGTGCCCGAGGTCCACCGGCTGCTCCGTGCGTCGAAGCCCGTGTCGGAGGTCAAGGCGTTCCAGGCCACGGCGAACCGCTGGCGGCGCTACGGGTGGCTGCCGAGGTTTCCGGAGGGATTCCTCATCATCGGCGACGCCGTATGCAACCTGAACCCACGGTATGGCCAGGGGATGACGGTGGCGACGCTCGGGGCCGAGCGCCTCGACAGCGATCTGTCGTCGTACTTCGGGCAGCGCGGGAATCTGGACGGCTTCGGCCGTCACTTCCAGAAGAGCCTGGAAGGGGTGCTGAAGGTGCCGTGGCAGATGGCGGTGATGGAAGATCGGCTGTGGATGTCGGTGTTCTCGGGCACCGAGCACACGCTGGCGGAGCGGTTGATGATCAAGAGCTCGGCGCGGGTGTTGAACGCGGTGTTCTCCGACGTCGAGACGAACCAGCGGTTCACGCGGGTGGCCCACATGCTCGACACGCCGATGTCGCTGCTGTCGCTGAAGACGCTGGCGGTGATCGCTCGGGGCGGGGGGCGAGACATGCCATCGGCACGACCACCCGACATCGGGGCATCGTGATGAACGGCGCGCGGAGCAGGCGTCAACGGCGGGCGGGCCTGCGCGCCCCGTGACGCGTTGCTGGCCGGAGGTCGCGTGACGAGCCCCTGGCCAGAGGTGCCCCACACGTCGCGTCCGCCCCGGAGCGGCACCGAGGTCGAGCGGCACCTCGTGGCGATCAATCCGGTCAAGCGCCACCTTACCCACACGCGCGCTCGCAGCCGCCGCCCCCATCGTCCACGGTTGCGTTAGCCGTTCACGATGCAACGCGCAATACACAACGCTCACTGCCTCGCAATTCCAGCATGGACAAAGCTGCTCCGTCGCCTGCATACGCCTGCGCACGGCGGTAGGCCTTCGGCTCGGCGCCGTCCATGAGACCTTGGTCCTATTGACCGCCCTGCCGTCTGAGGGGCCGGCCTACTGGCGACCGGGATCGCGAAGCGGATCAGCCTGCAGCCGGCCGACTGGATAGGTTTGTCAAGCGAATCGCTCGCTCGACCTTGCCCTTTTGCTGCGGTTTGCGCACGGCGCAGAGCCGCGGCGCGACGCGGAGCTGACCGGCGAGCGCGAGCAGGTCCGGGTGGAAGCGCACCGCGTCGCCGTGGCGCTCGAGGACGACGGTCTTGGGGTTGTCGAAGAGCCACTGTCTCGTCGCGCCGCCAAAGTAGCAGCACGCGCGCACGAGCGAGCGGCGGAGCGACCTCACGGAAAGGTCGAGCACGAGCTCGCCCCAGATCGCGCGCGAGTACGACAAGACCATGACGAAGGCCCAGAGCAGGCGCGTGCCGCCCGCGACGCACAGCTTGCCGAGGTAGGCCCAGTCGATCTGGGCCTGCTCGGCGATGAGCGGCTCGACGCGGAGAAAGGCCTCGCTCTTCGGCGCCGGGCGCACGAGCCGGACATGCCGTCGCACCGTGCGAATACTGCCCTCGTAGCCGCGCTCCACCAGCATGTCGTACAGGCGCGTGGCGCGGAGACGGGGATACTGTGTCAGCGTCTCGATGACGAAGGCCTCGTAGCCGCCCAGCGGCAAAGGCACCTCGCTCACGGCGGCGTCCGCGTCGCGAATGACGGGCCGCGAGCGCGCCCCCTTGCCGAGGCCGAGCACGCGCTCGACGGTGTCGTGGTGCAGGCCGAGCTGCGTCGCGATGGTGCCGACCTTCCAGTGCTCGGCGAAGTGCAGGCGGCGGATCTCCGCCTCCTTGGCCTGGTCGATCGTCATCGACCGAGGCTCCTGCGAAGGCGATGCTCGCCGCGGAAGTTACCGAGTCCCGGCAGCCGTTGCCCGCGGCTGGGCGGGGCGTCCATGAAGAGAGGCTCGACGACGTAGTGCAGCGTCGCGCGCGCGACGCCGAGGCCGTCGCACAAACCCAGCGCGAACAAGATCTCCTCGGACTCCGCAGAAACGACAGCGCGGACCCTCTGGTCGTCCCAGAGCGCCATCGACTCGCACAGCATCGGCCCGGCGAACCGATGCGCCGGCGTGGCCACCGATCGCAGCCGGGCCTTCATCACCTCGTTGGGTCCCTGCGTCAGCAGCACCCGCGCCTCCCGCGGCGTCGCGGAGATCGTCATCACCAGCTCGTCCATCCATCGACTCCTGCGGGCCGGCGACGGCCACGTCGTCCCTAGACGTCGGCGCGCCGGCCCGCGGGCACACGCTGGCGGACGCGGGCAAGTTATCGGACCCCGTATCCATCACGCGCCGGCCCCGTCGAGCGCGGTAGGCACGCTGGTGATCGCGGTGATCGAGGCGTCCCTCGGGGAAGCGCTGGTGCCGCAGCTGGACGCCGCGGCAAGGAGGGCCCTGGGAAGCCCGCAGAACGCCCGCGCGTCTCGCCTCCTCTTCCTCGCGAGCGACGGCAGTACCCGCTTCTATCGCGACTGCGACGCGCTCCTCTCCCGCTACCCCCGGCGCCTCCTGGCCTGCCGGCTCGAGATCCCGGGCGAGGCGCTGGGCGAGAAGCTCACGGGGAGCGCAAGGATGATCCGGAACGTGCTTGTCCTCGACAAGAGGGTTGCTACCAGAGCGCTGCTCGCCGTGCTCCCGCCCGGCTGACGCCCGGCGACGGCGGGAAGGGGTCAGGTCGCTCCGTCATCAGTCAGCATGGATGCGGTTCTGGGTGAGCTTCTCCATCACGCGGTTGAGGTTGAACGCCGCCGGCTTCTGGCGGGGAGGAAACCGCTCGAACGAGTCGAGGAGCTTCGCGACATACGCCTGGCAGGGCACGACGAGGAACACATGGTCGAGGACCCAGTCCCAGTACGTGTTCGAGCCCTCGTCAGCCCGCTCGAACGGGTCGCGACGGAGGTTGAAGATCTTCGGAGTCCGCAGCTGGACGAACGGCTCGAACCAGATCTGCAAGCGCGTGGCGCGCTGCTCCATGAAGACGAGCTTCCAGTCGTCATAACGGATCGCCAAGAGATCGCCGTCGTCGCCGACGTAGAAGAACTCCTTTCGCGGGCTCTCCGCCACCTTCCCGGTGAAGTAAGGGAGCATGTCGTAGCCGTCGATGTGCACCTGGAACTTCTTGTCCCCGGCCTGGTGGCCGTGGAGGAGCTTCTCCTTGATATCGGGGACGCCCGCGGCGGCGAGCAGCGTCGGCAGCCAGTCCTGGTGGGAGACGATCCCGTTGAGCACCTTCCCGGCCGGGATCTTCCCGGGCCACCTCACGAACGCCGGCACACGGAACGCGCCCTCCCAGTTCGTGTTCTTCTCGCTGCGGAAGCAGGTGATGCTGGCGTCCGGCCAGGTGTTGAAGTGGGGCCCATTGTCGGTCGAGTACAGGACGATGGTGTCTTCGGCGATCCCGAGCTCGTCGAGCTTGGAGAGGATCTTGCCGATGTACTCGTCATGCTCGACCATCACGTCGTTGTAGAAACCCTGGCCGCTCTTCCCACGGACTCTCTGCTTCGGGTGCGTGCGGAAGTGCATGTGGGTCGTGTTGTACCAGACGAAGAACGGCTTTCCGTCGCGGTGGGCGCGCTCGAGGAACTCGAGGCACCGGTCCGTGATCTCGTCGTCGATGGTCTCCATCCGCTCGCGCGTCAGCGGGCCGGTATCCTCGATGCGGCCGTCGGCGAAGCAGTGGAGCACCCCTCGCGGCCCGAACCGCTTGCGGAACGCTGGATCCTTGGGGTAGTCGGGGAGCTCCGGCTCCTCTTCGGCGTTCAGGTGGTAGAGGTTGCCGTAGAACTCGTCGAAGCCGTGATTCGTGGGCAGGTGCTCGTCCCGGTCGCCGAGGTGGTTCTTGCCGAACTGCCCGGTCACGTAGCCGAGCGGCTTCAAGAGCTCGGCGATCGTGGGGTCCTCGGGCCGGAGGCCGATCTCGGCGCCGGGCATCCCCACCTTGGTCAGCCCGGTGCGGATCGGGTTCTGGCCGGTGATGAACGCGGCTCGGCCAGCGGTGCAGCTCTGCTGACCGTAGTAATCGGTGAAGGCGAGCCCCTCCTCAGCGATCCGATCGATGTTCGGGGTGCGATACCCCATCATCCCGCGGCTATGGAAGCTGACGTTCCAGACGCCGATGTCGTCTCCGCAGAGGATGAGGACGTTGGGCTTGCCGTTGCGCTTCTTTGTCGTCTTCGGAGTCGCCATACCAGGTGTCGACATGGCGATGGCATGGCACACGAACGGTGTCCGACAAGTCGGGAGAACCCGCATCGGGCGCACCGAACATGGGCTCCGCTCTCGGCAGTTCGTTGATCCCGTGGTGGACGGTGGCCTTCGCGCCGTCCTCACTGCAGCCGAGAGCGCGATGATCTCCTGGAAGGACAGCTCGTAGAAAACCTGATCTCCACGTCGCGCTGCCGCTGCCGTCGAAAGCCATCGTGACGATTACGTCCGACCGGCCGTCGATGGGCTCGAAGAGCGCATGGCGACTCGCTCGGACTCTTCGAATCGTTTCGTCTTACCTTCCCCTCGGCGGCCGCATCGCTCAATCGGTGCAGCACGGCGCCCCGCCGGGGACGTCGCAGATCGCCGGATCGTCGCTGCATGGCAGCCCTCACGCCACGGTGGCGCCGAGGACGACCTCCACCGGCGCTGCATGCTTCGTCGAGCCGTCGTCGTTGCGCGCCTCCGCCGCGAGGATCACGTGGGTCCCCTCCTTGAGCACGGCGGCCGGCTCCCACTGCCTTCCGGGGAGGAACGCAATGAGCCCGAACGCGTGCGGGAACTCCCCGGGGAGGAGCTCGATCATCCCCTCCTGCGGCACGCCCGGCGGAAACAGGTCCCCGGTCGCAGGGTCCTTGAGGCTGTACCGCACGCGGACCCTCGCCCCGCAATCGCTGCAGCCGACGGCGAACCAGAGGTGATATCCCCCCTGGGGCCCGGCCATCACCGGGAGCGTGGCGCCATCCTCGATGCTCTCGAAGCAGGTCTCGCCGGTGCCGATCTCGAACACCGCGGGGTCGTCCGGAGGTGGCACCCGCCGCCACCGCCTTCCCCTGCGGAGCTGCCGCCGCCTTCCCCTGTGGAACCGCCAGCGCCCGATCCTCCCGTGGAGACGGGCGGCGGGAGACATCACCCCGTTTCCCCTTCCCCTCGGGCGCGGCTGTGAGGCGCGTCCGACGGGGCCTGTCGGCTCGTCCGCGCGTTCGGGCTCGGCCGGCTGCCGTCCCGCGTGGGCTCGCGCGGCAACTCCACGATGAACGTGGCGCCCGTGCCGGGCTCGCTCTCGATCCGGATGCCCCCGCCCAGCGCGTCGACGAAGCGCCGCGCGAGCCACAGCCCGAGGCCTAGGCCTCCGAAATGGCGCTCTGACACGCCGCGCTCGAACCGCCTGAAGAGCCGCGCCTGCACCGCGCGGGGGATGCCGGCGCCGCGGTCGCGCACGACGAGCCGCGCCCGGTCGCCGTCGCCCTCGACCCGGACATCGATGGGCTTTCCCTCCCCGAACTTGACGGCGTTCGACAGCAGCTTGTCCACCGCCTGCCGGAGGCACGCGCGGTCCCAGACGCCCACGACCCCCGGCTTCGCGTCGAGGGACAGCGTCGAGCCCGCGTGCTCGAGCGCCACCGCGTGGCTCGCGGCAGCGTCGCGGACCACCTCCGCCAGATCCACCGGCTCCATCTGCATCTCCGGCTGGCCCGCGGAGAGGCGCGCGACGTCGAGGAGATCGTTCGCAAGCCGCTCGAGACGCCCGATCTGGTCCACCGCGCGCTCCAGCTTCCTGACCGCGCGCTCCGGCCCCCCGTCCCGCATCCCGCCGGCGCGCGCGTCTCGGAGCAGGACTTGGACTTCCATCAGGAGCGGCGTGAGCGGCGTCCTCAGCTCGTGCGCGGCGAGCGTGAGGAACGTGTCGCGCGCCCGCACCCCCTCCTCGGCTTGCGCGAGCAGGCGCGTCCGCTCCTCCAGCAGGCGCGCGAGGTCGTCGTAGAGGAACGCGTTCTCCAGCGCGACGGCGGCCTGGGCCGACAGGATCCCGACCACCTCCACGCGCTCGGCCGTGAACGCGCCCGTCGCGAGGTCGTTCTCGAGATACAGCACGCCGCGCAGCGCGCCCCCCGAGAGGACCGGCGCGCACAGCATGGAGCGGGTCTGTCGCGACTCCACGTAGGGATCGTCGCGCGTCGCCGGAGACGTGCGCGCGTCCTCGAGGACCATCGGCGCCTGGGTCCGCGCCACCGTGCGCACGGCGGATAGGCACGCGCGATCGCCGGCGCGCTCGACGGGTATGCCTCCCGTGCGGACGGCGCCGCGGGACGGGTCGCCGGCCGCCTCGAGGACGAGCGCGCCCTCCCGCACGACGAAGAGCGCCCCCCGCTGCGCGCCGGCGTTCTCCATGACGGTGGAGAGGAGGCGCGTCGGGAGCTCGTGGAGCGTCAGGCTGCTCGTGATGACGTGCAACGCCTTGAACAGCGACGCCGCGTCGAGCAGGACGGCCGGCGCCTGCGAGGTCGTGATCAGCGCGCCCATGGGGGCGTGCATCGGCAGGAGGCTCGCGTACCGCTGCTCGAGCTGCGCGACCTTGGCCACGGCGCCCCACCGGGCGTAGAGCCGCCGCGCTCGCTCCAGGTAGGCGCGCGCCAGGAAGGCCTTGCCGGCCGCCAGCCAGAAGCGGCCGGCGAGCTCGCACGCGAACGCGGCGTCGTGCACGTAGCCCTTCGCCTCCGCCCCGGTGACCGCCTCGTCGTAGCGCCTGGCCGTGACCCAGGGATCGTCGCCCAGGAGCCCGGACCGGGCGGCCTCGAGCAACGCGACGTGGTGCCCGACGTTCGCCGCGCCGGATCGCGTCGCCGCACGCACCTCGTCAAGGATGGCCTCCGCGCGCGGGATCAGCGCAGCGCGACCGTCCCCGACCTCGTCTGCGGCCAGCATGAGGCACGAGAGCGCCACCGCGATCTGCATCCGCATATAGTGGATAGGCATCGCGCGCCCGGCCAGAAGCCACGGCTCGGCTCTCTCGAGCTCCTCGAGCACGCCCCGGAAGTCGCCGAAGAGACAGAGTTGCAGGATCCGCACCCAGGCGACCATGAACAAGCCCAGGAACTGGCGGTCCGCCTCCATGACGGGGCGCATCGTCCGCTCGTCAAAGGCCTCGCCCTGGAGCACCGTCGGCTGTCCGTCCTTCCCGAGCAGGTTCCTCGTGGCCTGCTCGAGGGCCGCAGCTTGGCGCGCGGTCGGCTCCTGGTGGAGCGTGTAGCAGGCGCGGACCATCCCTCTAAGCTCGTGCGAGAGCTCGCGGAGCGGCGCGCCGGCCAGGTAGGCGTACACGCAATACCCAAAGCCGCAGTACGCCGCCCACTCGAAATCTCCGTGCGCGATGCCCTCCTGGTACCCCAGGCGCAGCGGCTCGAGCGTGTCGCGGTAGTGCGCCGTGCGCGGGTGGACCAGGCCCTCCACGAGGCTCGTGATCCTGGCCAGGAGCTCGCGGGACCCGAGCCGCGTCACCAGTTGCATGACGAGCCGGCCAAAGCGCGCCGCGCCCTCGATGTCGCCGTGAAGGCCGAGGAGCGCGGCGAAATACGCATACCACAGCGGGGTGGATGGAGCGGTGCCGCGATCGATGGAGAGCCGCACGAGCTGCGTGGCGAGGAACGGGTGGCGCTCCGGCGCGTACTGGAACACCAGGGCCGCGATCTGGCAGGCGATCTCCATGGCGAGCAGGATCCTGGGATCGCGCGTCGGGGGGAGCGCCGCGAGCTCCTCCACCTCCCTGCCCGCAAGCCGCTCGCGGATGGCCGTGATGGCGCGTTGCACGTCCTCGGCCGTGGGCTTCTCGGGGAACGCGAGCCCGAGCCGCCCGAGCGCGCGGAAGCCCAGGCGCAGGGCCTCCGCGCTCCGGTCCTGGGCTTGCGCGCTCCGGATGCGGAGCCTGTCGGCATGGACCTCGTCGAGGACCGACGCCGCGTGGGCGGAGAGCGCGGAGGCGAGCCGCTCGACGCCGTCGAAATCGCCGACAAGGCAGGCCGCGAGCCCCGCTGCCCGGTACAGCGGGACGGCGAGCTCGCGCGCCCGCGCGAAGCCCTGCTCGCCCAGCACCCGGGCGCCGGCGCCGAGCAGGCTCGCGGCCGCCTCGAACGACGCCGCGCCGAGCGCCCGCTGGCCGCCGCGCAGGAACAGCCGGGCCACCTCGATCCGCTCCGCCTCCTCCGCGAGCAGCGCCTGCCCGGCCTTGAGCTGGTCCAGGATCACGAACAGGCGCTCGTCCAGGCGCTCGGCCGGCGTCATCGCGAGGAGCCGCCGTCCGAGATCGAGGTGCACAGCGGGCCGATCCCGCTCCTCGATGAGCGCATAGGCCGCCTCCCGGATCCGATCGTGCGCGAACGCGAACGTCGCGGCCGAGGGGTGGCCGGCGGGCGCCCGGAGGCGGAGCGGGATCAGCATCCCGGCCTCCACCGGCTCCCGCAAATCCGAGAGCGTCTCCTCCGCGGCGGCGCGGCGGAGGGCCGCGAGCGTGTGGACGTCGAACGTATCGCCGAGGCACGCGCCCACACGCAGCGCCTCCCTCGCGGCCGGCGAGAGCTCGCCGAGCCGCGCGCGGAGCAGAGCGGCAGCGTTCTCCGCCATCGGCGCGGCCTCGGCGCGGGCTTCGTCCCACGTGAAGGAGCCGGAGGCCGGGTCGAACGTGATGACGCCGTCGAGGTGCAGCCGCTGCAAGAGCTGGCCGATGACGAACGGGTTGCCCCCCGTCTTCCGCTCCACGATCCGCGCGAGGCTCGCCGCGCGCGGGGCCGGGACCCGCAGCGCGTCGGCGATGAGCTCCACGACGGCGCGCTCGGGGAGCGGCGAGAGCGCGAGCGAGGTGCCCCGCGCGGCACCGTTGTGCATGCGCTCCATCGCTGCGCGCAGGGGGTGCCCCTCGGAGAGGTCGTTGTCGCGGTATGCGAGGATCATGCAACAGAAGCGCAGGTCCGGATCGGCGGCGAGCTCGCAGAGCAGGTCGAGCGTCGCGGCGTCCGCCCACTGGAGGTCGTCGAGGAACAGGACCAGCGGCTGGCTGTCCCGGCACAGCGCGCGCACGAACCCGCGGAGCACCAGCGTCGAGCGGTTGCGCGCCGCCACGGGATCGAGCTCCCGCACAGGCGGTTGCGGCCCGATCAGCAGCGAGAGCTCCGGCACGAGCGCGGCGACCAGGGCGCCGTTCTCGCCCAGCGCGGAGAGGAGCGCCTGCCGCCATGACGCGACGGCGTCGGGCTCGGCACCAAGAAGGTGCCGCACGACGTCCTGCAGGGCCCTGGCGAGGACGTCGTACGGCGTCGCGCGCTGGAGCCTGTCGCATTTGCCCGTGGCGAACATCCCGTGCTTGCCCGTCAGGGAGCGCAGCAGCTCATGGGCCAGCGCCGATTTGCCGATCCCTGGCGGTCCGCCGACGAGCACGAGCTCCGCGCACCCCTCGGCGGAGCGCTCCAGGGCGAGCGTGACGGCCTCGATCTCCTCGTCGCGACCGTACAGCCGGCGGGGGATCGCCAGCCGATCGGGGACGTCGCGCCGGCCGAGCGGGAAGGGCTCGATCCGGCGCGCACGGCGCCATGATTCGACGCACCAGCAGAGGTCCGCCTCGACGCCCCAGGCCGTCTGGTAGCGATCCTGCGGCTCCTTGGCCATCAGGCGGAGCACGATGTCGGACACGACCTCGGGAATACGGGGGTCGACCTCGCGCGGCGGGGCGGCCGCGCGCGCGAGGTGGCAATACACCAGATCAAGCGGGTCGCTCGTCTCAAAAGGCCGGCGGCCCGTGAGCATCTCGTACAGCGTCACGCCCAGCGCATAGAGGTCGGCGCGGGCGTCGAGCGGCCTGTTCATGCGGCCCGTCTGCTCGGGCGCCATGTATGCGAGCGTCCCCTCGATCTGGGACGGCGGCGCGAGCTCGGCTTGCTCCAGCGCCAGCTCGCTCGCGACACCGAAATCGATCAGCTGAACAGCGCCCGTGCGCTCGTTCCACACGACGTTCGAAGGATTGACATCCTTGTGGATGACGTGGGAGCGGTGCACCTTGGACAGCTCGCCCGCGACCCTGGCGCCGATCGCGAGCGCCTCGTCGATCGCGAGTCGCCGCCGGGCGCAGACACTGGCGACGGAGACGCCGCCGATGTCCGGCGTCTCCAGGCACCGTGTGCCGCCGAGGGTGAGGAGCTGAAAGGTGCGCCTCAGGCGGCGGAGCACCGCGGCCTCTCGGTCGGGACCCTCGCTCTCGTCGGTGTGGATCTTGAGAATCACGGAGCGCCCGTCCGGCGGCGCGACGGCCCGGAACACCGCACCCGACCTCGTGAGGGCGATCGCCTCGATCTGCCCATAGCCGGCGGACTTCAAGGCTTTGACGATCTGAGCCGCGACGTCCATGGGCCTCGTGTTGGCCGCCCGCTTCGCGCGCGAGCGGCGGGATGCGCGGTTTGCGCTCGGTGCGAGGGGGATAGCATAGCGACATCTCGGCGCCGGGGCACCGGCCGCGCGCGAGGAGATGCGCGAGCGCGCCGTGCGCCACCGCCTCGCGAGGAGCTGCGCGAGCGGGCCCGTGCGCAACCTTCCGCCCGAGCGTGGCCCGTCGCGGCGCCGCGGGGCAGGTCGCCGATGACGGCGCGCCGACGGCCACGCGCGAGGAACTGCGCGAGCGGGCCCGTGCGCCACTGTCGCGCCCGAGCGCGGCCCGTCGCCTCGCCGTGAGGCAGGCCGCCGCCGAAGACGGTGCGTTGTCGGCCGCGCTGGAGGAGCTGCGCGAGCGGGCCCGTGCGCTACCGTCGCGCCCGAGCGCGGCCCGTCGCGGCGCCGTGAGGCAGGCTGCCGCCGATGATGGCGCGCTGACGGTCGCATGCCAGGAGACGCACGACCGCGGCCTTGCTCCAGCGCACCCAGAGAGGTGTGCATGGGTCTACGGCGAGCCTGACGCGACCGCGCCAAGGGGGCGACGGCGGCTTTGGCGGCCCCGGGCGTGGCGGTGACTCGATCGGAATCGCGTACCTCGACGAGGATCAGCTCACGCAGGAAGGCATGTACGAGCTGGGACCGCCGGGCAAGGGCGGCACTCGCTGGGATTGGTCGGGCGAGATGGTAACGGGGCAGGACGGGATCCAGGTCGAGACGCTCCGTTTCTCTGAATAGGATCGGCGAGCGGGCGCGATAGGCACGCACGGGAGAGGTACGCGGCGAAAGTCCAACGCGACGCCGCTTCATGTGCTCGACCGGCGCGCTTCCCGCCGGGCAGCGCTTCGCCGCAGACGAGCATGCCGATCGCCCGGACGTGGGCTTGGCACCGCGCGCGTCCCGCGCTCCGCCGCCTCCCACGCGGCTCGCATGCTGCTTTCAAGTTTTCCTCCCCCCTCCATCGGCGGTCCCATTCGCTTCAGCGCCTCCAGGCGTGCAGCCTCCAGCCTCGACCGGCGCGGCGCTGTCGCCCGGCGCTTCTCCACGAGCTCACCGAGCACCTGCTCCGCGCGCTCCCACTGCGCCGCCGCCCCCGGCGCGTGCGCGATCCTTCGCACGGCGTTCCAGGGCGCTTCAAGCTGATCACACAGGTTGCCGATCTCGGGGTGCAGCCGTGCGATCGCGCGCAGGTGGCACCGGGTCTGCTTGTTCATCTGGAAACACTCTTCCAGGACGTGGCTCGGCGCGCGGACAACTCCGCACGCGAGCTCGTACCAGCGCCGCGAGCTCATGCGTCTACAAAAGCACCGAACCACAAACGTGCCAGAGCGAAGCCTTCATTTTCCGTTCAACTTTAAAGAGCGTTAAAGCACAGTACCAGAGTCGGCGCCAGGCGAGGGCGACGGCATTGAAGTCTGATGTAGCGTGCGACCAAGAGGACGCCGGTTCTCACGTGGCACCGTGACCTGACTGGCATTCGCTGGGGCCCGATCACGTGACCTCGGTGTGCGGGGTGACCCCCCCGGCGATCCCACGGCCCGGCCGTCGAGCGGGGCCAGCTCGCCTGGCGCCGCGGCCGCGAGCCGCGCTGGCGTCCACCTGGGCGAGCTCCGCCTTGCGCCTGCGCCAGCCTCCCGCCTGGACGAGCTCCGCGGTCCCCTGCGCCGAGTTCGCGCCCCGCGTCAGGCCGCCCCGCGGTCGTGCCGGTCGCGCGCCGCCCTGTGGCACACGTACGCAACAAAACGGAGGTGGGCGGCTCGCCGGAGCCCCTCAGCCGACCGCGCGCAAAATTACCAAATCGACCCCTTCGCGACCCCCCCAAATTGGCCCCTCGGGCGCTCCCTCGAAGCGGTCTAACTGCGCGTCACCAGAGCGGTTTCCACATCTGACGAGATCCCGGTAACTCGCGACGAGATACCGGATCGTCAGAATTACCATTTCGGGCCTCCTCACGGGCCCTCGTTCAGGCTCCGTTCCGAACCCGAAACACACAACAACCGAGGTTTGTATATGGCAGGAGCAGCTACCCTCGCGCTCTGGCGGCCCCCGACGCGCGGTCGTCGGGCCGCGCTGGCGGACGACGCTGCTGCACGGGCGGCATCCTGCGCAGCCCCAGGCGTTCGGCCGTCAGCGTGCGGTGACCGCGACCTGCCCCACGGCGCGCTCCGACGAGCCGCCCGCGCGCGGCACGGCCACGCATGGGCGACGTCGCGTAGCTCCAGCCGCGTGGTCGCCAACACTCCGCCAACGCCGTCGAGCGCCGTCCTGCCCACGGCGCCACGCCGGGCCGGGAGGCGGACAACGCCGGCGCACGGACGGCGTCATCGCCACGCCAGCGGGCCGGCGTCGCGGCGGTCGGCGCGCGCCTCCGTGACGCCGCCCACGCTCCCCGAGCCCGTGACAGGCGCGAGGCCAAGCGCCAGCGGCGGTCCTTCACGTCAGACCGGGCAGACAGGACGATGCCGCGCGCGATCGGCCAGCTTGGCGCCTCCGACTGTCTCCCGAGAAAATGTCTCCCAGGGCGGCTCGCGCGCGGACGTCCACGCGCGCCGATCCGGGCCGCGCATGGCGACGCTGAACGCGGGCGCCACGTTGGGGCCCTGCACCCCGTCGATCGCGTACGAGACCGTGGGGCTGCCGGCCGACGTCGCCGGCTCGCCGAGCTCCCTCGCGTCCGCTCGGCTTCAACTGCGCACGGTAAACACCATCTCTTGTGGGAATGGAATCCAGCGCGACCCCTGGCATGTGCGCGTAGAACCCACACGATGCCGATTCGCCGCGCTCGGCTCGCGCATCGTGATCAGAGGCGCACGCCTGGAGCGGCACGACGTCGGCCGGGCGCCAGCGTCGCCTGCGAGCGCGGCCCGATGGCGGCACCGCGGGCCTTTTGCGTCGACGCCACGATGACGCGGGTTCGTCGGCAGCTAGATCGGGACCTCGTCATCTCTCAGAAGCCCATCAATCTTGCTTAGCAGTTCTCGCTTGACCCGCTGCCGGTTCAGTTCGTCTTCGTAACCGGCCTTGACAGATGATACCTTGGCGACGCCCTTCAGCATCATCAGAGCGTCGATCATTCGCTCCGCCTCGTCGTCATCCAGGTCGCGCCGGAAGTGAACAACCAGGCCCTTGACGCTCATTGCAGTCCCACTCCCCGCGAAGAGATCTCGCCGGCTTCCCGAAGCATAAGGATATTACGCAACTCACCGATGGCCCGTGCGCGTCGCCTGTAAAGCGTCGAGAGGGGCAGCCCTGCATCTTGGGCGATCTGGGCCATCGAAACTCCGCCCAAATCGTGTGCCACGAGAACGAGTCGCAGCACCGGATCGAGCTCATTCACTGCATCCATGGTGCTGGCCCTGACGTTGTCGGACTCCATCACAGCAGCAGCATCCGGCGCTGGATCAAGCACCTCGATCGAACTGACCAATTCCTCCCTGCGCTTTCGCGCACGCTCGTGGTAGTGGGAGGCAACGTGTACGGTGATCGCGTTCAACCAGCGCTCCGGCCTGCCGCGTTTCGGATCGAACCTGGGCCAGCTCTCGCAGGCGTTGAGCCAGACCTGGCCCGCGACGTCGCCACGCTGGCATTGAGGGACCCCCATCCTCTCCAACCAGAGCAACACCGCACGAACCAGCATCGGGCAAAACAAGCGCGCGTACGCCGCAGCGCGCTTTCCTTCATCCGGACAATCCATGACTTTACCCCCCCTTGCGAAGTCGCACCCTATGATGAATGCGAGGCACGGCTGCGCTCACCCATGGCTCCCTACTCCCGGAAGTGTCGTGTTCAGCGGAGAGCGCTCAACGTCCTCCCAATCGGCAATGTTCTCGGAACCCGGCCCGCCTTCGTCACGCTGTAGCGGGAAGCTCGTCAGCGTGGCAGCGCGCTGGGCGGGCTCAGTCCCCGTGGCGGCGCGGACAGGGAGCGGCGACCTAAGGCGCGGCTGCGGCGGCGGCGGGAGCTTCGCGCGCGGGCTCATGGCCGCGAGCTCGGGCGACGGCACCACAGGCGGAGGAACGTCGAGCGCGCGGGGAGGTATCGGCGGCGCCGGCGACGACGCGGGACGCGCCGAGCTCTCGCGCTTGGTGACGGGCTCGCCGACCTGGATCACCACGGTCTCCTCTGCGTCCGTCCGGTAGTCGTCGTGCAGCTGCCACAGGCGCTCCCAGTACCGAGCAGGCGTGCCGGTGAAGGCCTGCAGCTGCCGGGCAAGTCCGGGCGTCATAGGAAGGTCGCTCCTCAGCAACCGCTCCACCTCCCTCGGTTCCAACCCCGTGCTCTCGGCCAGCTTTCTTCTCCACGAAGGCATCGTCGCGCAGAACGACTCGAGCACTCTTCCTGGCCAGGGGACGGGGCGCGCGCGGGCGACTGTCAGCTCCGCGAGCGCCGCGTCGACATGACAGTCCAGAAGGCGCCGGTATCGATCCCGCTCTTCCGCTGCCTTCTCCTTCGCATCGATGAGGGCGGACTCCTCATCCTCGTGCGCGTGCTCGCGCGCCTCGCGAAGCCCGCGCTCGCGTCCCAGCGCTTCGCGCGCGGTGACCGCGAAGCCGATCGCGACGCAGGCTATCATCGCGAGTCCGAGCGGCGAGGCGAGCCACATCGCCCCCAGCATGTCCTCCATGGTAATTCTCCTCCTGGACGTAAGCATTCCTACGCAAGACAGATCTCGGCCCTGTGCTGTCTGGGCTGAAGACACCATCAGCGTCACCGTCAGCTCGCCGTCGATCGACGGCCGACGATTCAGCGAATGTGCCTGAACAGCGCTTCGCGCTCCGCTGCGAGCCGACCGCGCGGAAACTCCCGCGCATGGGCTTCGAGCAGCAGGCGCGCCTCGTGATCGCCCTCTCCGTCGTTGTCCTCAATCGCCCTTCGGGCCTGGCTGATCAGGCGCATCTCGCGTGCGGTGACCGCTGGCCACACGGGGCGCCCCGGGGACGAGATACGAGGTGCTGTCGCCACAGAGGGCGCGGGCGTGCTGCTCGCCACAGCCTCAGCGCGCACGCTGCCTGTCGCCGTCGGCGACGAGCTCTCGGGCGCGGCGGGCGCGGCAGGGGAACGCGCGCTGTCACGTGAGCCTTGCGCCGTGACGTCGTCTGGTGCAGGCGCGCCCCCCGGTGCGCGGAATGCCGCCGGGTGCAGCCACGATTCCGCGCTGGGCAGCGGCGGTACCGCCGAGAGGAGCGCGCCGCTCAACACGACGAACGCACCCTGCACGACGATCCTCACGCCCAGCCGGCGCAACCAGGCCGTCCACGACGCACGGCGGTCCAGCCCGAGCACCAGCGGGACGCAGGCGCTCTCGTCCCTACCGTGCGCGGGTTGCTGGGCCGTCCACCGCTTGAAAGCCGCAACGAGTCGATCCCAAGCCCGGCGGTGCTGCGCCCTCACCGTATCCAACGGGACGTTCAGCTCGGCGGCGATCGTGGAGAGCGGTGTCCCCTCCAGCTCGTGCTTGACCAAGAGATCCCGGTCCTTGGGGCCGACCCGGTCGAGCAAGTCCCGGGCCAGCTCTTCCTGCTGTCGCAAGCGCAGCAGTTCCTCCGGCGTGGGGCATTCGTCTCGGGGATCGCGCTCCTCGAACGACGTCAGCACCTCTCCGCGGCGGCGCTCGTTCCGTCTGTGCTTCCGTGCCTCGTTGAGGGCGATCGTGACGAAGTACCGCGCCGGATCGCCGCTCAGCTCGACCCGCCTCGCCGCTTCCAATCCCCGCAGCAGCGCGTTCTGCGCGACGTCCTCGGCGTCGCGCGCCGGCACGCCGTGGAGCCTGGCCAGGCGCCGGAAGCGGTTGAAGCTGAGGAGATGGGTCGCTGGCTTGCCCACGGTAGGTAGCATCCCTGAGCCGCTCGAAACGGTGCAGGAAAGTGCAAGGAGCGGCCACTTTGGTAGCACCAGGTAGCACTGATACATGCGTTCAGGTGCTCGAGTCTTCGCTACGCTGCCGCGAACAGGCGATCGCATTGCCGCACCCGAACGCAATTTGCCACTGCCAGGGTCACTTTGCATCGATTCGCTCCCGTTGACGCCGCGCGGTTGGCGCGAGTACCGTCCAACCATGCGATGTTCCGCACGTGCTCTGCTCTTCTCTGCGCTACTCGCCGCAACCGGCGCTGCGAGCTCGGCCAGCGCAGAGGACGCCTATCCGGAGTCAGGACCACGTGACGGCGCAACGGTGAAGGACCATGTTCGCCGCGGTCGCAGGGCGCGCAACGCCGGGCAGTGGACCGAGGCATACGCCTCCTACAAGGCCGCCTTCGAGGCAGCAGACCCGGCGTCCAGCACGGAGCGAGAGCGCGCGGAGCTCGCCGGCGAGCTTGGCGTCTGCGAGCTCGCGCTGCGCAGGTACCGCGATGCCGCCGAGCACCTGGCCTTCAGCCTCGAGCAGCGCACGGCGCTGCCGCTCGCGCTTCAGCTGCGATTCGAGAAAGGAGAGCGCGAGGCAACATCGCACGTCGCGACACTCGTGCTCTCGGTCGATCCGCCGGATGCCGAGGTGCTCGTCGACGGCAAGTGGGTAGGCCGGGTCGCGCGGACGTACAAGCTGTTCTTGGAGCCCGGCCAGCGCATCGTGCGGGCCAGCGCCCCGGGCCGCCTGGATGGTTTCCATGAGTTCGGGGCTGTGGCCGCAACGGCGTACAACGTCAGAATGCCGCTGGCGCGGTTGGCGGTGAGCCAAGCTCCGGAGAGCGCGCCGGGTTCACCGAAGGAAACGCCGAAGACCAGGAGCTCTTCACCCGTCGTGCGCGCGCAGGCCTCCAGCCCTTGGACATCCTGGCCAGGCGCCCTGCGCATCACCGGTATCGGGTTGACCTTGGCGACAGGCTCGCTCGGTGCGGTCTTCATGGTTCGTGCGAGGGCCGCCGACGGAGACCTGGACGAGCGGAACGCGAAGCTCGACGCCGTGGGCGTCTCTCAAGGGGTATGTCGGGAAACGCCGAAACCCTCCGCGTGCGCCGAGCTGACGAGTCTCCAACGAGAGCGGGATCTCTTCGCCGGGCTCGGCACGGCGATGGTGGTGACGAGCGGCGTGGTGGGCGCTGCGACTCTGGCTTCGTTCTTCACGGACTTCTCTTCACTGCAGGATGAACCGACCAAAGCTCGGGTCGCGCTGGTGCCGGCGGTCGCGCCGACCCAGGCCGGCCTCGTGGCGTACGGCGCGTGGTGATCAGGGGGGCCAGGACATGTCTCTTCTCGAACCGCGACGAATGCGGCTGCTGTTGGCTGTAGGCACCGTCTCCACGGCCTTCGCGGGCGGCCTCTCCGGGTGCGCCTACGACGATAGCTGCTACGACCGACGCCTCTGCCTCACACCACCGACGGCTCTCTGTGACGGCAACCCCAAAACGGCGCCGGCGCTCGACGAATGCGGGGTGTTCGTCAGCGCGTCGTCGGGTGACGACGGCAACCCCGGCACGAAGGGCGCGCCGGTGAAGTCCCTGCAGCATGCGATCGGGCTCGCCGCGAGCGGACGAGGCCACGGCGAGGCGCCGACCCGGCGCGTGCTTGCGTGCGGCGGCTTGTTCGAGGAGGAGATCTCGCTGCCTTCCGGGGTCGACCTCTGGGGCAGCCGCCTCTGTCATGACGGCGGCGATTGGTCGTATGAATGGTCGGGCATCGGTCCGAATGCGTCGACCGTCATCGCGCCGCCTGCGCGGATCCCGGTGCGGGTCCTTGGGTTCGACGATACGGGCATCGCGGAGGACGACGCGACCTCGGTGATCGTCGGCGTTCGCGCCGTGGCGGCCGACGCCTCGGCGAGCGATGGAAAGTCGTCGATCGCGATGATCTTGAGCTCGGGTGCCCGGGCGATCCTGCGGGACAGCCAGATCATCGCGGGCAATGGCAAGGATGGGGAGCCGGGAAAGGACGCGCACAGCGAACCGGCCAATTACGGCGAGGAGGGGAACGTTGGCGCGTCCGCCTGCACGGAGGATTTCGCAGCGGGTGCCCTGCCAGTCGTGACGGTGTGCGACGACGGCATCGAGTCGACGGGCGGACCTGGAGGCTACGGCGGGCTCGAGTCCGGGGGCGATGGCGCTTCGGGGCAGCCGGTGCCCGCGGCGAATCCAGCAGGCAAGGGCCTTGGAGGCACTGGCGCAGGGAGCGCGCGTTGCAGTGCTGGCGCAGATGGGATGGACGGCCTTGACGGCGGTCGCGCGGCCGGCGCGGTGGGCATAGGCCAGCTCAGCATCGATGGCTGGATCGGCGTCCGGGGTGAGGATGGGAAGAAGGGCGGCGTCGGCCAGGGGGGCGGCGGCGGTGGCGGTAGCAAATCGCGAGGCGAAATGACGGCGTGCCCGGCGGGCCGACCGCAAGCCGGGGCGGCCGGCGGCTCGGGAGGAAGCGGGGGCTGCGGCGGCCAGGGAGGCAAGGGCGGCGGTTATGGCGGGGCGAGCATCGGCATCATGGCGTTGCAGGGGAGCGCGCTGACGCTCGAGCGGACGGAGGTGTTTGCGGGCAACGGCGGCGGCGGTGGGGTTGGCGGGACGGGCCAACCGGGCGGCTTGGGTTGGACTGGCGGCCCAGGTGGCGGAGCTATTGGTGAGATCTGGCCTGCTTGCCGCGGAGGCCGAGGAGGCAATGGCGGTCGCGGAGGTGATGCCGGAGGTGGCCTCGGCGGCCCTTCGTATGGCGTCGCATCCCTGGGCGCCTACGTGGCCTTCGGTCCGGACGCCCCCGCGAACGCCGGAAGAGGTGGGGAGGGTGGCCTGGCCGGCAATGCAGCACCTGATGACGACGTCGGGAAGGGCCAGCAGGGCGACTCAGTGCCTTACCGTCAATTCGATGTTCCCGATCCCCCACCACCCCAGTGAATGTCCGCCCATGCGTGACACGACATCGAGGGAGAACGATGCGAATCACAAGAGCGATCTATCTGTCCCCCGCGCTGTTGCTCGTCGCGGTCGGCTGCGGCACCGCACCGGGTCCCAACGAGCCGGGCGGAACGGGGTGCGACGGCACCTCGTCGTGTCAGGGTGACGCGCCGACAGAGTCGTTCTGTCTCGAGCGCCTCGCCGCGGACGTGTGGGAGGATGGCTGCGGGGTGTTCGTGGCCGGCGTCTGGGGCGACGGCGACGACGCGAGCCCGGGTACGAAGGAGCGGCCTGTGCGCACGTTGCAGCGTGCCGTGGAGCTCGCACGTGCCGCACGCGGGCGCGTGTTCGCGTGCGCCGACGGCTTCTTCGGGCCCCTCACGCTGCCTTCCGGCGTGGATCTCATCGGCGGCTTCAGCTGCATCGACTGGAAGCGGATGCCCCGCTTCGCGCGCTCGCTGATTCAGATTTCAGCTACCGACGGCATCGCCCTGACCGTCGTACCGGCGAGCGCCGGAGATACGGGAGCCGCGGACGGGGTATCGACGATCGTCGACATGCGGTTCAAGTCGGCCGGCCCGATCGGAATGGTCGTACAATCCGGCACGGTCGTGGAGCTCATCCGGAGCGAGGTTGGCACGTCGTACGGATGGGCAGGTCACGATGGGGAGGAATGGGACGGGCTAAATCACGCAGCGATCGGACCGGATGGCGTGTACGGCGACGATGCGTGCTCGGCAGACACCGTCTCCGGCGGCTCGGCGGTGGTGAATCGGTGCGACGGTGGAATCCCGAGCGTTGGGGGCAAGGGAGGTGACGGGCTCCCCGACGGCGCGGAGGACGGGGATGACGGGGAGCCGACGCCAACTCCAGACGCCACGTACGCTGGCCGGGGAGGAGGCGGGGACCTGCCAGGCATCCATTGCAACGGTGGAAACAACGGGATCTCCGGCATGTACGGCGTCGTAGGCACCGCGGGGCAGGGCATCGGGCGTATCACCGAGACAGGCTGGGTGGCTGACTGGGCAGGCGACGGTGGCAGGGGCATGCCGGGTCAAGGCGGCGGAGGCGGCGGCGGCCGTCGAGGGGGGCTCACCGCGTGCGGCGTGGCCGCCAAGGGGGGCGCCGGCGGCGGCTCGGGAGGCGCCGGCGGCTGTGGCGGCAGGGGCGGCCGCGGGGGCGAAAACGGGCACCCCACCATCGGCATCGTCGCGCTCCACGCGAAGCTGACGCTGCGCGATAGCGTCGTCACGACCATCGCCGCGGGCCCAGGTGGCAACGGCGGGGAGCCCGAGGAAGGCGGCGAAGGGGGCCGAGGCGAACTGGGCGGCGCCGTGGGGGACGGCACATGGTCCTGTCAGGGTGGCGACGGCGGCCGAGGGGGCGACGGCGGCTACGGCGGCCCCGGGCGCGGCGGCGACTCGATCGGCATCGCCTACCTCGACGAGGACCAGCTCACGCTCGAGCGAGTCACGTACGATCTCGGACCGCCGGGCAAGGGCGGCGTGAGCTGGGATTGGTCCGGCGAAGAGATCCACGGGGAGGACGGCATCCAGGTCGAGACACAACGCTTCCCTGACTAGGATCACGACACATCAGGCGAACCCTGCAAACGGTGTGAAGCGCATACGCCTCGGGCGATCCGCCATGGCGTGATCGCGGGAACCATCGCCGTGCTCAAGCCGATTGCGGCGACGGCCACTGCCGACCGGAAGGACAAGGGAGCGGGCCCCCCTCCGGGGTGTGGGCGGCCTACCGCTTCAGCGACGGCGCGTGAAGCCGAGGACGAGCGCCGCGCCCATGCCGACGAGCACGAGCAGGGCCACGGCGACCCACACCCAATCCCGGGGCTCCACGCTGAAGTAGACAGCCCCCGCGCCGCACCCGGGAGAACACGCTCTTTTCATCAGGCACCCATCCTTTTCATCAACCACCGCCGCCGGTCCGCCGGAAGGTGCGGACCACGCCGCGATATTCCTTGACGCCGCGGCCCCGCTATCTGCTCCGGCGCCATGGTCGACGCCGGCGTCATCGCGCGCCCGCGGGCGTCGACCTCGACGCGCGCGGCCGCCCCGCAAACCGTGGCGCCGAATCCGGCCATGGGACCGCGGACGCCACGGAATGGCTATGGATCCACCCAGGTCCAGACCTTCGAGAAGAGGCACATGTAGATCGTCGCCTCGCCCATCAACGCCCCGTCCATCGCCACGTCCGGCACCACCTCGTTCCCGAGCTCCGGCGGGATCGTCTGGTAACCGGGGTACGTGGCCTCGATCTCTTCTGCGACCGCCGCCGGTATCTCGTCGGGCTCGCCCGTATCGTGGATCCCATAATAGGGCCCGAGGAGGCTCACGTGGAAGCTGAGCGAAGCCCTGCTGTTGGGCGAGGGAACGGGCTCCAAGTCCTTGGGGCGATAGATGCGGGCCGAGTACGCCGGGTCGCTCCCCCCTGCCACAAGGCTGAGCGACTCGTTCTGAAGGCGGTATCGTTCGTACATGCGGTGGATCATTGCTTTCCACGTCGGGTACTCCGCCCGCCCGCGGTCTGCGGCTTCCACCAGGCGGCGGTGCTCTTCTGTGTCGTCGTAGAAGGGCTCGTGGGGAGGCACGTGCACGCGGGCGAAGTTATGCACGCCCCGCGGGTAGAAGCGGTAGACGACGCCGAGCAATGCCGAGCGGTTTATCACCATCATTTCGTCACCGAGGCGCCAAGCCCCTTATACTTAAACTTGAACGCAGCGTCCACCGCGCGGTGAAACCTATCGCAGAAGATCCCCGGCGGAAGATTGTAATCCATGAGCTGCGCGACCTCCTCCGTGATCTCCTCGCTGAGTTCGGCTGCACGGAGGTGATCGATTTTCCCCATCAACTCAGTCCGGAGCGGCATCTTGATGGTGATAGGACAGGACCACTCCCTCGTGCCGGCTGAACTTACCTGCTTGAAATTCAGGTTTGTCTTGGCCTGTTGGTACCCGCCTGCAGCCCCCCGGCCGTCATCCTCGACAGTGGTAACGAACGTAAAGAACGACGAATCGAAATCTACCCAGACGAAGTGGGCCATTCCAGGCTTCGGACACTTCGAGCTGCACGCACCGCTACAGCTCAAGAAGGTCGCTCCGGCTCCCGCCACATCGCCGGCTCCGGGGCACTGGTCTCGCGGGCTCTCCGGGCGGTATGTCGTTGGGGTCTCCGAGCTGTCGCTCGGTCTCTCCTCTTCGTCTTCGAGCTCCCACTCGTTGCACGCGATCTTGCGCTCGCCGCCGCCTTGGGGGTCGGCCCCGAAGTCACCGGATGCGGACGAGGTGAAGACGGGGCGTGGCTCGGAGCCCGGACCGGCCCCTGCACCCGAAGTTCTTTCCCCCACAGGATAGCAGTCGCCGAACGTCATGTTGCACGCCGCCAGCGCCCAAACCGCGATAGTCAAGATCAAGAATAGAACTTTTCTCACGTTCATTTCTCACTCCATCGAAGCACAGGACCAGCAACAATGACGGCGGACACATAGCCCGGGAGCACCAGGCTGCCTCGACCGACCCAATCCACGTTGACGCTCACCGACACCCCCAGCGGTCCGGCGACGTACGCGTTGGACTGCGCGTGGCCGCCCACGGCCAAGCCACCGACGCGGCCGCACAAGGTGACGCCGCACGCCGGCATGAGGTAGAACGCGACAGACGGCCCCGCGCTGACGTTGCCGTCCTTCCACGCGTACCCGATGTCCACCGAGGTCTGGTTGTAGATCCCGAGCCCGTCAGCCTGGATCGGGGGCAGGATCGTGCACAGGTCGTGCACCGTGAACAGGATGTCTCGCTGGATGGGCCACGATATGCCCGCGTGCGGCCCCACCGCGAGGCGCGGAACGGTGCCGGCCTGGAGCCACCCGAGGCTCACACCGGCGCTCAGCTCGGAGGCCTCTCCTTGCGTCGGTACGACGACGAGCAGCGGGATGATCAGGATCGCCCATGGGATCCGCCGCCTTCTTGTGCCCATCGTCCCCTTCCCGTCTTCCGCAACTCGTGAGCAACGTGCCGACGCGGGGCATTCTTCTGATCAGAGGATCGGCGTCAAACGGAATCTAGGCGAGCACACTACACTGGCCAGGGGTCGTACCGTCCAGAGCGTGCGCCAGCGAGCAGCTACCCGTGCGGCGCCAGCGCGTGTCGACGTGCTGGCGCCAGCTGCCTGGCCGCGCCGCCGCGGGTGCGGGCGAGCGGCCACGCGCCCCGGGCTGCGCGTGTCGGCTGCAAGCCCACCCCAGCGCGGCGCCGCGCGCAGGCAGCGGTGACCGCGCGCTGTGACCGCCGCGCGCGGCGCGGCACGACATCGCTCGCGCGGCCACGCCGCCCGCGAGCGCGGCGCCTGACGGTGGCCTGCGCGCTCAGCGGCGACGACGCGCTAGCGCTCAAGCGCCTGGAGCTGCACGATGTCGCTCGCGTGTCCGTGTCGCAACGGGCGACGACCGGGCACGACGCACTCGACTCGGGAGCCCTGCCTTCGGGCGTCGCAGCTGTGCACGACGGAAGCTCCCGGCGCCCGGCTCGGCGCCGCCGTAACTCCTGCCCCATGCGCAGCACGCTCCGAACCGCGCCCCCGATGATCCGCGATCCCCAGGACCGCACCAGCGCGCCCCGATGGCCCGCGCGCAGCGTCCACGGCGTCCGCCCGCTGGCCGCCATCCATGCCGGGCACAGTTGCTAACAATTCGAAACCATTCATGATTGTTTCTGCGTGTGGAAATTGTTTCCCCCTTGCAGAATACGTCGCCGAACGCGCTCGCCGCGCGCAGCACCTTGCGCGCCTCGCCGTCCAGCCGTGGCAGACGACATGCACGTTCGAGACGTGCTCAGCGCCACACGAGACCAGCGCGGGCGGCGCGCAGCGGGTGGGGGGTCCACAGCGCTGCGCGCGCTCAGCGCGACGCGCGGAGCGTCACTCCGATCCTCCGCGACGCCTCATATCCGAGATCGCGTTGCGCGACGACCGCGGCGGCGCTTCCGCCGCGTCATGCCGTCTCGTGCGGAGCGATGGGACTCCGGTCGACACGAGGTCCTCGAGCGCCGACGCCAGCGACTGGTGGCTGGACAGATCGCCCAGCTGGATATCGAGGGCGACGAGGCGCATCGCGAGCTCGGGGCGCACGCCGACGAGGCGGACGCGGGCGCCGAGCAGGGAGGCCGCGCGCTGCGTCTGCCCGAGCGCGTGGGCCACCTGGGCGTCGATGCTCGGGACGCCCGTGATATCGAGCAGCACGCAGCGCGCCCCGTGTCGGCTCACCCCCTCGACCACCCGCTCGAGCATCTGCCGGGCGCGATCTCCATCGAGCTCGCCGACGAGCGGGACGAGCAGCACACCAGGCATGAGCGGGAGGAGCGGGCAGCCGAGCTCGCGCACCGCGGCCGAGAGGGTGCGCTCGCGCTGATAGGCCTCCTGGAGGCTCGCGTGCTGCTCGGAGAGCGACTGCACGAGCGCGTCCCGCTCGAGGGCGGCGCCGAGGAGCGCCCCCCAGATGGAGATGGTGCCCTCGTCGCCAGCGACCTCGATCGAGCTCGGGCCGACGATCGCGAGGACCCCCCAGTCGTGGCGGAGCGTGCGGATCGGCAGGAGCGTCACCATGAACGGGCCGCCGGCGGTCGACGCTGGCAAGCGCTCGGCGGGCGGGAAGTCCTCCCGCGCGCAGACGGCGCCGAGCGAGGGAGTCGGGCTGCCATCGCGGCTGTAGGCGCCGGCGATGACGAGGCGCGCGCGGGTCGCCGGGTCTTCCCAGAGCGCGAGGCAGCCCCAGACGGCGGCGGTCGAGTCGAGCCAGGAGAGCGAGCGCGAGTCTTCCTGGGTGCCGCCGAGCAGCGCGAGGCTCACCTCATGATCGGACCGCGTGAGCGCCCCGAGCTCGTCGACGAACTGCCGCTCGGTCTCGACGCGAGCCAGCATGAGCGAGAGGCGCAGCCGCTCCTGGAACTCCTCGGCTCGCTCCTCCGCGGACTCCGCTGCTTCCCTGTCCAGGCGCGCGCGGCGTCGCTTTCCGGACCGGCCGAGGAGGCGGGCGATCCCCATGAGGCTCTCCACGTCAGGCGTGAGGCGGACGGCCTGCTGACAGGCCTCGTCGATCTCGGCCGCGGTCGGGGGCGCGGCGCCCTCGAGCGCCGCGGTATATCCAGCGATCACGGCGGCGACGCCGGGCCACACGGCCGTCGGGGGCGTCTCGGGCGGGAGCGGCAGGCGGAGGAGCAGCTCGACCATCTGCCGTTCGATGGCGCCGAGGTCGTCGTCGGGCGCCGCGCCCTTCCGGTGGAGCAAGCCACGGAGCGGGTCGCAGCCGCACGTCCGCCGCCTGACGAACGTGGTCGGCGCGAGCACGGGCCCGGACGGCACGACCTGGCCTGCGAGCCGCGCCAGCACGAGCTCGTACGCGAGCGCCCCGATGGCGTCGAAGCGCTGGCGAACGGTCGTCAGCGGAGGGGTCGACCACTGCGCATCGGTGATGTCGTCGAAGCCGATGATCGCCAGATCGTCGGGGATGCGGTATCCGGCGGCCTGGAGGGCCGACATCATCCCGAGCGCGTTCTTGTCCGTGGCGACGACCGCGGCCGTGAGCTCTCCCCTGCGCGCGATGAGCGCCTCTGCGGCGCGCTGGCCGCCGGAGTGCCAGTTGTTGTCGGCGTCGAAGACGAGGCCCGGATCGAAAGGGATCCCGCTCTCGATGAGCGTCTCCATGTAACCGTCGAAGCGCGCGCGGATGTCGTCCTGATCCATGCAACCGACGAACGCGATGCGCCGGTGTCCATGCTCGATCAGGTGGCGCACCGCGCTCCGGACGCCCTCGCGGTTGTCCGGCATGACGGTCGGACAGCCCGCCTCGGGGGCGCAGGAGCTGACCGTGACGAGCGGGACACCCGCCTGCGCGAGGAGCTCGATGCCATCCGTGGCGAGCACGACGATCCACCCGTCCACCTGATCCCGGGCGAGCGAGGGCGCCTGGACGTACGCTGGCGTGCCGCGTACCACCAAGACACGATGGCCTCGCTCCTGCGCCGCCTGATGGATCCCCCTGAGGACCGAGGTGAAATAAAAGCCGTCGAGGAAGGGCGTGAGGACGCCGATGGTGGTCGGGCGGGAGTGCATGGGCTGCGGGCTCGCGAATGGATGAATACCGGATCTCCGTCTCGCTCACCGACGGCGTTCACCGCCACCCGCCAGAAATTCCTGTGACTCGCGAATCGTCCGGGTGTACAGCATCGCCGATCCGTTTGGCCATCGATCGAACCCTTCTCGCCGTCATGGCGCGCCCGCCGTACGAGCCGGCCTCTTTCCCCGCAGAGGGATCGATCGGGCGAGAGGAAGGGAGCGGACGGTGAGCGCGCCGGCCTCACGTGCGCTCGTCTCGGCGCTGGGCGCCTGCGCGGCGCTCGCGCTCACCGGCGTGCCGCGCGCCCGGGCGGAGTGCGATCGCGCGGCCGCGGACGTGTCGTGGGTGCGCCTCGCGGGCGCGGAGGGGCGGTGCCCGTCGGCGTCCCGGTTCCGCGCCGAGATCTCGCGGCGGCTCGGGCGGGAGCTCGTCACGACGGGCAAGGCCGCCTCGATCGAGGCCGTGGTGCAGGGGCAGCCCGGGGCCTGGTCGGCCACGATCCGGACGGAGCTGTGCGACGGCGCCCCGCCGACGGTCCGCGAGCTCTCCGACGACCGGCAGAGCTGCGACGGGATCGTGGCCGCTGCGGCGGTGCACATCCTGCTCGCGACCGATCCCGAGGCCGGCCTCGCCCCCCCGACCGCCGAGGCGCCGCGCCCCCCGCAGGCCCCCGAGGCGCCGCGTCCCCCGCCGCTGCCTGCGCGCCCTCCGGCGGCGGAGCGGGCGCCGGAGCCGCCGTTCCCCTGGCCGGCGCAGGCCAAGACCACGCCGCCCCCGGCCGAGGGCCCGCCGCCGCCCCGGCTCTCGATCTCCTGGCGCGGGTTCGCTTCCACGGGCATCGTCCCCTCGCCCGGGTTCGGCGTCGCCTTGTCGGGCGAGTGGTCGATCCTGCCGCGGTGGACGCTCGAGACGGGCGCGCTGTGGCTCCCGGAGCAGCACGCGACCCGGCGGACGTTCGCCTTCGGGCTCACGGCGGGCTGGCTCGGCGCGTGCTTCGAAATGGTCCGGAGCCGCTCGGTCGCCTTCGGGCTCTGCGGCCGGGCGGTGGCGGGCGCCATCTACGCCGTCATCCACGGGGACGACGACGTCCCCCCGACGATCCTGCCGACCGACGTCGGCTCCCGCGCGTGGCTCAGCCTCGGGGCCGGCACGCGGCTCGGCGTCCGTGTCATCGGGCCGCTGCGGCTCGAGACAGGCATCGATCTCTTCGTTCCAGTGACACGGTACGATTTCCAGCTCGAGGGCGGGCTGCCGACGGGTCTGGAGCAGGCCGCGCTCGCCGCCGCGGTGTTCGGGGGGGTCGGCCTCACATTTTGATGAAGGATCCCCGGGCTGCCGGCATTCAGTTTTCCGTGGAGCAGTGCTTACGAGCCGACGTCCTGCGCGACGCCAAGCAGCCGCCGCGGAGCCTCGTCGCCCTGCACGCCGAGCACGGCAACTTCGTCTGGGCGACCCTCCAGCGGTTCGGCATCCAGCACCCTGACCTGGAGGATGCCTTCCAGGACGTCTTCGTCGTCGTCCAGCAGCGGCTCCCGTCCTTCGACTGGGCTTGCCCGATCACGACCTGGCTCTTCGCCATCTGCCGCCGCGTCGCCTCGTCTCACCGCCGCCGCGCCCACACGCGCCGCGAGCGGCTCGGCGAGGTGGTGGACGACGTGCCGGACTCCGCGCGCGGCCCGGAAGAGATCACCTCCAGCCGCGAGGCGCGGCTGCAGCTCGAGGGCATCCTCGAGGCCATGGATCTCGATCGCCGGGCCGTGTTCGTCATGTTCGAGATCGAAGAGATGCCGTGCGACGAGATCGCGCGCCTCGTCGGCGTCCCCGTGGGGACCGTCTACTCGCGGCTCCACGCGGCGCGGAAGGAGTTCGCGACGCTCCTGAAGAAGTCCGAGGCCGAGCGCGCGCGCAGGGGGGCCAGATGAGCGATCCGAAGCGATGGAACCAGGAAGGAGGAGGCGCCCCGCCCGGCGCACGCGAGCTGCTCCGCGCCGCCGCGCCGATCCGGCAGATGACCTCCGCCGAGCTCGCGCGCACCGCGGCCCGGGTGGCGCCGCTCGAGACGGCCGCGGGCGCGGCCGCCGGCGCGACGATGCCGGCGTGGATCAAGGGGATCTTCCTCGCGGCGGGCATCGGGGCCGGCGGGGCAGGGCTCCACGCCGTCCTGGGCGAGGCCCCGAGCGCCGCCGCGCCGATCGCGCCGCCTCCGGTGCTCACCGATCTGCCGCTGGAGCGGCTGCTCTCCCGCGCGGAAGGCCGCGTGGCGGCCGGGTCGCCGGCGGCCGAAGCGCCGTCGGCCGAGGCGCCGCGCCCGACCCCCTCCGCCCTCCGCCGCGAGGCGCCGCGGAGCCCCCGACCGGCCGCGCCAGCGCCGGAGGCGAGCGCCGCGGCGGACGGCGACGACCTGGTCCGGGAGTCCAACCTCGTCGACGCGTCCAGAGCGGCGCTCGCGCAGGATCCGGAGGCCGCCCTCGCCGCGCTGGAGAGGCACCAGGCCGAGTTCCCGAAGGGGCGGCTCGCGGAAGAGCGGGAGTTCATCGCGATCCGCGCGCTGATGCGCCTCGGGCGCGCCGACGAGGCGCGGGCGCGCGCGGCGGCGTTCTTCGCGCGGTATCCATCGAGCTCCTTCGCCGAGCCGCTGCGCCGGATCGTCGGCGCGGCTCGGTGATTGCCTCCACGACCGCGGCTCCGCCAGCAAACAGCAAACTCCACACCACGTTCGAGCACACGAGCGGGATCTCCTCGCTTGCGCCAGCGGCGACGACATCGACGCTCGCCCGGACGACATGAAATGGACATGAAAACGACGCTCGCACGGACCGCGAAAAATTAACGCGACAACAAACACAAGCGCTCATATCGCTTGCCCGGTACCTAAACAGCATTAACATACGTCCCGCGTTCACGGGCGGCCGCGCCGAGAGGCGGCGGCGCCCTGACGTTTCATCGCAGAACGGTGGATTCAGCGGCTCGATGAGGCCAGGCTGCCGTGGCAGCGCTGGCCTCGGCGAGGCACGTCGCCCATGCGGCGCGCGCCGAGCGTCGTCTCTTTGCGGACCGACGCGCGCGCTCGCCGGCGGTCGTCCTCCTCGGGCCGCTCCTTCCCTCCGCGAGCGCACACTCGTGCGCTCGCGCGGCTCCGCCGTTCTTCGTGGTCATTTCAGGAGGTTTCATGTCGTCGAAGCTGTCGAGTTCGAGCAGTCCGGTGCGCTCTCGTTCTGATTCTTCCGCCCCCGGCGCGTGGCAGGGGGCGCGGCGCGCCGCGCTGGCCGCGCTCGCGATACTGCCGGTTTCTTGCGCGGATCTCGGGCCCACGGACGGCGCTCCGGCCGATCTCGCCGAGGGGGAGATCGCGGAGGCCGGCCAGGCGCTCTCGCTTCCTTTCCCCATCAACGAGCGGAGGTCGCTCGTCGTCACGAACACCGACATCCTCGGCGCCTTCAAGCTGAAGGACGTGTTCCAGCAGCTCATCGATCAGGCGGGCGTCAGCCTGACGCCCCTCCAGCTGTTCCGGCAGTTCATGGACACGAACCGGAAGGCCGCGGACGGGATCGGCCTCGGCCCGCACTGCGATGACGTGGTGATCCCCGGCTCGGCCGGGTCCATCAACGGGTGGCCGATCGACTGCCCCCGCGTCGTTGGCGAGGAGGCCGACAGGGATCCTTTCGCCGACGAGGAAGCCCCGAACGCCTACGTCGCCACGACCCTGTCGAACCGCTTCGACCTCGCCCCGCCGGACGGCGCCAACTGCGGTGAGTACCGCGTCGTCTTCGCCAGGCGCTCGGGCATCCCGGAGAGCGCGTTCCAGATGCGCAACTTCATCATCTTCGAGGGCCGGCTGCCCAACCCGACCCCGAGCCTTGGCCGGGAAGGGTGCCGCCCGGTCGTCGACTTCTGGTACCACCTGTCGGATCCGGCGAAGAGCCTGGAGACCCGAAGGGACGAGCTGCTCGCCTTCTATTTCGACGGCTTGCCCGGGGGGTTCGAGCCCGCGATCCACATCGATCACTACGGCCAGAACGCGGGGCCGTACGGCGGCCAGATCCGGACCAACGAGTTCCTCTTCGCCCCCGAGGTCGACGGCGATCCGCCCGAGCCCTTCACGACGTGGAACCTCCGGGAGTTCAGGCTCCTTCACAGCGGCTCGGGGAGCAGCGCCACGCTGGTCGTGACCCCGTCGTTCGTGAAGGACAACCCGGCCGCGCCGCTCTTCGATCCTGCCTCGACCGACGCACGCGCCGTCGCCTTCAGGAGCACGTCGTTCCCGGGCCTCGTGGAGCGGCTCGCCGCGGCCGACGACATCAACCGCTTCGCCCTGGAGCCGAGCTATCCGACGACGATGAACGCCGGAGAGAGCCAGATGATCGGCCTCCAGAACAACTACTTCGCGACGTTCGGCGCCGGGCCCTCGGCGCTCAGGACCAGCATCCAGAGCAAGCTCACCGCGATGGGCAGCGCGCTCACCCCGGATCAGGTCGTGGGGCGCGCGTTCTCCCTGTCGTGCAGCGGGTGCCATGAGCCGATCGGCGACGCCACGGGCTCCCCGACCGTCGAGCTCGATCTCGGCACGACCGCGACGCTGGCGAAGCTGAGGCCGTTCACGCAGACCTCCGAGCAGCTGGAGGCCGATCCGGACGAGCCGGGCGGGCAGCGCTTCAAGATCTCGGAGGCCCTCACGGGCGTGTTCATCCCGTTCCGGAAGAACGTGATGGCGGAGTTCCTCCTCAACAACCCGATCCTCGGGTTCGAGAAGCCGGGCGCCTGGACGTCGGCGCAGGCCCAGCTGTCGGTTCACACGGGCCGGGTGGTGGAGGGCATCTCGTCGCTCCAGGTGAAGACGCCCTCCTCGTTCAACGAGATCGTCAGCCCGACCTTCAGCTCGGCGAACCTCGCGCCGGTGGGCGACAAGATCACGCTCGATCTCTTCGTGTCTCCCGTCCAGCCGAACCCGAGCTGGGTCGGGAACATCGAAGTGCTGATCTCGATCCCTTCGGCCGGCATCCACAACCAGTGGGCCGGCAACGTCCCGCTCACCCCGCTCACCCGGGGCCAGTTCGTGAGGATCCAGTTCGCCCAGCTGCCGGCGGCCACCAAGAACGCGCTGAACGCAGGGGCCAGCGACGTGAAGCTGCAGTTCAACCTCAACGTGACAAGCAACGCCGGTCCGTACTACCTCGACAACGTGCGGTTCGAGAACTGACCGCGAGCGAGCGCTCGTGATCGCGAGAGCGAGCGTTCGCTCATGAAGAGGGCGCCGGCCCCCCACCGGCGCCCTCTTCTTCTCTTGTTCTCTTGCGCTCGGATACCGATCCTCCCACGCGCGCCCACACACGGCCCCTCCCCCGGGCCGACCACCGGCAGCACGATCCGTCCGGACGGATGATTCATCCGTTATAGTAGACATCACTCTCGGGCCTTGGTATGCTGCGCTCATGTCAGGCATTGCCATCATCACCGGAAGTGTCTCTGCGCGCTCGAAGACCTCGGCGCTCGCGGCCCGCATCGCTGCGCGGCTCGTGCGCGAGGGGTTTCGCGTCACAACCATCCACGTCCGCGAGCTCCCGGCCGAGGATCTCCTGCTCGGGCGCGTCGACTCCCCCGCCCTGGCGGACGCGGCGCGGGTCGTCGCGGAGGCGGCCGGGGTCGTCATCGCGACGCCCATTTACAAGGCCTCGTACACGGGGGCGCTCAAGGCGTTCCTCGACCTCTTGCCGCAGTTCGGGCTCGCGGGGAAGGCAGCTCTCCCCCTCGCGACGGGCGGGACGCTCGCGCACGTGCTGGCCATCGATTACGCGCTCCGTCCGGTGCTCCAGTCGCTCGGGGCGCGGCACGTCGTCGCGGGGCTGTTCGTCCTCGACAAGGCGCTGCGGCTCGGGGAGGACGGGCTGCTCGACGTCGATGACGAGCTCGGGAGCAAGCTGGAAGAGATCGTGAAGCCCTTCATCGAAAGCGTGATCCGGGAAGGCCTCCCGCTGCCGGCGCGCGAGGTGGCTGCCTGAGAGCCGGTACACCCATGCGCTTGCTCACGCTCCCCACCCCCGAGTCGACCACGGCGCCGACAGAGCGCGCCAAGGCGCTCCTCTTCGAGGACCCCAGATCGCAAGAGCTGCTCCGCCGCGCGAGGCAGGTCGCAGCCGGCGACGCGGCCGCGCTCATCACCGGCGAGATCGGCACCGGCAAGGAGATCATCGCGCGGGCCCACGCCGTGCGTGCTCACGTCGTCCGCGGTGGACCGCCTGCTCGCGCACACGTGGCCGGGCAACATCCGCGAGCTCGAGAACGTCATTCCCCAGGCGCTCCTCGTCTGCCGCGCAGGCCGCGTAACGGGGAAGGATCTGCGGTTCACGAGCCTCCGCCCGAAGGCGGCCGCGCTCGAGCCGCCGAGCCGCGTCGACGGGCTGATGGCCACGCTCGAGAACACCATCGCCAAGAAAGCCCGCGCCTCGCGCCAGACCCACGAAGGTGCGATATAGAGCGACAAGCCCCCCTACGCCCCCGGTGCGAGCGAGCCTCGAGCGGCACGGGCCGATTGCGTGTCCTGCACAACAGATGCACCGATTGCGTGTCCTGCACAACAGATGCGCACGCGATGCGGGCTCCAGACTCGCCGAGCACGTCAGGTCGCTCTTTTCACGTTGGCGCGCGACGTGCGAGCCTGGGGATCGTGCAGGGCCGGACGGCAAGGCGAGGAGGGTGTTTGTATGAGCTCAATCCATCCCGGTGCGGCAACGAAGGCAGTCGCAGCGACCCTGGCGCGCCCCGCGGCGAGCGCCGGCGCGACCGTTAATCCCGGCGCAGGGGCGCCGGAGCTCTCAGGAGGGGAGCTCGAGCCGCCACCCAGCGTGACGCGCGCGCTGGCCGCCACGGCGGAGTCGGAGGGCACCGAGCGCGCCGCGTCCTGGGAGCTCTGTACCGCGATGCTCGCGATCGCCACCGGCTGGCTCGCGTGGACGCTGCCGGAGCCGAGCGCCCGCGACGTGCTGCTCGTCGCGCTCTGCCTGGCGCTCGTCGCGATCGAGCGCCGCAGGGCCGGCGCGCACTTCAGAAAGGCGATCGCCGCGGCCGCGGGCGCGCGCGGCGCGACGGCGGGCGAGGCGTCGCGCGCGGCGTTGCGGCTGGACGCGGCCTTCTGCGCGGCCCGCGCCACGGGGCGCGGCGCGATGGGCGAAAGGCGCCGCTGAGCGAGCTCGCCCGCCGGAGAGGCCTCGCGCGGCCGGGATCACCGGCACATCACGAGCACGTCTCCCCTGGCGCTGACCCGCGCGCTCCTCGGGGCTCGGCGTCGAACGGCGAGCCGGCCTGTCCGCACCGCGGGCGCCATCCTCCACCGACGTCGCGCTCGCGGAACTCGGGGCGCAGCTCGCTGCGCGCGTCGGCCGTGAGCAGCTCGCACGGATCGAAGTAGTGCGACGTCCGCGCCTGCGCGGCGATGGACGGCAGCTCGCCAGAGAACTCCGGCACCCCGGGGCAGCGATGGTGCCAGAGGGCATAACGCTCCGGGACGTCGCCGAAGCAGAGCACTTCCTTTACGCCGCCGTTGCAGTTCGTGCTCACGACGAGCACCGGCGCCGGCAGCGGCGCGAAGCGGTGCACCCGGAGGACCACGTCGTGGTGGAACTCGCCCTGCTTCCAGTGGGCGAGGAGATCGAACTCGCCATGTCGATCCCGGATTTCCTGCAGCAACGATCCGAGATCCATCGCATCGGCGAGGGTTTGAACAGACGCATCGGTCATGGCGGGCGCTCCTTCGTCGGTGAGCTTCGCCGATGGTGTAGCACGGCGCCCGCGCGGCGCCGTGACGCGGGGCTCTCCGTCGGTGGCGGAGCACTCGTGTCCTTGCACCGCACCAACGAGCGCGCCCGACGCGTCGCTCGCCGGGAGATCTTCACAGCGACATGGTCGCGTGAGGAGACTCGACACGAGGGGTCGTCACCGCCGACTCCCGCGCTTGCGCCCGAGCGACGCGCCGCGTATCGTCCATTGCCTGAGAGCCCTCCGCGGCGGTGAAGGCGCGCGGGCCAGTCGAGCTCACGCCCGTGCAATCGTCCTGGCCTGTCTCCGTCGTCGCCCTGACTCCGGCCTCCTGCGGGGCCGTCCTGTGGCGCGCGCAGGGCGCGGAGCGGCTCACGGTCGTGGTCAAGGCCACGTTTGCCCTCATCCACGACACGAGCGCCGAGCTCGCCGCCCCGTCGGGCCTGATCCGCACGGATCGGCTCCGAGACGGCTGGGGCAGCCTGGAGGAGGCGTGCGAGACAGCCCCTTACCTGCCGTGCGCGGGGGTCCTCGTGCGCGGGCACGCGGCCGCGCCGGCGGGGACGACCGCCACGGCGCTCTCGGTGCGGGTCGCGCTCTTCCGCGAGGATCGCTGGGTCCTCGACAAGGTGCTCCACGTCTACGGCGACCGCACGCGAGAGGCCCCGGATCCGCGTCCGTTCGGCCTCATGCCGCTCGCGTACGAGCGCGCTTACGGCGGCCCCCACATCGACGCGAACCCGGTGGGCGTCGGCGCCGGGACGGCGCTCCCGAACATCGTCGATCCGGCCGATCCCACGAGACCCGCGGGCGTCGGGCCGGTCGCGGGGCACTGGGCCCCGAGGAGAGCCTTCCTTGCGCGGGATCAGGCGCCCGATCTCCCGGCTCCGGAGCTCGGGGGCGGCTTCGACTTCCGCTATTTCGTCGCCGCACCCGCGGACCAGCAGCTCGAGTTCCTCCGCGGCGACGAATGGATCCTCCTGGAGGGGCTGCACCCGCACTGCCCGCGGATCCAGTCCTGCCTGCCTTCGGCCCGCGGGCTCGCGCGGCTCCACCGGCTCGGGCCTGGAGGCGACGACCACGGGCAGCCGATCGAGCTCGTCGCTGACACGCTGACCATCGACGCGGACCGCCTGCTCTGCTGGCTGATCTTTCGCGGGAACGTCGCGCTGCTGCCGGGCGACGAGCCGGCGCGGATGCGGGTGGTCGCCGGCGTCGAGATGGCAGGGCGCCCCGTCCTGTGGCCCCCGGCGGCGGAGGGCTCTCTCGCGGTCGCGGCGCCGGAAGGCACGCCCGCCGCCGGGGGGACGGCGCTCCCGGCGGGGCACTGGAGCGCCGTCACGCAGCGGGTCACGCCGCTGCTTTCGCCGCCTCCCCTGCCCTCCTCGCGGCCCCAGGAGGCGCACTGGAGCGTCGTCACGCAGCAGGTCGCACCGCTGCTCGCGCCGCCTCCCCTGCCCTTCTCGCGGCCCCAGGAGGCGCACTGGAGCGCCGTCACACAGCAGGTCGCGCCGCTGCTCGCGCCGCCTCCCCTGCCCTTCCTGCCGGCGCCGGAGCCGCCGCCGCGCCCGGCGCCTCTCCCGGGGTCGGTGCCGTTTGCGATGCCCTTCGCCCATGCCGGGCCCGAGGCCCCTCCGCCCGAGCCGCCGGCGCGCGTGCGGCCCCCGCTCGGCATCCTCGACGAGGCGACCCTCGTGGTCGACCTGCCCCCCGTGATCGACCCGCCCCCCGTGGTCGACCTGCCCCCCGTGGTCGACCCGCCCCCCGTGGCCGATCTGCCCCCCGTGATCGACCTGCCCCCTCCGCGCACGCAGCCGCCGCCAGCCACCCCCGAAGAGGCCGCCGCCGTCGCGGAGCTGCCGCCTCCTCCGGAGCTGGCGCCTCCTCCGGCCGCCGCGTCGCCCGAGCCGGAGCCGGAGGCTCGCGGCCTGCGCGCGGCGGTGCTCGCCCGCCTGAGGAGCGGCCAGCCGCTCTACGACCTCGATCTCGCGGGCGCCGATCTCGAGGGGATCGACTGGAGCGGCGCCTCGCTCGAGCGCGTCAACCTCGCCGGCGCGGGGCTCGCCCGGTGCAACTTCGCGTCCGCGCGCCTCGCCCGGGCGAACCTGAGCGGCGCGGATCTCACCGACGCGAGCTTCCAGGCGGCCGATCTGACGCGCGCCGATCTCTCCCGCGCCACGCTCGACCGCGCGGCGCTCTCGTCGGCGATCCTCACGAGCGCGGACCTCACCTCGGCCAGAGGCTCGCACGCGCGCTTCGACGGCGCGGCGCTCGACGGCGCCGACCTGCGGCAGGCGCGCCTGCTCGAGGCGGTCTTCGACCGGGCGAGCCTCACCGACGTCAACGGGAGCAAGGCGGACATCTCGCGATCGAGCTTCGCGAACGCCAACCTCGCCGGCGCCATCCTCCGCGCGGCGAAGCTCAAGGAAGCGAGGCTCCCCTGCGCCAACGTCGATGGCGCCGATCTGCGCGAAGCGGATCTCGCGGGCGCCAACCTCTACGGCGTCAGGCTCGCAAACGCGAAGTCGAGCGGCGCGATCTTGCGCGACATCGTCGAGACCCCACCGCCGGAGCCCGAAGAGGACATCAACGTTTCTTCACAGGGTTGACTCCCAGGCTCTCTTTTGTCTAACTCCACAGGACGGGCCGCCTCGGTATGCTCAAGGCGGATTGATTCACCTCCTCGCGCCAGGAAGAGACACCACCATGAGCGACCTCATCAACTTCTCTTCGAGCATCCTGGAGGGCCCGGCGCGCGTCGTCGGATTTCGCGGCGTGGAGGCGATCTCGCGCCCGTACAGGTTCGAGATCTTCCTGTCCATCCCGAGCGAAGGGGACGATGACACGGACTTTGCGGAGATGGTCGGGGCCAAGGCGCGGCTCTCGATCGATCGCCAGTCCGACACGACCCCGCCCTACGTGTTCGCCGGCGTGCTCGCCGGCGTCGATCTCCTGCACGAGTTCGGCGGGCGCGCGCTGCTGCGCGCGGTGCTGGTGCCGCGGCTCTGGGGGCTCACCCTGTCGAAGCACAGCCGCATCTTCACGAAGAAGAGCGTGCCCGACGTGATCAGGCTCGTTCTCGAGGAGAACGGCATCGCGGGCGGCGATGTCGAGCTCAACCTCGGCAGCTACGAGGCCGAGGAGCACATCTGCCAGTACCGCGAGAGCGACTTCGATTTCATCTCGCGCTGGATGGAGCGGGAGGGGATCTTTTATTACTTCGAACACACCGAGGACGGAGAGAAGCTCGTCCTCTGCGACGACAAGAGCTACCCGGCCGAGGTGCTCGGCGCGCCGGTCCGCTACCACCCGCAGACCGGCGAGGACCGCAGCGCCTCCGCCTCGTTCCGCACCTTCTCCTGCCAGCACGGGGCGCTGCCGTCGCGGGTGAAGCTCAAGGACTACGACTATGTCCGGCCGCAGTTCCCCCTCGCCGGCGCGGCCCCGGTGTCCCAGTACGGCACCGGGGAGATCAGCCTCCACGGCGAGCGCTTCTTCAGCGCCGACGCCGGCAAGCGGCTGGCCCAGCTGCGCGCCGAGGAGTACCTCGCCCGGGAGGCGGTCTACCAGGCCGCCGGCGCGCGGCTCCACCTGCGCTCGGGGTACACGTTCGAGCTCGAGGACCACCCGCGCGCGCGGTTCAACGCGAAGTACCTCGCTGTCGAGCTGCGCCACCACGGCAACCAGTCCGCCGGGCACAGCGACTTCGCGGAGCTCGCCGGGCTCGCGCACGAGGAGGTCTATTTCGTCGAGGTCTCGGCCATCCCGGCGGCGACGCAGTTCCGCGCGGAGTCGCGGACTGCGTGGCCGCGCATCTACGGTTACGAGAACGGCTCGGTCGACGGCTCCGCGTCGAGCGAGTACGCGCAGATCGACGAGCACGGGCGCTACCTGGTGAAGCTCAAGTTCGACGAGGCGAGCCCGCGCGACGGCAGCGGGTCCACGTACGTGCGCATGATGCAGCCGCACGGCGGCGGCGTCGAAGGGTTCCATTTCCCGCTGCGGCGGGGGACCGAGGTCGTGCTGAGCTTCCTCGGCGGCGACCCGGATCGGCCCGTGATCTCCGGCGTCGTGCCCAACGTGCTCACGCCGAGCCCGGTGACGAGCGGCAACCACACGAAGAACGTCATCCAGACCGGCGGCAGGAACCGCCTCGAGCTCGAGGACCAGGCCGGAGCGCAGCGCATCACGCTCTCGACGCCGCACTCGAACACGTACCTGCGCATGGGGTCGCCCAACAAGGGGCACGAGTTCATCGGCAAGACCGATGGCAGGATCCTGCTCGACGCCGGGCAGAACATGGATTTCGAGGTGGGCGCGAGCTGGACGAGCCACGTGAAGGACGACATCACGACGACGGCCGACTCGGGCCACATCACGACGACCGCAACAGCGGGCAACATCATGACGACGGCCGTCGCAGGCACCCTCACCGAGACGGCCAAGGGGGATGTGTCGATCACCTCGACCACGGGCAAGGTCGTCGTCAAGGCCCTCGGGAACGACGTCGAGATCTCGGCGAAGGGCAAGCTGTGGCTCGAGGCCGAGGGCGACAAGAAGGAGATCCTCAAGGCCAATCACCACGTCGAGAGGACCGGCGACTACAGCGTCACCACGTTGGGGAGCGCGCGAGCCCACGTGTTCGGGGCCAGCTCGTCGACCGTGGTGGGCGGCTCGCTCGACGCCAAGCTGGGCGCGTTCCGCTCGATCGTGGTCGGCGCCACGAGCGATTTCAAGCTCACGAACGCCACGTCGGTGACCGCCGGCAAATCGCTCGACGTGAAGGTCGGCAACTTCACGTCGATCAACGTCTCCCGCTCGCTCGACATCAAGCTGGCGAACACGACGGAGCTCAAGGTGACGAACGCGCAGGAGCTCACGGTGGGGAGCAAGCAGTCGCTCTCGTGCAGCAGGACCCAGGAGCTCGTGATGGGCCAGAAGCTCTCGTTCAACCTCAGCAGCGCCGTGGAGTTCAAGCTCGGCGCGACGGTGTCCGTGAAGAACGGCCCGGAGCTGACCATCCAGGGTCCGAAGTTCACGACGAAGACCGTCGAGCTCAAGAACGGGAGCTTCACCCTGGAGAGCGTCGCGGCCGAGATCAGGAAACACGGCATCTTCGTGGTCAGCTAGCGGCGAGGCGCGCCGCGCGCTCGCGGTCGCCGCTCCGGAGAGACATCGGCCTCGGCCACACCAGGGCGCGCGCGAGGCGCCCCCCCCGCCACAACCGGTCATTCGAACTCCATGCGTGTCATCAAGCCTCTCCGCCTCTCCGTCCTCCAGCGCGTGCTCACGGTCCGGCGCAATCATCACCTGAGCATCGGGCTCCTCGTGTTCTTCCCGCTCGACGCCCCCGAGATTCCGCTGCCCGAGGTCTCGATGTGGCAGCGGGTGATGCCCGCGCTCGGCAAGGACGGCCTCCTCGACGAGGGCATGCCCAAGCCGCGCGGCGAGGTCCTCGTCTTCGGCAAGGCGTTCTCGCCGGGAGGCGAGCCCCGGCCGGCGTTCGCGGCGGGCCTGCAGGTCGGCCCGGTCGACAAGCCCCTCGTCGACAAGTCCGTCGCCGTCGTCGGCAAGCGGCGATGGCACCTCGGCGCGCCGACGGAGCCAGAGCCGATCACCGAGATGCCGCTCACCTGGGAAAACGCCTTCGGAGGACCGGATTACGCGCTGAACCCGAAGGGGATGGGGCTCGGGCCCATCGAGGAAGAAGGGGTCAAGGCGCATTACCTGCCCCACCTCGAAGACCCGCGACAGCTCCTCATGTCGCCGGGCGACAGGCCGCCGCCCGCGGGCTTCGGGGCCCTCGACCCCACGCTCGCGTCGCGGGTGGCCAAGCTCGGCACGTACGGCGGCGAGTGGCTCCAGAACGACTTTCCCGGCTTCGCCCGGGATCTCGACCCCGAGTACTTCCAGGTCGCCCCGGAGGATCAGCGGCTGCCCGAGGTTCTCGAGGGCGGCGAGGCCATCCGCCTGAAGAACCTGCACCCGGCGCGGCCGCTCATCGAGACCCACGCCCCGAGGCTCCGCGCCCGGTGCTTCGTGCGGCAGCGGGGCGAGGCGGGCGAGACGGTGACCGACGGCGACGAGCCCCTCCGGGAGGTCGCGACGCGCCTGGAGACGGTGCTCCTGTTTCCCAACATCGAGCGCGGCGTCGCCATCTTCCGCGGCGTCGTCCCCGTCGCCGAGGACGACGCCGCGGACGTGCGCCTGCTGCTCGCCGGCCTCGAGCGGGCCGACGCGCCGAGGCCGATCGAGCACTACCGCGGCGCGCTGGAGCGGCGGCTCGACAAGGAGAAGGGGCACCTCCACGCGCTGCGCGAGCAGGAGCTCCTCCCGGAGCCCGACCCCGACGCCCCGTCGTTCCCGGACGAGGCGATCAGCGACATGGACGAGCTCATCCGGCGCGAGCGGGCGATGGAGCGGCGGTCGATCTCGCGAGCGCAGCGCGAGCTCGACCAGGCGCGGCTCACCTTGCTCGTGCTCGGGATGAACCCGGACGAGAAGCTCCCGCGGGAGATCAAGCTCCCGGAGGAGCCGAGGCCGGACGAGCTCGCGGACTACGCCGAGCGGATGGAGCTCGAGGGCGCGGCGCTCCAGAAGGACGCCGAGGAGCAGCGCAAGGCCGCCGAGGAGGAGGCGCGCGAGCTCTGCGCCGAGCAGGGGCTCGACTTCGACGAGGCGGTCGCGAAGGGCAAGCGCGAGGGCGGCGGCCCGCCGAAATTCAGCGCCGACGAGGAGCTGGCCCGCCTGCGCGAGCTCGCGGAGGTGGGGCGCACGGCGGGCGCGCCGATGGAGGACCTCGAGGCGAAGCTCGCGGACCCGGCGTTCGCCGCGGGCCTCCGCAAGGCCGAGGAGAACGTCCTCTTCGCGTACCGCGCCTTCGCTCACTTCCACCCGCCGGCGGATCCGGCGCCCGAGGGGAAGCGGTCCGAGCTGCGCGCCGAGGTCGAGCGGGCGCTCGCCGCCGGCGAGTCGCTCGCGCGGCGCGATCTGACGGGCGCCGATCTGCGCGAGCTCCGCCTCGCGGGCGCCGATCTCCGCGAGGCGCTCCTCGAGGGCGCGGATCTCTCGGCGTGTGATCTGAGCGGGGCCGATCTGACCGGCGCGGTGCTCACGCGCGCGAAGCTCGAGGGCGCGCGGCTCGGGAAGGCCACGCTGCGCGGGGCGAACCTCGGCGAGGCGCGCGCCTCGCGCGCGAGCTTCGACGGGGTCGACCTCCGCGAGGCGGTGCTCCACAAGGCGTGGCTCGAGGAGGCGCGGCTCTCGGGCGCCGACCTCGCCGGGGCCGACTTCCTGGAGGCCAGGGTCGCGGGCGCGGACTTCAGCGGCGCCGCGGCGGACGACGTCCTCTTCTTCCAGCTCGACCTGACGGGCGCGCGCTTCACCGGCGCGAGCCTGCGCAAGGCGACGTTCTTCCAGTGCACGGGGGCGGGCGCGGACTTCGGCGAGGCCGAGCTCGAGGACGCGGCCCTCGTCGACTTCAAGGGCGAGAAGGCCTCGTTCCGGAAGGCGAGGGCCGCGGCCCTGCGCGTCGTCTCCGCCTCCGCGCTGCCGGGCGCGGACTTCTCCGGCGCCGAGCTCGCGCGGGCGAACCTCCGCGGGGTCGATCTGGAGGGCGCGATCTTCGAGGGCGCCTCGGCGGACGGCGCGGACTTCAGCGAGGCGAACCTCCGGAGGGCGCGCCTCGCGCAGCTCTCGGGCAAGGGCGCGCGCTTCATGCGTTCGGACCTGGCCGAGGCGGATCTGACCGGCGCGAACCTCATGGACGCCATGCTCCAGAAGGCGAAGGTGCCGGGCGCCCGCCTCGACAACACGAACCTCTTCCGCGCCAACCTGCTCGACGCCAAGGGCGATGAGCGGACCACCTTCTCCGACGCGCACATCAAGAACGTCGTGTTCACGGGGCAGAGCAAGTGACGCGCGAAGAGCTGCTCGCGAAGGTCGACGAGGGCGAGGTCATCGCCGGGGAGGACCTGTCGGGGCTCGATCTATCGGGGCTCGACCTGTCGGGCGTCGTGTTCGAGAAGACGAGCTTCCGCGGCGCCAGGCTGAAAGGCGCGAAGCTCAGCGAGTCCATGTTCAACGGGTGCGACCTCTCCGGCGCGGACCTGTCCGGGGCGCGGGCCCGCCACGCCGTGTGGAGCCGGTGCGCGCTCCTCCACGCGCGCCTCGACGGCGGCGATCTCGTGGCCGCGAGCTTCGCCGAGTGCGACGCCTCGCGGGCCAGCTTCGACCGCGTGAACCTCACGATCGGGAGCATGGTCAAGGGGCGCGCCGACGAGGCGAGCTTCCGCGAGGCCAACCTGGACCGGTTCTCGCTCGTGGAGACCGAGGCCGCGCGCCTCGCGCTCGACGGGGCGCAGCTCAAGCAGGCCTGCCTCATCAAGGCGGATCTGTCGACCGCGAGCCTGCGCGGCGCGACGCTCCACCTCGCGGTGCTGGTCGGCGCCCGCCTCCGCGGGCAGGACCTGTCGGGCATGGACCTGACCCTCTCGCAGCTCACCGACGCCGATCTCGCGGGGTGCGACCTGCGCGGGGCCCGGCTCGTCCAGGCGAATTTCAAGGGCGCGGACCTCACCGCGGCGAAGCTCGACGGCGCGGACGCCGAGCGCGGCCTGTTCCTCGGCGCGCGGCTCGCCGGCGTGTCGGCCGCGGGCCTCAAGGCGCGGCAGGCGATCTTCTCCGAGGCCGACCTCGAGGCCGCGGACCTCGCCGGCGCCGACCTCTACCAGGCCATCTTCCAGCGGGCGGCGTGCCCGACGGCGAGCTTCCGCGACGCGGACCTCACGTACGCCGATTTCTCGCACGCGAGCGTCGAGAAGGCGGATCTTTCCGGCGCGAAGCTCTTCCGCGCCCGCTTCCACCAGACGCGCGACGCGGGCGCGACCTTCACGAGCCGGTCCGCCGCGCTCGGCGACGACCCGGAGCTGCTCGAAGCCGAGCGCTGGACGCCCTGAGGGGATGCCCCTCCCGACAGCAGGAGAGACACGATGCGAGACAATCTGGCCAGACAGCGGGTGGAGACCTTCGCGATCCAGGAGGTCGGCGCGGTGATCGGAGCGACGGACGGGTCGTTCCAGGTGCGCGTCGGGTCGGGCGAGTACGCGGCGAAGCGCGCGGTGAGCTGCCTTGTCGAGCCGGCGCTCGGCGACCGGGTGCTCGTCGCGCTGCACGACGCGGGGTGCCACGTGCTCGCGGTGCTCGACCGCGAGGGCGGCGCGCCGACGCGCCTCGTGGCCGAGGGGGACCTCGAGGTGAGCGCCCCGCGCGGCCGCGTCACGGTGGCCGCGGCCGAGGGCGTGCGCCTCGTGACGCCGGCCGAGGCCGCGGTGGCCGCGGGCAAGGTGCGCGTCGCGGCGAGCGAGGGGTCGCTCGCGGTCGGGGCGATGACGTACGTGGGCGAGCGGCTCGTCGCGCAGGTGGACCGCGTGAAGACGGTCGCGCGGTCGGTCGAGTCGATCGCGGAGCGCTGGGTGCAGCGGCTCGACCGGGCGTACCGGTTCATCGCCGAGTCGGAGCAGGTGCGGGCGCAGTACTACGAGGTCACCGCGAAGGCCGCGGTGAACATCAAGGCGCAGGCGACGCTCGTCTCGAGCGGCGAGCTGACCAAGATCGACGGCGGGCAGATCCACCTCGGCTGACGGGAGGCACAGATGTTCGCGAACACGCAGATGGGAGGCATGGCCCTGGGCGGACCCGACGTGTGCCTCACGCCGCCGGCGCACCTGCCGGTGCCCTACCCCAACCTGGCGGCGCAGCCCATGGGGGTGCCGGCGGTCTACAACGTCCTGTTCATGTGCACGCCGGCGCACAACATGACGACCCAGGTGCCGCTGACGAACGGCGACAACGCCGGCCTGGAGACGGGCGTCGTCTCGCACACGGTGATGGGCCCCTCGCGGCACGTCACGGCGGCCTTCACCGTGCTCGTCGGCGGCGCGCCGGCCACGCGGATGACGAGCGTCACGATGCAGAACTCCGTCAACGCGCCCGGGGTCAGCATCGTCCCGAGCCAGCTCAAGGTGCTCCTTCTCGCGCCGTAGGCGACCCTTGAAAGAGCACAACCGGCTCCGCATCGAGCGCCTCGCGGCCCGCTATGCGCGGCGCCTCGAGGAGGCGCGCGCCCCCGCGGAGGCGGATTTCCTCCGCGAGTTCGACGACCTGCGCGAGCGCCTGCTCCGCCCTCAGATGGAGGAGTTCGCCGCCGAGCTCCGCAAGGCGGGGCACGCGCCGCGCATCGTGCTCGACGAGGGGCACGACACGCCGAGCGTCGAGCTCGCCCTCGGCCTGCGCGAGGCCAGGGCCAGCCGCAACGTGGTCGGCTTCTGCGTCATCCGCTGGGCCGGCCACCCGCTCCAGATCCTCGCCTACCTCGAGGTCAACCCCACGCCGTTCGATCTGGAGCGGTTCGCCCGCGCCGCCGACGTCGGGCCCGAGCGCGTCGAGCAGCTCCTCGTCGAGGCGATCGAGCACATCATGGTCTGCAACGCGCCCTGAGCGCCGGCGGCGCGTGGCCGCTCGCTCGGCGACAAGGGCGGGTCTCGGGGGTATGCTCCGCGGATGAGTACCATCGAGCTCAGCGCGGAGAATTTCGAGAAGACGGTCGAGTCGAACGGCATCGTCCTCGTCGACTGGTGGGCGCCCTGGTGCGGCCCTTGCCGGGTCTTCGGGCCCATCTTCGAGAAGGCCTCCGAGAAGCACGCGGACATCGTGTTCGGGAAGATCAACACGGACGACCAGAAGGACCTGGCGCAGGCTTTCAACATCCGCTCGATCCCGACGCTCTTCATCTTCCGCGAGAAGGTCCTCCTGTTCGCGGAGGCGGGCTCGCTGCCCGCTTCAGCGCTCGATCAGGTGATCGAGAAGGTGCGCTCGCTCGACATGGACGAGGTGCGGGCGAAGATCGCCGAGGAGGAAGCGAAGGAGGCCGCCGGCGGAGACAGCGCCGGCGAAGGCCCCTGAGGAGAGCGCGGCCCCCGGGGCGGCCCTCCGGCGGGGCGCCCTGCCAGCGCGGGTGAGCCGCTGCTCGGCTGCTCATGACCGCCGACAGCCGTCCGCTCGGCGACGTCGGGTCAGCTCTGGCTGCCGGCCTTGTCCCCGCGATAGTCGGTGGCCCCCTGGATGGCGGGCAGCCAGGGCACGCGGTGCACGGTCCAGAGCTGGAAGCTAGGCGGCGGCACGTCGCCGGGTCGGTCCATCGTGCCGAGGAAGATGTCGAGTTCCCGCGCCCCGTCACGGCGCCAGAACAGCGACGATCCGCAGGTCGCGCAGAACTGGCGAACCGCGGAGCTCGATGAGCGATAGGTCGCTGGCGCGCCGGAGAGCAGCTCGAACTGCTCGTCAGAAAAGGACGCGAACGCCGGCATCGGCGCGCCGGTCTGGCGCCGGCACTGGCTGCAGTAGCAGACATTGACGCTCACCGGCGCGCCGCGCGCTCGGTAGCGGATCGCGCCGCACAAACAGCCGCCGTTGTGCTGAGCCTCGGACATGGCCGTCGCCTCCTGGTTCCTGGATCTCGCGATCGCCAGCCTGGCTCCTCGCGGCGTTTGCCGCAACCGGCGCGCGCGCTCGGCGCGGCGCGGGCCTCATGCGGAGGCCCGGAGCGGCCGGCAGAGCCCATAACCCAGGACGCACCCGAGGCCATACAGCGCGAAGTCCGCCGGATCGAAGCCGCCGTTCGCGCCGAGCAGGAGCCGCCCCGGGGTGGTGCTGCGCGCGGCCCACAGCCACGGGGCCTGGCTCAGCTGGAGCAGCTCGATCCCACACGTCGCGGCGAAGACCGCGAGCGCCAGCCGGTGCGTGCGCGCGGAGATCCACGCGATCTGCGCCGCGGCGATCCACACGACCTCATAGAGCACCGCGCCGGCGCCGTTGCGCAGCCAGGCTGGGCCGCCGTGGAACCGGGTGATCAAGCCGGCTGGAATGACCGCGACGATCAGGAGGGCCAGCGCGAGGCGCTTGCGAGCGGCTTCCGCCATGCGGAGAGCCTACAGCGGTTTCCGCCCACCTCTGCACCATGCAGAGCAGAGCGGCGGTCACCCGCACAGGAGACGGGCCCAGATCGGCGTTTTCGGCGCGCAGGCGCACTCCGGTGCGCTGAGCACCGAAAACGCCGAGGTGGGCCCGTATCCGAAGCGGGTGACCGTCGCTCTAGCGCGCAGGGCGGAGGGCGAGCGGCGCGGTGCCGGTGAGCAGCCCCGCCGCGAGGGCGACCACGCCGCCGAAGCCGACGCAGGCGCAGCCGAGCGCGCCCGTCAGGGCGGCGACGCCGCACGCCGAGGCCCAGGACGCCCCGAGCCGCTCCGACCGGCGCAGCACCCGCGAGAGCAGCACGCCGGCGGCGACCCCGCCCGCCAGGCAGGCAGGGACGCAGATGGATACGCACCCTTCCGGGGTGCACAGGTGACCGTAAATGCGCGCCGCGTGCGCCGCTGCGAAGGGCACGAGGCCCGCGGCGACGCCCGGGAGCACGCCTCGCCCGAGCTGCTGCCCGCGCCACGAGAGCAGCGCCGCCGCGACGTAGAGCGCCGCGCCGAGGATCGCGGTGGTGACCGGACGGTCGCTCATCAGCGCCGCCACGAGCGCCACGGCGATCGTCGGCGCCGCTGCCCAGGCGGCCCTCCTCGCCCTCCCCCGCTCGTACGCGCGATAGGCCCTCTCCTTCAGGCTCAGGCCCGCAAGCGCCTCACGTTCCATAGATCCTCCTCCACGCCTCCCGCAGGCGCGCAAACGCGCGCTCGCGGCGCTTGCGCAGCGCCGCGCTCGACACCGACGGATCGCGATCGACCTCCAGCAGGGTCGCCCTCAGCGTCTCGCGATCCGCCTCGGCCAGCGTGCCGAGCACCTCGCGCGCCGCGTCGTCCAGATCCCGGGCGATCGCCGCCTCCTCCGGCGTGGGCACGTCGGCCGCGATCGACGGGACATGCTCGTCCGGAGCCTCCCTCGACCGGGACCGCCGCCGCCGCGTCGTGCGGCACTCCCACGTCGCGATGGCGAGCGCCCAGGTCAGCGCGTCCCCGTCGGGATCGAACGAGCTGGCGCGGTCGAACACCTTGAGCAGCGCCTGCTGGGCCGCGTCCTCCGCGTCCGCGCCGCCCCCGAGCATGCGGCGGCAGAACGCGCCGATCGCCGGCCAGAGGGCGGCATAGACAGGCTCGAACGCCGCGCGATCGCCGTCGGCGAGGCGTCTCATCGACGCGTTGAGCAGCGATCGCGCGCGCGGTTCCAAGGGCGCTGGGTGCTCAGCCGCAGGGGCAGTCCGGACACGGGCAATCCGCGCACGGACAGCCGCCCGTGAGCTGCGTCCCAGCATAGGCCACCGCCGGGATTCCGAGGACGGCCGCGATCAGGGTCACCTTGAGCCAACGACGCATGGGATCTCTCCTTGTCTTCTCTGGCCGGCTGTCCTCGCCGGCCTTCCTCGGCTCTAGGCGCGAGCGGGGCGAGCGTGACACCCGCGGAGATCGAAATCCGGCGGCCAGGCGCCATCGCCGCAGATCGCCGCACGAGCGACGACCTCCTCTCGCGGCGCGAGCGCCTTCGTCCAGACTGGCACGTCGTTCCGCCGGCCGGGCTCGACGTGCTAGGGTCTCGCGCCTATGTCTGGCCGCTCGTGGTTCGTTGCGCTCGGCGCCCTCTGGCTCGGGTGCACGCCGTCGCGGCAAGACGCCGGCTCGCGCGCTGACGCGGCCGGGAGCGCGGGCGTGGCGGTCGCGGAGCCCTCGCCCTCCAGCGCGCCTTCCGCGCGCTCCAGCGCGCCGGAGCCGCCGCCGGAGGCGCTGGCCGCCTCGGCCCCGGCCGCACCGGTCCCGGAGGTGGAGGCGGCGCGGGCGCGATCCGCGCGCGTGTACTCCAAGGGCCGCGAGGTGTGGATCCGGTCCGCGCCGCGGCCCAAGGCCCAGTGGATCGGCATGCTCTCGATCGGCGGCTCGGTCCGCCTGAAGAGCGTCGAGCCCATCCGCGGCGCCGGCGGCTGCCCGGCGTTCTACGCGGTGGAGCCGCGCGGTTACGTGTGCGTCGACGGCGAGCGCGCCACCCTGGACACCGCCGATCCCGTGCGCCAGGCGCTGATCCCCCATGCCCCGCGCGCCGATCTGCCGCTCCCGTACCGCTACGGCGAGTCGCTCGGGCTCAAGCGCCTCCTCCGCGTGGACGGCATCGACGCGCCGGCGTGGCCCGAGGGGCTCCACGATCTGCGGCACATGCAGGTCCGCCCGCGCTCGTCGGTCGCCTGGACCGAGGAGGTCGAGGCCGGCGGGGCGACATGGCTCTGGGCATCGGATCTGACGTTCATACCGAAGGACAAGGTCAAGCCCTACGAGCCCGCCACCTTCGAGGGGGTGTACCTCGGCGCCGAGGCGCGCCTGCCGATGGCCTTCTTTCGCCGCAAGGCGCGCCCGAAGTACCGCCTCACGGAGGGAGGCCCGCCCGCGAAGACGGACGCCGTGTGGGAGCGCCTCGCCCGGGTCGGGCTGACGGGCCGATCGAAGCGGGTCGGCGAGCTGATGTATCTCGAGACCCGGGACGACGGGCACTGGGTGCTCGAGCGAGACGCGGTGGTCGTCCGGCCGCGGAAGGCGCGGAACCCGTGGGGCCGCCCGATCCAGCTCGGCGGCGAGCCGCCCTCGGCGCCGGCGGACGGGCGCAGGAACACGTGGGTCGAGATCGCCGCCCTCGACGGCTGGCTCATCGCCTACGAGGACGACCGCCCCGTGTTCGCGACGCTGATCTCGGCCGGGCGCAACGGGGCCGAGGAGCCGGAGAAGGCCGAGCCGTTCGTGCCGCCTTCGACGACCCCGCTCGGCCAGTACAGCATCGGCCGCAAATGGGTGACGAAGACGCTCATCACGCCCCACGTCGACGCGGACGACTGGATCGAGGCGGAGGTGCCGTGGAGCCAGCACTTCTTCAGCAAGTACCTCCTTCACGCCGCCTACTGGCACGACCGCTGGGGCGAGGGGCAGAGCGGCGGGTGCGTGAACCTCTCGCCGGTCGACGCGAAATGGCTCTTCCACTGGACCGAGCCCGCCGTGCCCGATGAGTGGTACGCGGTCCAGGCCACGCGCGACGACCCGTCCACGCGCGTCGTGATCCATCGCTGAGCCGCCGCCGCCGCCCGGCGCGGGGGTGCGGGAGCGCGCCCGCGCCTCGCGCGCGCCTGCCGGAAGCCGCTATTTCGCCGGCGCGCTGGCCGCCTCGGCGCGCTCGCCCCCCTCGCCCGCCGCGGCCATGCGCCGCATGCAGAGCTTGAGTCCGGCGCGGAGGTTGCCGACGGTCGTGACGCCGGAGAGGTCGAGTCCGAGCGCGATCATCGTCTGCGCCACGTTCGCCCGGATCCCCGTGATGATCCCCTCCGCGCCGAGCAGGCGGATGGCCTTGATCATCTCGATGAGGTACCCGGCCGTCCGCGTGTCGACCGCGTCGACGCCGGTGAGATCGAGGATCGCGTACCGCGCGTCCTTGTTCACGATCGCCGAGAGCAGGTTGTCCATCGCCTCGGAGATCCTCAGGCTGTCCACAACGCCCACCATGGGGAGGGTCAGCACCTTGTCCCAGACCTCGATGATGGGCGTCGAGAGATCGCGGATGACCTCCTGCTGCGCCTCGATGAGCTCGATCTTCGCCCGGAGCTCCTGCTCACGCCGCTTCGCCGCAGAGCCGTCCAGGCTGAGGGTGATCATGCCGTCGGGCTCCCCGCTGCTGTCGCGCACGGGGACGTGCCATGACTCCCACGCGGCGCCGTACGCCTCGTAGACGTTGTACGCGGCTTTGCCCGCGAGGGCCTGCCTGTTGGTCTCCAGGGTCTCCGGATCGTTCGCGAAGAGATCGAGCACGTTCGCTCCGAGGAACTGCCCCGGCTTCGCGCCGACGGCCTCGAGCCCCTTGCCGTCGTGAAACGTGAAGACGCCCGTGCGGTCGTACCTGCACACGGTGATCGGAACATGGTCGAGGATGGCGCGGAGAAGCAGCTGCGCCTCACGGAGCTTCGCCTCAAGCTCCTCCCGCGTATCCGCCCCCGCCGTGCTCGACTCCGCATCTCCCTTCATGGGAGCCTTCTACGCGCACGCGCGCGGGCCGTCGAGTGGTCGTCAGCCCGTCGATGACGTTTCGCTTGGCCGGTCATGCGGACAACATCTCAGCGCATTGTCGAGGCCGCGTCTCTCGTCGATCCGCCGGCACACGACGCTTCGGCTGTGGCTGTGGGAAGGGGGGGCACGGATGGGCGATGCGCGATGCGCGATGGGCGCGGGCCTCCGCTCCGCGCGCCCGCCCTCGCGCCGAGGAGCCGAGGAGCCGAGCTCCGCGGCGCTGGTTGACGTGGTGTCCGATCGACACCAAGATTCGTGTACAGATTACACGGAGGGTTGAATGTCCGTCTCCTACGAGCACCCGCGGCCGGCGCTGACGGTGGATTGTGTCGTGTTCGGCCTCGATGAGGAGGACCTCAAGGTCCTCCTCATCCGGCGGGAGCTCGAGCCGTTCCGCGGCAGGTGGGCGCTCCCGGGCGGGTTCGTGCGCGTCGACGAGGCGCTCGACGACGCCGCGCGGCGGGAGCTCGCGGAGGAGACGGGGCTCTCGGGGGTGTTCCTGGAGCAGCTCTACACGTTCGGCGCTCTCGGGCGGGACCCGCGCGAGCGCGTGGTCTCGGTGGCGTACTACGCGCTTGTGAAGCTCGGGGATCACCGGGTCAAGGCCGCGACCGACGCGCGCGAGGCGGCGTGGTTCGCGGTGGACGACACCCCGGCGCTCGCCTTCGATCACGACGAGATCCTCCCGGTCGCGCTGGAGCGGCTCAAGGGCAAGGTGCGATACCGGCCGATCGGGTTCGAGCTCCTGCCGCCGAAGTTCACGCTGTCGCAGCTCCAGCGCCTCTACGAGGCGATCCTCGAGCGCCCGCTCGACAAGCGCAATTTCCGGAAGAAGGCGCTCGGCACCGGGCTGCTCGTGGAGCTCGACGAGGTCGAGCAGGACGTCGCGCACCGCGCGGCGCGGCTCTACCGGTTCGACCGTCGGAAGTACGAGCGGCTCGAGAAGGACGGCTTCAGCTTCGAGATCTAGCCGCCTGCCGCAGCCCGGCGGCCCTCGTGCGTCCGATCCCTCCTCGCCCCTGCTCCGGGGCGGACCGAGCGCCTACCGGACGAGATCGCAGGCATGCGAGGCTCGGAGGAACCAGGGTCACGACCGCAACGAACGCCCACCGCCGCTTCATCGACTCGCCCCTCTCCCGTCGCGGGCCCACTGGACGTCGCGAATCTTACGCCCCCGGGCGCCAGCGCGCGGCGCCCGGGGGCGCTCGCGCGTCCGTCGCGGAGCGCGCTCCACCCGAGGAGGGCGGCCGGCTCGCCAGCGCCCGGGTTGACAATGTGTACAACGAACACTAAGCTTGGTGTGTAGTACACACGAACGATCGGGTGCTCGCCGGGTGCGGGCGCTGACGGTCGGCGTTGACCGCCGAGCGGACGGTGGAGCTCCGGCGCCGGGAGGACCGCGCGCCCCGGCCTCCGTCTGCCCGGGTCCGGCCGCAGCGCGCCCTCGCCGGGCGCAGAAGGGAACTCCATGCTTCGCGACGTCGCTTTCTTGGCTGACATGGGAGGGGGCTCGGCCTTCGAGGTCGCCGGAGGGACGGTGACCGGGACCGATCACCTCGTCGCGGGGCGGCCCAACCAGGACGCCTATGCCTTCCGGGCCGAGGGCGGCTCTCTCGCCGCGGTGGTCTGCGACGGCTGCGGCAGCGGCGCGCGCAGCGAGGTGGGCGCGGCGCTCGGGGCGCGGATCGTGACCGAGCAGGTACTCGGCGCGCTCCGGCGCGGCGGAGACATCGATTCGCCCGCGACGTGGGAAGAGGTGCGGCGCGGGGCGCTCGCGCCGCTCCGCGACGTGGCCGCCGGGATGGGCGGCAGCTTCACCGAGGTCGTGTCGACCTTCTTCCTCTTCACCGTGGTCGGCCTCGCGATCTCCGGCGACAGCGCGTGCGCGTTCTCCCTCGGCGACGGCCTCATCGCGCTCGGCGACGAGCTCCTGCGGCTCGGCCCCTTCCCGAGGGACGAGCCCCCGTACCTCGCGTATGGCCTGCTCGATCGGCCGCCCGGCGGCGAGGCGCCGCGCTTCACCGTGCACCGCGCCTTCCCGTCGAGCGCGCTCCGGACTGCCCTGCTCGGGACCGACGGCGCGATCGATCTGCTGGAGTCGTCGTCACGGCAGATCCCGGGGGGCGGCGAGGTCGGCCCGCTGTCGAGGTTCTGGGAAGATGACCGGTATTTCCGGAACCCCGACGCGGTGAGGCGGCGGCTCGCGCTCATCAACCGATCGGTGACGCGACCCGTGTGGAAGGAAGAGCGGATGGAGCGCGAAGGCGGGCTGCTCCGCGACGACACGACGGTGGTCGTCGTGCGGAAGGCGCAGGGCGCCCGCGATTGAGGCGCGGCCCTGCGCGGAGGCGCAGGAGTCGCGGAGGGAAACGACAGGGCGTCTGCGCTTGATTGCGCTTGATTGGGTTCGATTGCGTCCGGAGGAGGCGACCGTGGAGGTTTATCTTGGTTCAAAGCGGGTTCGGCTCGACCCTCGGGCCTCGATCGGCAAAGGCGGGGAGGCGGACGTGTTCGACCTCGGAGACGGCCGCGCGCTCAAGGTCTGGAAGACGCCCGATCACCCGGATTACGCCGGGCAGGACGCCGAGCAGCGCGCCGCCGAGGTGCGCATCGAGCGCCACCAGGACAAGCTGCGCGCGTTCCCGCCGGCGCTGCCCGAACAGGTGATCGCGCCCCTCGATCTCGCGACCGACAGGACCAGGAAGCGCGTCGTGGGCTACGCCATGCGCCTCGTGCGCGGCGCGGAGCCGCTCCTGCGCTACGGCGAGCCGTCGATGCGCCACGGCGGGCTCTCGTCGGCCGCGGTCTCCGAGGTGCTCGCGCGGCTCCACCGGGCGGTCGCGGCGATCCACGACCGGGGCGTCGTGATCGGCGACTTCAACGATCTCAACGTGCTCGTCGCCGGCGGCGAGGTGTTCGTCATCGACGCCGACAGCTTCCAGTTCGGCCCGTACCTCTGCCAGGTGTTCACCGAGCGCTTCGTGGATCCGCTGCTCTGCGACCCTTCGCTCCCCCGGCCGCTCCTGTCGAGGCCGTATTCGCAGGACTCCGACTGGTACGCGTTCGCCGTGATGGTCATGCAGAGCCTGCTCTGCGTGGGGCCTTATGGCGGCGTCTTCCGGCCGCGGTCCGCGTCGGCGCGGGTGCCCGAGAGCGCGAGGCCGCTCCGCCGCATCACCGTGTTCGACCGCGAGGTGCGGTATCCGAAGCCGGCCATCCCGTACCGCGTCCTGCCGGACGATCTCCTGGACGCGCTCTATCGCGTCTTCGTCGAGGATCGGCGCGGTGTGTTCCCGCGCCGGCTGCTCGACGCGCTCGCCTGGACGAGGTGCCCTTCGTGCGGCGTCGAGCACGCGCGCCCTGCCTGCCCGGCCTGCGCGGGCGCCGCGCCGGCCGCCGTGAAGGAGTCGACGGTCGTCCACGGCGAGGTGCTGGCGACGCGGATCCTGAGCACGCGCGGGGTGATCCTGGCCGCGGCCCTCGGCCCGGGCGGGCTCTCCTACCTCGTGAACGAGGGCGGCCGCTTCCTGCGGGAGGACCGGTCCGTCGTGATGTCCGGCGCGCCGCACCCCGCGACGCGCTTCGCGGTGCACGGGAGCGCCACGTTGATCGGCCGGGGCGGCGATCTCGTGGTGCTCTCGCCGGGGGCCGCGCCCGAGCGGATCCAGGTGGACTGCGTCGGGACGAGGCCCATCTTCGACGTCAACGCGCGCGCCCGCTACTGGACGCGCGGCGGGCAGCTCCTGCGCAGCGGGAGGCCGGGCGCCGCCGCGCTCTCGGGCGAGGCCGACGCCGTGCCGATGGGCGAGGTGCTCGCCGGGCAAACGCTGTTCTGGGTGGGCCAAAGCTTCGGGCTCGGCTTCTACCGCGCCGGGAACGTCTCGATAGCCTTCGTCTTCGACGCCGATCGGCCCGGCCTCAAGGACACGGTCAAGCTGCCTTTCCCGGGCGGCAAGCTCACCGCGGCGACCTGCGTCTTCGACGCCGGCCCGAGCTCGCCGTCAAACGACGGCCGCGGGCGCCCCAACGACGGCCGCGGGCGCTCCCGCGCCGGGCGCGCATGGCTGTTCCTCGCCGCCGAGCAAGCCGGCCGGACCGTGCACCGGTGCGTCGTCGTGCGCGAGGACGGCGCGGTCGAGGCGGTCGCCGACGGCGACGGGGAAGGCGGCTCGTGGCTCGGCGCGCTGACCGGCAAGTGCGCGGCTTCCGGGTTCCTGCTCTCGGCGACCGACAGCGGCGTCGTCCGCGTCGAGGTCCGCGGGGGCGCGCTCGTCGAGACGCGGCAGTTCCCCGGCACCGAGCCGTTCGTCACCCAGGCTTCCCGGCTGCTCGTCGGCCCAGAGGGCCTGTTCGTCGTCGACGCACAGGCGATCACCTTGCTTCGTATCTCATGAATCCACGCTGAGCTGACGGCCCGCGCTCGCGGGCCGATCGAGAGGAGAGAGACCATGAAATCGACAGAGCTCCCCCTGCCCGCCTTCTATGACGCCAAGAACGCCGAGCGGTGGGGCTTTCACCCCAATGAAGAGGCGCTGCACGGCGCCGCCGCCGCGTGGCGGAAGGCGCATGGCGTGAAGCCGTCGGCCGCGGACGCGCAGAACGTCCACCTCCTGCTCATCGACGTGCAGAAGGACTTCTGCTTCCCGCAGGGCTCGCTCTACGTCGCCGGCAGGAGCGGCACGGGCGCGGTCGACGACAGCCGCCGCATCGCCGAGTTCATCTACAGGAACCTCGCGTCGATCACGAACGTCACGGTCACGATGGACACCCACTTCGCTTACCAGATCTTCTTCCCGGCCTTCTGGGTGGATCGCGAGGACCGCCCGCTGACCGCGCACCGCGAGATCACGACGGCGCAGATCGACGCGGGGGAGGTGCGGCCGAACCCCGCGGTGGCGAAGTGGCTCTGCGGCGGGAGCTACCCGTGGCTCATGAAGCAGGTCCGGTATTACTGCGAGGAGCTCGAGAAGGCAGGGAAATACAAGCTCTACCTGTGGCCGCCGCACTGCATCCTCGGGAGCGACGGCCACGCGCTCGCGGGCGTCGTGCACGAGGCGCGGATGTTCCACGCGTTCGCGCGCGGGGTGCAGTCGTGGGTCGAGGTCAAGGGCGGCAACCCGCTCACCGAGAACTACTCGGTGATGCAGCCCGAGGTGCTGACGCGGCACGACGGCCAGCCGCTCGCGCAGCGGAGCACGGGCTTCCTGAGGACGCTGCTCCACGCCGACGCGGTGATCATCGCCGGCCAGGCCGCGAGCCACTGCGTCCGCAGCTCGATCGAGGACATCTTGACGGAGATCGCGCTCACCGACCGCGCGCTCGCCAAGAAGATCTACGTGATGACCGACTGCATGTCGCCGGTCACCGTGCCCGACGGCAAGGGGGGCTTCGCCGCCGATTTCACCGCCGAGGCGGACAAGGCGCTCGCCCGCTTCGCCGCCGCCGGGATGAACCTCGTGAAGAGCACCGACCCGATTCCGTGCCTGGGCGCATGACCGTGGAGGATCCGATGAGCAAGAACAAGGAGAACAACAGCGGAACCAGCCGAGATGGCTCGCTCGACATCGAGCAGCTCTTCGAGGCAGCGCGGGACGACGGCGCGCTCTCGCCCGAGGCGATGCAGGCGCTGCACATCACCGACCTGGGCGCGCAGATCCAGGCCGGCTTCGGCGTGCAGGTGGACGACGTGGCGTCGTCGGAGGTGGTGCTGGTCACGGTGATGCCCGACGACTCGGGATCCATCAAATTCGCCGGCAACGCCCCGTCGGTGAGGGACGGGCACAACCTCGTGGTGGGCGCCCTCTCCGACTCCAGGCAGCGCGACTCGATCCTGGCGCACAACCGTTACCTGAACGGGGCGGTGCTGTATCCGTACTGCCCTATCGCCCAGGCCGTGAAGATGGACACGAAGAACTACGATCCCATGCTCGGCACGCCCCTCTACGATCAGACGGTGGTCTTGCTCGGAACGGTGATCGCGAAGGCGCAGGAGTTCGCGCTGAGCGGCGTCCCGGCGCGCACCGTCACGCTGATCATCTCGGACGGCGCCGACGCGGGCTCGACGTGGGCCAAGGCCAGGGACGTGTGCGCCCTCGTCCGTGACATGCGGCGGGCCGAGGCCCACATCGTGGCGGCGATCGGCATCGACGACGGGAACACCGATTTCCGCGCCGTCTTCCGCGACATGGGGATCGAGGACCGCTGGATCCTGACGCCGAAGAGCGACGCGGCGGACATCCGCAAGGCGTTCGCGCTGTTCTCCCAGTCGGCGGTGCGCGCCAGCCAGGGCGGCGCGTCGTTCTCGAAGACGGTCGCGGGCGGCTTCGGCGGGTGAAGCGCGCGCCCCCGGCTCGCCGCGCGCCTCCCCGCGCGGCGGCGAGCCCTCCACACCTCTCGGCTGCTTCGGCGGAGGACCCGGATCAGGCCGCGGCCTCCCAGGGGACGACGCCGTAGCGGCGGCGCAGCTCATCGAGATCCACCGCCATGTCGGACCAGAAGTCCCAGTCGTCCATCAGGTCGATGCTCATCTTCGTTCCGCGAACGAACGATCGCACGAGCTCGTCGGCGAGCCCGGGCGTCGCGAGCATCCCCTGCTGCGACGGCGCCAGCACGGTGAGCTGGACGCCCTGCTGGAGCTGCACCAGCAGGAACACGAGGATGCCGAACGGGTCCTCGCGGCGATACCCCGCCTGAAAGGCGATCGTCATCGCCTCTCCGCGCAGATCCGTGCCGTAACCGGCGAGGATGTGGCTCAGGTCGTGCGTGAGCACGCCCTCGGGCACGCCGCGCTTCTCGCCGGGGAACGAGAAGCCGTTCTCTCGATAGAAGGTGAAGAGCGCCTTGCCGAGGGTGCCCTCTCTGTACGCCTCGAGCGAGCGGTAGCGCGCGGCGACTGGCTCGTTCTCCAGGATGCCCGCGAAGCTCGCGACGTTCCTGGCGAGCCCATAAAGGCCGCCCTCATCGAGCATGCGCCGCACGTTCTTGCCGAGCAGCGAGCTCCGGCTGATGTCGATGCGCAGGAGGAGCAGCCGCTGCTCGTGGAGGTGGTGGAGCTGGCGGACCGCGTGCGGCCGCGCCCCGAGCGCCGCGGCGAAGCGCTCGACCTCGAGCAGCTCGCGCTCGTCGACGCGCTCGCCGCACAGGGTCATCGCGCAGAGACCGTTGATGAGCTGCTCGCGCAGCGCGGGATCCTCGACGGCGCGCGCGAGCTCCTCGGGCGCTATCGGGGCGAGCGCGTCGATGTCGAGGTCGGTGTGAAGGAGGTGCCGTTGCACCGCGGCGATCGCGTCGCGCCGCGACCCGTCGAGGGGGCCGGCCGAGGTAAGGACGACCTTGATGGCACGCAGACCCGCGTGCGCCTGTTCTTGGCTCGGGATGAGGTAGGTCATGCAAGAGAGCATGAGACCGAGCGCGCGTCCCGTCCTTGACCGGCGGCGCCAATGTCTTGACCGGGCGCGCCGCCTGGGCGGACGATGTGGGTTGATCATGACGGTCGTACGGTGGAAGGCATTGGAGCGGCGCGTGGTCCAGCACTCGCCGTGGCGGAGGATCGAGGACGTCACCTTCGAGCTCCCGGACGGGCAGGTCCGCACGTTCTCGCTCAAGAAAGAGGGGCGAGTCGTCTGCGTCCTCGCCATCTCCCGCGAGAAGAGGGTGATCCTGGCGCGCCAGTACAGGCCGGGGCCCGATCGGATCCTCGACGAGCTCCCAGGCGGCGGCGTCGAGCCTGGCGAGGCCCCGGAGGCGGCGGCGGCGCGCGAGCTCCTCGAGGAGACGGGGTATGTCGCCGGGCGGCTCGTGCCGCTCGGCCGCCCGCTGGAGTGCGCTTACTCGACCATCGAACGACACGCGTTCCTGGCCGTGGACTGCGCGCGCGACAGGGCGCAAGCGCTGGATGAGACGGAGTTCATCGACGTGGTAGAGAAGCCGATCGAGGACTTCGTGCAGCAGCTGAGGGAGGGCGCATGCACCGACCCGGAGGTCGGGTGGATGGGGCTTTACGAGCTGGGCTGTCTGAGAGCGAGCGCCTGAGCCTCGCCACGCGGCAGCGCGGCGGAGGCGCGCGGACGTCGGCGCCGCGATGCCCTCCGGTCGCTGGCCGCGCTAGGATGGAGCTCATGCGCAGGCACGATCACGTCCTCCTCGCTCCCGGTGCCGGCGCCTCCGGTCGCACGGTCCACGCGCCTCCGGCCGGCAGGGCGCGCCCGCACGTGCCGCACGTGGACGACCGGCTGGCGCCGCCCGAGACGCGGGTGGAGTACCTCCACGGCGTCGAGGTCTACGCCGCCCCGGCCGATCCGCCGCACGCGACGCAGCATTTCGATCTGACCTACGTCCTCGGCGCCCACGTCGCCGAGGGCTACCGGGGCGCCGTGGACATGCTGACCCGGACCGATCTCGGCAGCGACTATGCGGCCGACGCCAGCGTCTTCGCGCAGAAGCCCGACCGCGCGGGCCGGCGGCGGCTGGAGGAGCTGGCGTTCGAGGTCAGCGACAAGCAGGCCCTCGCCGTTCCGACCACCAAGGCGCGCCTGCTGATCGCTCGCGGCGTGCGGCGGGTGTTCTGCATCCTGGTGAAGCAGCGCCGGGTGATGGAGTGGTCGCGCGAGACCGACGGCTGGCGCCCGCTGCCGAAGGATGCGGTCATCGAGGATCCCTGCCTCGTGCGCCCGCTGCCGATTCAGGCGCTCCTCGAGGCCGCGTCCTCGGACGACGCCGTGGCGCGCGCGCTGCTCGACAAGCGCGTGCCCGCGCTCGAGGCAGCGCTCGCGGAAGGCGAGGCGCGCGGCGAGGCCCGCGGTGAAGCGCGCGGCGAGGCCCGCGGTGAAGCGCGCGGTGAGGCCCGCGGTGAAGCGCGCGGCGAGGCCCGCGGCGAGGCCCGCGGCGAGATCAGGATGGCGCAGGAGGCCATCCTCACGGTGCTGGAGTCGCGCGGAGTTGCCACGCCGGCCGACGTGGCCCGCGCGATCGCCGGCTGCGAGGATCTGGGCAAGCTACGGCGATGGATCAAGCGCGCGGCGACCGCGACGACCGCCGCCCAGGTCGTCGCCGGCTCCCGGCGCAAGCGCTGAGCGAGGGCCGCCGCGGCGCGGGCGCGCGCTGGACGCCCTCCCCCCGCGCCCCGTCACTCGTGATCGCCCCCGCCGCGGCGCACGTGCTTCTTCTCGCCCGTGCGCCGCTTCTCGTCGAGCCGCCGCGCCTTCGACGCACGCGTCGGCCGCGTCGGCCTTCGCTTCACCGGCACCTCGAGCGCGCGCAGGATCAGCGCGCGCAGCTTCTCGCGCGCGTCGTCCAGGTTGCGCAGCTGGTCGCGCGTCAGCTGGCTCACGATGAACAGCCGCCCCTCGGCGTCGAGCCGGCCGCGCGCCAGCTCGCGCAGCCTCGCCTTGGCGTCGTCGGCGAGCTCCGGCCACGCGCCGAAGTCGAAGCGCAGCTCCACCTTGGAGGCGACCTTGTTGACGTTCTGACCGCCGGGCCCCGACGCGCGAACGGCGCTCCAGCTGAGGAGCGCGGCCGGGGCGGTCAGCGCATCGTTGACGACGAGGGGATCGGACACGGCGGCTCTCCTGCCCTGCGGGCGGCGCGAGCGCCGCGCGGAGCGGCTGACGCCTAGCACGCGCGCGCCGCGCCCGCCGCGCTGCGCGCAGGGCGCGGCCTGCCGGCGAGGAGCGCGTGTGCGATAGAGTCGCCATGCAGGGCCCCCCTGATCACGCCGCCGCGCCGCCGGGCGCCCCTCACCGAAGCCGCCCGCCGCCTGCGCGGCTCCGCCTGCTTCGCTGCCTCGGCGTCGCCTCCGGTCCGGCCGCCGCCCTCGCGATCGCGCTCGTCCCGAGCGGGCTCCACGCCGTCCCTGGTTATGGCCACCGCCCTGCGTACGCGGCCGCGGTCGCGGCGTGGATGGCGCTGTGGTGGCTCTTCGAGGTGCTCCCCGTCGCGCTCACCGCCTGCTTGCCGCTCGTGCTCTTCCCGCTGCTCGGCGTCTTCGGCCGCGGGCTCGCGGGCGACGCGGCCCGCGCCGCCGCGCCGTTCGTCGACGCATACATCTTCCTCTTCCTCGGCGGCATGGCGATCGGGGCCGCCATGGAGCAGTGGAGCCTTCACCGCCGGGTGGCGCTCCACATCATGCGGGCCGTCGGCACGGACCCGAAGCGCCTCCTGCTCGGCATGCTGGTCGCGACGAGCTCCATCTCGCTCTGGATCTCCAACACAGCGACCGCCGTGATGATGGTCCCTATCGGGCTCGCCCTGCTCGCGCAGCTGGAGTCGGCCGCCGGGGGGCGCAGGCTCACGCACTACGGGACGGCCATCATGCTGGCGGTGGCCTACGCCTCCAACGTCGGCGGGATCGGCACGAAGATCGGCACCGGGACGAACTCCATCTTCTGCGGCTTCCTCGCCGACAAGCTCGGCCACGATCTCGGTTTTCTGCGGTACATGGCGATCGCCCTGCCGTTCGTGGTCCTCTTCGTCCCGCTGCTCTGGCTCGCCCTGTGGCGCGTGGGCAAGCGGGACGGGCTCGGCCCCGGCCGTGCGCGCGACGCGATCGACCGCGAGCTCGCGGCCATGGGCCCGATGAGCCGCGGCGAGAAGACCGTCGCCGCCATCTTCGCGGCGGCCAGCGCGCTCTGGATCCTCGGCGATCCGCTGCGCGCCGCGCTCGCGCCCCCCCTCCAGGCCGCGCTCAGGGGCCTGGGCGCCGCGCTCGGCTCGGGCGCCGCGGCCGGCTTCAAGGTGCAGGGCAAGCACTACGAGGCGACCGTGGCCGTCCTGGCGGCGCTCGGCCTGCTCGCCCTGCGCGCCCTCTCGCTCGCCTCCGTGCGCAGGATGCCCTGGGGCACGCTCGCCTTGCTCGGCGGCAGCTTCGCGATGGCGGCCGGCATCGAGGGCGGCGGGCTCTCGGCGTGGATGGCCGCGAAGCTCACGGTCGTCGCCGAGGCGCCGCTGCTCGCGCAGCTCGGGCTCGCCAGCGCCGGCACGATCGCCCTGTCGGCGCTGGCCTCCAACACCGCCACGGTGAACGTGGCGCTCAACGTGCTCCCGCAGGACCTCGGCGTGCTGTTCGCGGCCACGATCGCCGCGTCCTGCGACTTCATGCTGCCGACGGGCACGCCGCCCAACGCCATCGTGTTCGGCAGCGGGTACGTGCGGCTCCCGGTGATGATCCGGACAGGCTTCCTGCTCAACGTGGCTGCCGCCGCGATCATCCCGGTCTACGTGTACGGCTACGCGCGGCACCTTATCGGCGGCTGAGCGCAGGGGCGGCGTGGTGCGGTTTTGTGTATAAGCGCCGGCGCAGGGGATCACCGGGGGCAAGCGGAAAGAACGCCGATGAAGGAAAAGGTCATGCACGCGACAGACGGCCTGTGGAGCGCGCCGGCGCCGGCGGCACGGACCGCGGGCACGGGAGGGCCGCGGGGATGAAGATCGCCACGTCGTCGTCGACCGCTGCGGGGGCGAGCGCCGCGTTCGCCGAGGCCATGTCGGCGCTGCGCGCGGGCCTCGGCGCGGAGCCCGATCACGTCTTCCTGAGCTACACGGCCTCCTATGACGTCGACGAGCTCGCGCGCGCCACCGCGGCGCTGCCGCCGTCGGTCCGCGTCCACGGATCGAGCTCGTGCCAGTCGGTCATGACCGCCGCCGGCGTTCATGGCGCCCCCGGCCCCGGCCTCGCCCTGCTCGGGGTCGCCGACGCGCAGGGCGCCTATGGCGTCGCGGCCGAGCGGATCGACGGCGCCCCGCGGGCCGCCGGCGCGCGCGCCGCGGCGCGTGCGATCGAGGACGCCGGGCGCTCCGGCGAGCTCCCGGCCCTGCTCTGGCTCAGCGTGCAGACCGGCGCGGAGGAGGACGTCCTGCTCGGCATCGAGGACGTCGTGGGCCCCAACGTGCCCGTGTTCGGCGGCTCCACCGCGGCGGACTCCATCGTCGGCAGGCAATCGCAGATGGAGCGCGGGCTGGCCCACGAGGGCGCGGCGCTGCTGACCGCCCTCTACCCGTCCGGGGAGATCTCCTATGCGTTCAGCAGCGGCTATGCCCCCACCGAGCACCGCTGTCGCGTGACCCGCGCCGAGGGCAGGCGCCTGCCCGAGATCGACGGGCTCCCGGCCGCCGAGGTCTACAACCGCTGGACCGGAGGCCTGATCTCCGCGCAGCTCGGCGGCGGGACGATCCTGGAGCACACGGCGCTCCACCCCCTCGGGCGGCCCTCGGGCTGGATCGGCAAGGTCCCCCAGTTCTTGCTCATCCACCCGGACACCGTGCAGCAGGACAACTCCATGACGCTCGGCGCCAACATCAACGAGGGCGACGAGCTCGTGCTCATGCAGGGATCGCGCGAGAGCGTGATCGGCCGGGTCCGCTCCGTGGTCGACGCCGCGCTGGGGGCCGCGCCGCCCTCCTTCCGCGTGCGGGGCGCGCTCGTGATCTTCTGCGCGGGGTGCATGCTCGCCGTGCGCGGCGAGCTCGATCGCGTCGTGCAGGGGGTGGCCGCGTCGCTCGGGGAGACGCCGTTCCTCGGCAGGTTCACCTTCGGCGAGCAGGGGTGCTTCACCCGGGGCAAGAACCAGCACGCGAACCTCTCCATCAGCGTCGTCCTGCTCGGAGACTGAGCTGTGATGGACGAGGCGGCCCACGAGACGATCGCCGAGCTTCGGCGCGCGCAGGAGGAGGAGCGAGCGCTCCGGCTGGAGGCCGAAGGGCTGGCGGAGGTGCTCCTGCGCTTCACGGAGCCGGGCAGCTTCACGGAGACGCTGGCGCGCGTCGTCGAGGCGACCGCGCAGCGGCTCGGGGCCGCCGCCGGGCTCGTGATCGCGTTCGATGAGGGGGCGGACGGCCGCGCCCTCGTCGCGACCGATCCGGGCCTCTCGGCGACCGAATGGGAGGCCGGGCCCGCGTTCTCGCGCGCGCTCGAGGGCCGGCCGGTCGCCAGCTTCGACCTCCGCCAGCTCGCCGAGTGGCAGCGCCAGCCGGAGCCCGTGCTCGCGCGCTACGGCTCCGCGCTCCACGCGCCGCTCCACGCCGGCCCCCTGCGGTCGCTGCTCGTGCTGGTCCATCCGGACCGCGCCTTCTTCGACGCGCGCCACGTCAGCCTCGTGCGCCGCCTCCTGCCCGCGGCGTCGCAGGCGCTCGCGCGCGCCCGCGCCGAGGAGGAGCTCGCGCGGGCGCGCGACCTCGCGTACGAGCGGGAGATCACCGAGAAGCTGACGCTCATCGAGCACCAGCGCGCCGCGATCCGGGCGCTATCCATGCCCATCATCGAGGTCTGGAGCCGGATCCTCTGCGTCCCCGTGATCGGCTTCGTCGACGAGGAGCGGTGCGCGCTCCTCATGGAGCGGCTCCTCGCCGCCGTGACGGCCAGGAGGGCGCGCGCCGTGGTCATCGATGTCACCGGGCTCGACCGGATGGAGGCGAGCGCGCTCGCGCTCTTCCTGCGCGTGGCGACGGCGGTGCGGCTGCTCGGCAGCACCTGCGTGCTCGCCGGCATCGGCCCGGACGTCGCCCGGGATCTCGTGCGGGAGGGCGTGGCGCGGGGCGACGTCGTGACGTACCGCCGCCTGCACGACGCGCTGAGGGAGCTGCTCCCGCCGTCGAGGCGGTGATCCGGTCGAGGGCGCGGCTCAGGAGACCTTGCGCCGCGCCGAATCCCACCCGCGCCGCACGGCGCTCTTCGCCTCGTCCCAGGTGCGCCCGCTCCTGAGGTCGTTCCACTCCTCCCTGAGCTTGCTCTCGACCCGATCGTCCCAGTCGGTGTGATCGTTGTAATGGCTCGCCGCGCCCCAGCCGTAGCGCAGCCCCGGCTCGACCTGGTCCCAGTCGGTGTTCGGGGCGTAGCGCGGCGGGATCGGCTGCTTGCCGAGCGCCTGCTTCACCGTATCGCCGACGTCCTGGTTGAGCTCCTGCCCCTTGGTGCTGGTGAAGTCCGCCTTGGTCTGCTCCCAGTCGCGGCGCAGCGCCTCCTTCACGCGGTCCCAGCCGGACGTCTTGTGATCATCCCACCACCTCGGATTGACTGCATGGTTCATCGGTACCTCCATCGACTCCGTTGAACGAGCGCCGGCGCGAGGGCCGAGCGCTGCCATGAGCCTGGCGATACACGAACGGTGCCGCCCCGAGCCTTTGCCGGAAACCGATGGGAATCGGGCTGTTCGCAGCGATGTGCGCCGTCCCGGAGTGACGCTCTCCGCCGCCCCCGGCGGAGGCTCGCCTGCGTCAGGCCGTCACACGTGAGACAAGGTGCCTCGGAGGGTCAACCGGGCGCGCGCACTGGAAAGCGCTCGGCCATCCACGCCTGCCACGCGGGCTCGTCGCGCGCCGCCGCGGCGGGCGCCCGGTCGCCGTACAGGTACAGCCGGATCGGCAGGAAGATCTGCCCGGCCATGGGAAGGGCGAACAGGTGGGCGATGCCCGGCGCCGGCTCCTCGAGCCGGAGGAGCAGCTCCGGGTGCTCGCTCGGACCGACGCGCTCGACAACGCCGGCGAACGGCGGCGCGCCGGCGGCGGAGCTCACCCGCTGGCCCTCCGCGGCGGAAGCGAGCCCGAGCGGGCCGATGAGCGCGCCCCATGTCGCGGCTTTGGGCTCGGATCCGGCGCCCATCAGCTGGAACGCCGCGCAGGGCTGCCCACGGAAATGGGCCAGATAGAGCCGAAGGATGCGGAAGAAGGCCGCCCAGCCGTGCATGTGGCCCTCGAACTGGTTGTCCCAGTCGTCGGTGCTCGCGAACCAGCTGTGCACAACGCGCACGACGCACGTCCCGCCGGACCGCGCCTCCACGATCCACTCCGTGGCGACCTTGGGGCCGCCGGGTCCCATGTCCTCCGGGGCCTCGGCGGTGAACCGGCGAGGCGGCTCCCAGGCCGTGATGGTCGCGACCGAATCCATGCTCGTGCCCGGGCCGAAGTGAGAGACGGTCGTGCCGCCTTCGCGCTCCTCGAGCTCGCTCGGCACGAACCACGACGAGATCCCGGGCCCGGTCGCGATGGCGCGCCACACCTCTTCGGGGCTGCCGGGGACCTCGACTTCGGCCTCGACGCTGCGACGGCCGGACGCGTCTTTTCTCACGGGCATGATGACTCCTTTCGTGGTGCTTCGTTCGGTGTGGGTGTGGGGTGAGCGACGATCACCAGGCGGTGCGATCGCCCGCCTGGCGCCGCGTCGTCGTGGTAGCGCGCGACGAGCGCCGTCACCGCGCGGGTGAGCTCGCCGGTGAAGGCGACGCGCTCCGCCGGAGATCGGAAGCGGACCTCGGCGTCGATCGACAGCGACGCGAGGCGCTTGTCGGCCTCCCGCGAGCGCCGCAGGAGCTCGCTGACCTCGCGCACGACGCGCGCGCCCAGGGCGATGAGGTAGGTCGCGGAGAGGCGGTCCGAGGCGCGCTCCGGATCCACGGCGACAGGCCCGAGCGCGCCGGGCGACACGACGTAGGAAGCCGCGCTCGCGACCAGCAGGCGCTCCGTCAGCCCACCCCATTTGCGCGTCCCGGCCATGCGCACGAGCCCGTGCGCCTCGAGGGCGCGCAGGTGGTAGTTGATCTTCTGGCGCGCGATCCCGAGGCGCGTGGCCAGCGTCGCGGCGGAGGCGGGCGCCGAGAGCTCCGAGAGCAGCCGGCTCCTGACAGGCTCGAGCGCTGCCGCTGCCGCGGCCGGATCCTCGATGACGTCGACGTCGAGCACACCGCCGTGGGTATCATTGACAATTTTTTTTGTCAATGACCGCAGGCCGTACTTTCCCCGCCACGGCGAGGGGCGCGATCCCCTCGCCGTCGGGCCCCGAGCCCCCATCTACGTCACCGACCGGCGGCGGCGTCCGGGGAGAGGGCGTTCAGGTCGACGCCGCTTGCCTCGATGGCCCGGTAGCTCGCCGCGAGGCGCTGGGCCCAGGCCTCCACGCCCTCGTCGCTCAGCAGGCCGTCCTGGCGGATCTCGAGGAGCACGCAGGGCAGGCCGCGGGCCTCGCCGTGCGTGGGGATCCCGTAGTCGCCGCCCTCGGTCACGCGGTAGGGCTCGTTGTCGCCGACGCAGAGCCCGGGCTCGCGCCGCAGCGCCTCGAGGAAGGGCGCGGCGAGCCTGCGGTCGCGCCCGTAGAGGACGGCCGCGTGCCACGGCCGGTCCTGGCCGGGCATCGCGGGCGTGAAGCTGTGGACGCTGAGGATCGCCGTGCGCTTCCGGCGGTCCCGCCGCGCGTCGAGGAGCGCGGTGATCGCGCGGTGGTAGGGCCAGAAGCACGCGTCAGCCCGCGCGCGGGCCTCCGCGGCGTCGATGGCGTTGCCGGGGATGGACACGCCGCAGCTGATCTCGGGGATGGACGTCGGCGAGCCCAGCGGCCGGTTGCAGTCGATGACGAGCCGCGAGTAGCCGGAGAGCACGAGCGGCGCGTCGAGGAGCGCGGACAGGCGGCGCGAGAGGGGCGCCGCGCCGATGTCCCAGCCGGTGTGCTCGCGGAGCGCCTCGTGCTGCCTGCCCAGCTCGGGGAGGCTCCTCGGAACCGCGTTGGACGCGTGGTCGCAGAGCAGGACCGCGCTGGAGCGGCCCTCGGGGTTCACCACCTCGAACGCGGGCGGCTCATCGGGCGCGAGGATGCGCAAGGCTGTCGAAGGAGGGCTCATGACGTCTCGCCCAAGACATAGCAGACACCGGCGCGCCCGCGCCGCGCGCGCGCTCGCGCCGCGCGCGCGCTCGCGAGGGCGCGCGCTCGCGAGGGCGCGCGGCGCGCTGGCTCAGTGCGGCGACGTCATGCACGCGCGCAGCGCGAGCTTCGCCCGGTGCAGGAGCACCGCGACGTGGCCGGCCGAGATGCCCAGCGCGCGCGCCACGTCCTCTCCGGGTTGCTCCTCGAGCATGCGCAGCGTCACGACGGCCTTCTGGATCTCGCAGAGCTCCTCGACGCACGCGCGCAGGCGGACGTGCTCCTCGGCGCGCGCGATCGCCTCGTCGGTCGCCGGGACGTCCCCCGCGGCCTCCGGGTGCGCGTCCACGTCGTCGTGCGGCCGGGCGCGGAAGTGACGGCGGCGCCGGTTGCGCGCGGCGTTCCGCACCGTCCCGGCGAGCACGCCCCCCCACGCGCCGACGTCCTCCGGGAGGGCGCCCCGCTGCGCGAGCGTGAGCAGCGTGCAGAGGCCCTCCTGCACGCAGTCGACCGCATCTTCTGGTGTCACCCCCTCCGCGCGCGCCAGCGCCGCGAGCGCCGAACGCTCGGAGCGCACAAGGTGCGACACATGGTTGAGGAGATCGTCCGCGTCCTTGATGGCGCCCATGGTCCAGGAGGTCAGGTGTCGAGCCGCGCCCACATTACAACGGGCGAGGGCTGTAATGGATGCCGCCCTCGAGACCTGCCAGGGCATGGAGGTTCACGCCATGTCCACGAATCCTGTCCGCGAGATCGATGAGGCGAGCTTCGACGCCGAGGTGCTGGAGGCCGGGGTGCCCGTCCTCGTCGAGCTCACCGCGCAGTGGTGCCCGCCGTGCCGCGCGCTCGCGCCCATCCTGCACAAGCTGGCGGAGGAAGGCGCAGGGCGCCTGAAGGTGGTGGCGGTCGACGGCGATCGGTGCCCGGCGATCGCCCGCCGCCTCGGCATCCGCGCGTTCCCGACCGTCGTCGCGTTCGTCGGGGGCAAGGAGGTGGCTCGTCACGTGGGGCTGACCACGAAGGACAAGCTCCTCCGGCTGATCGAAGGGGGCGGGCTCCCCGGCGGCGCGGGGAGGGACCGAGCGCCCTCGCCGCCGTGAGGGCGGCGCGATCGCGCGCCTCCGCGGGCAGGCGGCCGCGATCGGCCCGCGATCGGCGCGTGAAGGGGCTCGGGCGCGCCCGGCGCGATCCGCCTGTGGCTTACCGCCGTGGCCTTTCGGGCTGCCGGTGCGTACCGCGCTGCCTCTCGGCGGCGGGGAAGCTGACCTTGCGGGTCGTCGACTCGTCCCCGGAGACATCGAACGGCCCCACCGCCTGCGGGTCGCTGACCGGCCTGCCGTTGTCGTCGACGAGCGAGAGCGTCCCGACATAGTCGTCGGCGACGAGCTGCACGCTCGCGTCGAACCGCTCGCAAGGGACCACCTGCCGCGTGACCTCGTTGTTCTTCGTGTTGATGAGGACCAGCTCGACCGCGGTCGCGCCGCGCGCCTTGCACTGAGCGGCGTCGGTCTTGTCCTCGATGGACCACTGGACGGTCACGAACCCCATGTCTTCAGGCTGTGCGCCTCCTGGCTCCGTCTCGCCGGTCGTTTCTCCCGTGCACGCGACCACCATCGCTGCACATAGCCCTGCTGAAGCGTAGACACTTCGCATACCTACCTCGCTGTGCTCGCTGCGGACTCCAGCGCCGCGCCCCGCATCCAGCAACGCGGATGCCATGCGGCCTCGCGGCGAGCCTGCGAGCCCGGCGCTCTCAGGCAGGGCTTGAAATGGCCGAGCAGGTTCGCCATGTTCGCCGTCCGATCGAACGCGAGCGGCGCCTCGCAGCAGCGGCGCCGGGCGGCGGGCGGCGTCGAGCGACGCCGCCGAGGAAGCACGACCCCGATGCGCACGCCCGAAGATGCTCGCGACAGCCGCCAGGAGGCCGCGTGGGGCGTCGCCTACGGGATCGCGGCCTACAGCTCCTGGGGCCTCGTCCCCGTCTTCTGGAAGCAGCTCCGGCACGTCGGCGCGGTCGAGCTCCTGGCCCATCGCACCGTGTGGAGCCTGCTCTCGTTCGTGGCGCTCACGCTGGCCACAGGGCAGGGCCGCGCGCTCGGCGCGGCCCTGCGCGACCGGCGCGTCGTCGCGGCGATGGCGGTGACCGGCGCGCTCGTGTCGGCGAACTGGGTCCTCTTCATCTACGCCGTCGCGGTGGGGCGCGTGCTCGACGCCAGCCTCGGCTACTTCATCAACCCGCTGCTCAGCGTGCTCCTCGGCATGCTCTTCCTGCGCGAGCGGCTGCGGCCCGCCCAGTGGCTCGCGCTCGGCCTCGCGGCCTCGGGCGTCGTGTACCTGGCGGTGCGCGCCGGCTCGATCCCCTGGATCGCCCTGGGCCTGGCGAGCACGTTCGGGGTGTACGGCCTGCTGCGGAAGGTCGCCGCCGTCGGCTCGCTCCCCGGCTCCACCCTGGAGACGTCGTTCATCGCCCCGCTCGGCGCGGCCTACCTGGCCGCCCTCCACGTCGAGGGCGCCGGCGCCGCGGGCCGCGCCGATCTGCGGACCCACCTCCTGCTCGCCGCGACGGGCATCATCACGGCCCTGCCGCTCGTCTGGTTCACGAACGCGGCGCGCCGCCTGTCGCTGACCACCGTCGGCTTCCTCCAGTACCTCGCGCCGAGCGGCCAGTTCCTGCTGGCCGTGCTGGTCTATGACGAGCCGTTCACCACGGCCCAGGCCGTGAGCTTCGCCTGCATCTGGACCGGGCTCGCGGTGTTCAGCGCCGACGCCGTGCTTCGCGCGCGCCGTTCGGGGAGGACGACCGCGTCCTGAGCGCGCCGGAGGCGAGGCGGGAGGAAATTGAACCGCCGAATGAGCTCCGAAGAGACCGCACCGGCATCTACCAGCGGCAGTATATCGAGTCGGCCCGCCGCTTTCCCGACGTCCCGCCGCTCAGCGCGCGGCAGATCGAGGCGCTCGACCTGTTCGATGCCCTCGCCAACGACCCCGCGCTCCACATGACCATGGAGCTCCGCCCGGGCGACATCCAGCTCGTGCACAACCCCACGCTGCTCCACGATCGCACGGCCTTCGAGGACTGGCCCGACCCGGATCGCAAGCGGCATCTGCTCCGCCTCTGGCTCGCTCCGCCCGGGGCGCGGCCGCTGCCGCCGGTGTTCCGCGAGCGCTACGGCGCGCTGACCCCCGGCGACCGCGGGGGCATCGTCGTACCCGGCACGCGGCTCCACGCCCCGCTCGATCCGGCGTGAGCGGCCGCGCCCGCGAGCACCGGGGCGCTCACCGCTGCTCGTCCGTAGGTGTCCCCACGTGAGCTCCTGCTCGCGGAGAAGCTCGAAGCCTCAGCCTCACCGCCGCGTGCGCGCGCTGCATGCCCATGGCGCGTGCGCTCCGCGAGGCAGCTCACCGCCGCGTGCGCACGCCGCACCCACACGGCGCCGGCACGCTCCTCGCAGCACATCCCCTTCCCATGGCTCCCTTGCCTCCGGCCCGAGCGGCAGCGGAATGCGCCGGCAGCGATTCCAGTCCCGCACCCGGCGGCGAGGCGCGCGTCCCGGCCGCTCCGCCCGCCGCCCCGGACGCGCCCGCCGCCCGCCGCGCGCGGCGAAAGGCCCTGCTCCACGCGGCGCTCGGCGGCCTCGGCCTGGCCGCGCTGGCCGCGCTCATCCGCCACGTCGGCGCGGCGGAGATGCTCGCCGCGGTGACCCGCGCCGCGCCGTTCGTGCCTTTCCTGATCGCGCTGGAGGCGGCGCGCATCGGCTGCGAGGCGCTCGCGACCGGCGTGCTCTGCGCGCCGCGGCGCGTCCCGGCCGCGGAGCTCCTTCGCATCCACGTCATCACCTACCCTGTCATCACGCTGATGCCGGCCGGCCGCCCCGCGGGCGAGGCGGTCAAGGCCGCGCTGCTCTCCCCCCACGTCGGCGCCGCGCGCGCGGCCGCGATCGCCACGGCGAACCAGTCGCTCGCGCTCCTGTCCTCGGCCCCGCTGTCGCTCCTCGCGGCCATCGCCCTCTTCCACATCGGCGGCGCCTCTCCGCTCGCCCTCGGCGTGCTCGCGCACGCCGCCCTCCTGGTCGCGAGCGGCCTCGGCGTCGCCTTCGCCGCGCGGCAGCGCGCCGCCTCGGCGTGGATCACCCGGCGGTTCGCCCGCGCCGGTCAGCTCGCCACCGCGTTCCAGGAGGCCGTCCGCGAGCGCCCGCCCGTCCCGGCCTGGCCGTTCGCCGCCTGCCTAGCGGGCCGCGCGCTCCAGGCGGTGCAGTACGGCCTGCTGCTCGCCGTCGTCGGCGCCGAGAGCGGCCTCCTCCGCGCGCTCGCCGCGTACGGCGTGGGCGCCGCCGGCACGGCCGCCGGCGACCTCATCCCTGGCCAGATCGGCGCCACCGACGGGGCCTTCACGCTCGCCGCCTCGCTGCTCGGCCTCACCGCGAGCTCCGCCGTCGCGATCTCGCTGCTCGTCCACCTCCTCCAGGCGGCCTTCGCGCTCGCGGGGATCGCCGTCGCGCTCGTGTGGCGCCGCAGCCCTCCGGCGCCCTGAGCCGAGCTCGGCTGGGACCAGGGGAGTCGCGCGCCTCCGGCGTGCGCTCAGCCGCGCTCGCGCTTGATGCGCTCCAGCTCCGCCAGGGCCTCGGCCAGCCGCCGCTCGGCCTCGTCGGCGCGCTGCTGCTCCTCGTCGGCGCGCTGCTGCTCCTCGTCGGCGCGCTGCCGCTCCTCGTCGGCGCGCTGCCGCTCCTCGTCGAGCCGCAGTCTCTCCTCATCAAGGCGCAGCTCGGTCCGCTCGATGCGCGCCTCGAGGTCGCCCAGCATCGTGCCGAGCCTGGCGAGCAGCTCGTGCGTCTCCGGCAGCGCAGTCTGCCCGCGGAAGAAGCGCAGCCGATCCCCCTCCAGACCCAGATCCAGGTCGAGCACCGTGCTCGCGAGCCGGCCCTCCTGCGGGACGATCGGCTGGTAGCGCGCGCTGCCCTGGGCGAGCCGGAAGCCGCGAAGCCGGCGGCGCCGCCGGTCGAAGACGAAGTACTCGGAGATGCCCAACGACGCGTAGCGGGTGACCTTGTCCTCAAGGTCCTTCTTGCTCTTCCCGCTCCAGAGGATCTCCAGCGCCAGGTCGACGCCCTTGCCCTCGGCGCTCACGGACCAGTGGGCCCGCTCCTTCACCTCCACGTCGAGCACGGCGATGAGATCGGGCGCGAACATCCGCTCTGCCGGGTAATAGACCGGCAGCTCGCACGCGAGGTACACGCGCCGCCCGATGCGCTGGAAATACCCGCCCAGCGCGTCGCGGGCCGCCACCTTCGGGTTGAAGTGGAAGTCGCCCTCGGGAGGACTCGCCTCCGAAACATCGAACTCCGACGGGAGCGTGTCGAGGACGCGCTGCCGCTCCTCCAGCGTCATGCGGTCCCAGAGGTCCTGCGGGGGGGCCCGAGGATCGTCGGGGTCGATCTCCCAGGACGTCGGCGCGCGCTGCATGGTCCGAGCATAGCGAGCCCGCGCGGACGCGACCAGCCAGGGCCTGACAGCCCCGCGCTCAAGCCACGCGCTGGAAGCAGGCCGCCGTTCGGAGAGATGCCGCTCGCCGGCTTCCGGCTCGCAGCGCCGCGCAGCCTCGCGTGCTCGAGGATCTGTAGAAGCCGCAGAACCGACACGTGCGCGTCCGAGGACGCCTCCGGTGCCGAGGCAACGGCGCGCAGGAGGGCTCGTCTGTTCTCCGCTGCTCGAGGCCCCACCGGGCGCGCGCGAATCCCGCGAGGATCCGATCCACGACGTCGTGCAGTGCTCGTCGATCCGGCGCGAGGTTCAGCATAGGATGCAACGGTCAGCTGTTGCCTGCGCACGGTGCCGCCGGCCCATGGCGGTGGCCGGGGGAAGAGGGCGCAGGCCGAGGAGAGGGCGACTGATGAGGAAGCGGGTGTAGGGCAGGATGGCGACGCTCTGCGTTCGGCATGTTGCGGCGAGCGATCCGCCGCAGTTCGAGGTCGCCCGGCCCGCTGGGCGCGCGGCGCAACCGGTCGCGGTGGTCCCGCCGGCCGAGTTTCCGGTGGAGGGGCGGCCGAACAGCGACCTTCTCGGGGAGCTGCAATGGTACCTTGAGGGCTTCCTCGACTATCCGTTCTCGCCGGAGACGGAGCACGCGGAGCGCGTCCTCACGGCGCTGCGCACGTGGGGGCAGCGGGCGTTCCAGGTGCTGTTCGATCGCGCCGATGCGGGCGGGATGCTCACCGCGGCGTCAGCGGGAGGGTATCACGAGCTGCTGCTCCAGATCTGGAGCGACGACCCGAAGGTGCTCGCGTGGCCCTGGGAGGCGCTCCGGGATCCACAGGGCCGCGCGCTGTCGCCGGCGTGTCGATCGAGCGACGGCTCAACCGGCTCAGGACCCGCCCACGGTGCCGGCAGAGCTACCGCGAGACCGCGTGAACATCCTGCTGGTGATCGCCTGGCCCTACGAGGCGGACGTCCAGTTTCGATCGATCGCCCGGCCGCTGGTGGAGCTGACCGAGAAGCAGGGCCTGCCGGCGCGCGTGCATGTGCTCCGGCCGCCGACGCTGGATCGGCTCCGGGAGCACCTGCGGGAGCGGCCCAACCACTACCACGTTGTGCACTTCGATGGGCACGGGTCCTATGGCCCTCGGGAGGCGCCGACGGGCCCGCACACCTACGGAGCGCCGGAGGGGCAGCTGATCTTCGAGGACGATCACGGGAAGCAGGCACCGGTCACGGCGGAGGTGCTCAGCAACCTGCTCCAGGAGCACCACGTCCCGGCGATGGTCCTAAACGCATGCCAGTCCGCGATGCTGGATGAGCAGGCGGGGCATCGGTTCGCGTCCGTGGCGACCGCGCTGCTCAACGCGGGAACGCGCAGCGTGGTGGCGATGTCCTACGCTCTGTACGTGAGCGGGGCCGAGCAGTTCCTGCCGGCGTTCTACCGCCGGCTGTTCGAGACGGGCACGTCTCGTCGAGGCCGCCCGCGCCGGGCGCCAGCAGATGTTCGCCGCGCGGGGGCGCGTCTGCGCGCGGGGCCGCTTCGACCTCGAGGACTGGCTCGTGCCCGTCGTCTACCAGCAGGATACCGAAGCCCTGACCTTCGCTGCAGTGGCCCAGCCGCCGGCATCCGCGCCGGGGCGCCTCCCCGAGGAGGCGCTCGACGGTGAGAACCCGTACGGGTTCATCGGGCGCGACGGGGCGCTCCTCGAGATCGAACGCGCGCTCCGGCGTCCGGTGCCGGCGATCCTGATCCATGGCCTCGGCGGGGTCGGCAAGACGACGTTGGCGCGCGGTCTCGTCGCGTGGCTCGCTGCGACCGAGGGGCTCGGCGACGGGTGCCGCTGGCTCTCGTTCCATGACATCCGGAGCGCCGAGTATGTATTCAACCAGCTTGGCGGACCTGTTCTTGGCGACGCGTTCCTTGCCTTGCGCGACGTGGAGCAGAAGATCGAGGCGCTGGTCCGGTTTTACAAGAAGCACCGCTTCCTCCTCGTGTGGGATAACTTCGAGGTGGTCGCCGGCTCTCCGGAGTCCCCGACCACGTCCACGATGTCGGAGGGTGATCGGCAGCATCTGCGATCGTTCCTGCAGCGGCTCCGCGGGGCGCCAACCAAGGTGCTGATCACCAGCCGGAGCGAGGAGGCGTGGCTGGGCACGGATCAGCGGCGGAAGGTCTCGCTCGGCGGCCTGCACGGGGAGGAGCGGTGGGCTTACTGCGAGGCGCTCCTGGGGGATCTCGGGATCGCGGCCGACCGGACGGACGAGAAGCTGGTCGATCTGATGGACCTGCTTGGAGGGCATCCGCTCGCGATGCGGGCCATTCTTCCTAGGCTCGAATCGTGTAGCGCCGGGCAGATCGCCAAGGTGCTCCAATCGAATCTGGCGGCGCTCGGGGAGGAAGGGGACGAGGCGCTGAGGAAGCTCCATGCCACCCTGCAGTTCGTGGAGGCGGGGTTGCCGGAGGATCTGGGACCGCTGCTCGTCCCGCTCGGGCTGCATGAGCGGTACGTGGACGGCGGCTACCTGGCCGCCATGGCGGCGCGGGTCGATGTTGCCTGGACGAGGGAGCAGATCGATCGGTTCCTCGGGGCGCTGGTCCATGCGGGGCTGCTTCGCAACGTGGGCCGAGCGGTCTATGAGATGCATCCGGCGCTCTCGGGGTTCCTGCGTTCGGGAGCGGCGTCAACGACGCGCGATCCGGTGCGCGATGGCTGGCGCCGAGCCTTCGTGGACGTGATGGGAAGACTCGCCGATGCGCTGGCTACTCGGGAGCTGCATGAGCAGCGTGCGGCCATCCATGTCCATTCCGTCAATTTCTATAGCGCTTTGGTAGAAGCAGAGCGGCTTGACATGGCCACACATCAGGTGGCACTGACGCTAAGCATTGCAGATCACGCGTACAACACGCGAAGCTTCGCAGAAGCGGAACAACTCTCCCAGCGGCTCTCAAAGAATTCTAGAGATGCCGGAGACAGTGTGTTCGAAGCGGCGGCGTATCACCAGCTCGGGCTCGTCGCGCAGGAACGCCGGGATTTTGCGACGGCCGAGCACTGGTATCTCAAGTCGCTCGAGATTAAGGAGAAGCACGGCAACGAGCGCGATGCGGCGAGCACCTATCACCAGCTCGGGAGCGTCGCGCTGGAGCGCCGGGACTTTCGGTCGGCCGAGCGCTGGTATTTCAAGGCGATCGAGTTCAAGGAGAAGCACGGCAACGAGCGCGACGCGGCGAGCACCTATCACCAACTCGGGATGGCCGCGCAGGAGCGCCGGGACTTTCGGTCGGCTGAGCGCTGGTATCTCAAGGCGCTCGATATCTTTGAGAAGTATGACAACGAGTACGATGCGGCAAGCACCTATCACCAGCTCGGGATCGTCGCCGGTCTCCAGAGCAGCTTTCAGGATGCCGGTCGATGGCTGATAAAGTCTATCCAGGAGTTCGCCAAGTGCCACGACCCTGAGAATGCTCACAAATGCCTGTCGAATTTCCGAATCTTCTACGACCTTGCCCCCGCCCCCGATCAAGCCGTTCTGAAACAACTCTGGGAAGCTGCCGGCCTGGGCGAGCTTCCCCCTCCTCCTGACCCCTCCTCGTGATCCACCGGAGCCCATCCATGAACGACCGACTCGCCACCCTCGACGACGCCACCGCGGCGCGCCTCCTCACCACCATCGCCACCCCGCGCCTGCGCGACGGCACCCTCGCCACCGAGCTCACGCCGGACCTGCGTGCCGCCCTGGAGACGACCTACGGCGTCGCCGCGGCCCCTACCTCCGAGGGCGATCTTGCCCGCCTGGTGCTCCAGCTCCTTGCGACCGATCCCGCGATGCAGCCCGTCATCGCTGCCCTGCTCGACGGCCCCCAGCCAGAACACTTCGGCGCGCCCAGAGCTCCGGCGAAGACCGGTCGATCGATCGGCGTGCTGGTCGCGGCGCTCCTGCTGCTGCAAACCCACGTGCGCTTCGAGCGGGACCCGAGCGGGACCTGGAAGGTGCTGGTCGAAAAGCAGCCGACCAGCGAACAGCTCCTCGGGCCGATCGTCCAGAAGATCCTCGCGCTCCCTTCCGCCGGAAAGGCGCCCTGATCCCTGGTCGCAGGCGGCGCGCCCCGGTTGCAGGCGACGCGCCCCGCCGGCAGCGCCCGGCGCGCCGAACCGGCCCGGAGCCTCATCGAGCCGAGCGTGATGCCGCGCGGGCGCTCCGCGGCCCTCAGCCGCGCTCGCGCCTGAGGCGCTCCAGCTCGGCCAGGGCCTCGGCCAGCCTCCATTCGGCCTCCTCGGCGCGCTGCCGCGTTTCCTCGAGCCGCCGCTCCGCCTCATCGAGCCGCTGCTCCGCCTCTTCACGCAGCGCCATGTGGTCGTTCACCATCGCGCCGAGCCTGGCGAGCACCTCGCGCGGCTCCGGCAGCCGGGCCAGCGCGTGGTAGAAGCACAGCCCGTCGCCCTCCAGGCCCAGGTCCAGGTCGAGCACGGCGCTCGCGAGCAGGCCCCCCTTCCGGGTGATCGGCTCGTAGCGCGCGCTGCCCTGGGCGAGCCGGAAGCCGCGCAGCCGGCGGCGCCGGCGGTCGAAGACGAAGTACTCGGGGATCCCGAGCGACGCGTAGCGGGCGGCGAGGTTCTCGATCTCCTCCTTGCTCCGCTCGTTCCAGAGGATCTCCAGCGCCAGCTCGACCCCCTTGCCCTCGGCGCTCACGGACCAGCAGGCGCGTTCCTTCTCCTCGACGTCGCGCACGGCGATGAGATCCGGCGCGACCATGCGCCCTGCCGGGTAGTAGACAGGCAGCTCGCACGCGAGATACACGCGCTTGCCGATGCTCTGGAAGAACCCGCCCAGCGTGTCCCGGGCCGCCACCTTGGCGTTGAAGTGGAAGTCGCCCTCGGGCGGGCTCGCCTCGGAGATCTCGAACTCCGACGGGAGCGCGTCGACGACGCGTTGCCGCTCCTCCGGCGTCATCCGGTCCCAGATCTCCTGCGGCGGGGCCCGCGGATCGTCGGGGTCGATCACCCAGGATACCGGCGCGCGCTCCATGGTCCGAGCATAGCGAGCCCGCGCACGCGCCACCACGGCACGCGCCCGACCCGGCACGCGCCCGACCCGGCACGCGCTCGGGCTCGGCCCGTCGGGGGCGTTCCTGGGCCGCGCCGAGCAGCGCCGCCTCCCCCGCTCGCGCTGCTGGCGCCTCAGGCCGTGCCGAGCAGCGCCGCGCTCCCCGCGCGCGCGGCCTTGCGCCCGGCGGGGTCCGCACCCCCGCTTGCGCTCTGCACTGCGTCCCGGGAGGGGTCCGGCGCCCCGGCCAGCGCTCTGCATTGCGGTCTGGAGGGGTCCGGACCCCCCTTCTGGCACAAATAGGAGGGTGTGCGGAGGCTCTTTGGCACAGAATTTCGTCGAAGAATGCGTTTTCTGGCACAATCTTGCCCTGAAAATCGCTCCGCCGAGCGTTCTCGAGGGGTCCGGACCCCGGTGTGTCGCAATGCATTGCGTTTGTGCCGGTGCCGGACCCCCTTCCCTTGGCACAGAACAGCGCCGTTCTGGCACAGAACCAGGACGCGCCGCTCCCTCCGGGGGCCGCCCGCGGCGTCGGTCCCCCGGCGTCGGCCCCCCAACCTGGGTCGGCTCCCCAACCTGGGTCGGCTCCCCAACCTGGGTCGGCTCCCTGGGTCGGCTCCCTCGGCTCCCTCGTCCCATCCCTCGACCGGCCGCCCGGCAACCGCCTCCCTCCCGCGCCTCGCGGCGGGGCGGCGCTCGCGACCGCGGCAGATCGCTGGCCACCCTCCGGCGGTTCGTCCTACGGTGTGCCGTCATGACGGAGACGACCGGCGGCCCTGGACGGGACGTGCTCACCCAGAAGGAGGCCGAGGAGCGCGCCGCGCGCATCGGCAGCGCGCGCTACGAGCTCTCCCTCGACCTCTCGCGCGGCGCCCGCGGCTACCGCGGCGAGGCGATCGCCTACTTCGACGTCCGCGGCCGCGGCGACACCTTCATCGACTTCCGCGGCCGGCGCATCGAGCGGCTCGAGATCAACGGCGTCGAGGTCGAGCCCGCGTGGTCCGACTGCCGCATCCTCCTCCCGGGGAAGCTGCTCGACCCGGAGACGCGCGTGCGCGTCGTCTACGAGAACGACTACGATCACACGGGCGACGGCTTCCATCACTTCCGCGACCCGGAGGACGGCGAGGACTACCTCTACTCGGACCTCGAGCCGTTCAGCGCGCACCGCGTGTTCCCCTGCTTCGATCAGCCGGACATCAAGGCGAGCTACCGGCTCTCCGTCACCGCGCCCGAGGACTGGGAGGTCATCGGCAACGCCCGCGTCACCCGCACGTTCGGCGCGGGCCTCGGGCGCACGACGCGGGTGTTCGAGGAGACGACCCGGTTCAGCACCTACATCTTCGCGCTGATCGCCGGCCCGTACAGCGGCGTCCGCGACGAGCACCGCGGCATCCCCCTCGGCCTCTACTGCCGCAGGTCGCTCGCGAGGCACCTCGACGCCGAGGAGCTCTTCGCGATCACGAAGCAGGGCTTCGACTTCTACCCGGAGTTCTTCGACTACCCCTACCCCTTCACCAAGTACGATCAGGTCTTTGTCCCGGAGTTCAACGCCGGCGCCATGGAGAACGTCGGCGCCGTGACCCACAGCGAGCGCATGATCTTCCGGGACCCGCCGACGGACCACCAGCGCCTCACGCGCGCGGAGGTGCTCCTCCACGAGATGGCCCACATGTGGTTCGGCAACCTCGTGACCATGCGGTGGTGGAACGATCTCTGGCTGAACGAGAGCTTCGCCACGTACATGGCCTTCCTCGCGATGGAACAGGCGACCCGGTTCCAGCCGGCCGTGTGGAAGGCGTTCAACGTCATGAAGAGCTGGGCCTACCGGCAGGACCAGCTCGTGACGACGCACCCCATCGCCGGGGAGCTCGCCGACACGGAGCACACGTTCCTGAACTTCGATGGCATCACGTACGGCAAGGGCGCCGCCGCGATGAAGCAGCTCGTCGCGGCGATCGGCCTCCCGGCCTTCCGCGAGGGGATGCGCCGGTACTTCAAGCGCTACCAGTACGGCAACGCGACGCTGCGCGAGTTCCTGTCCGCGCTGGAGGAGGGCTCCGGCCGCGACCTCGGCGCGTGGTCGCGCCTCTGGCTCGAGCAGGCGTCCCTCAACACGCTGACGGCCGAGTGGGAGCCCGAGGGCGACCGCATCGGCCGGCTCCGCGTCCTGCAGACGGCGCCCGCCGACTACCCGACCCTCCGGCCGCACCGCATCGACGTCGCGCTCGCGCGCGAGCGCGAGGAGGACGGCGCGCTCGTCATCGACTCGGTGCCCGCGGAGATCGACGGCGCGGCGACCGAGGTCGCCGCCGCGCGGGGGCAGCGGGCGCCGCTCCTCGTGTTCCCCAACCACAACGACCTCACGTTCGCGAAGATCGCGCTCGACCCGGCCTCGCTCGCGTTCGTGCGCGAGCACATGGGCCGCGTGGACGATCCGCTCCTGCGCCAGCTGCTCTGGTCGTCGCTCTGGAGCATGGTGCGCGACCAGAAGCTCGCCTCCCCCGCGTACCTCGCGCTGGTGAGGGACAAGCTGCCCGCCGAGCCGGACCTCTCGCTCGTCGACCCGGTGCTCACGAACGCGGTGACGGCGCTCGCGCGCTACGTGCCGGATCCCCTGCGCGAGGCCGAGGCGAGCGCGTTCACCGGCCTCGCCCTCGCGGCCCTGCGGTCGGCCCCCCGCGGCGACGCGCAGATCGTGTGGGCGCGGGCGCTCTTCAACGCGGCGTACTCCGCGCCGGATCTCGCGCTGGCCGCGCGCCTCGTGGACGGCGAGATCGAGGTGGACGGCCTCGCGATCGACCAGGAGATGCGCTGGACGGTCGCCGTGAAGTGGATCGCGCGCGGCATGAAGGGCGCGGAGGAGCGGCTCGCGGCCGAGCGCGAGCGCGACCCGTCGGACCGCGGCCAGCGCGCCGCGCTGCGCGCCGAGACGGCGCGCCCGGATCCGGCGGTGAAGGCCGCGGCGTGGGCGCGCTTCCACGAGGACGGGTACGGCTCGCTGCACCTCACCAGCGCGGCGATGTCGGGCTTCAACTGGTCGTTCCAGCGCGCGCTGCTCGATCCGTACGCGCAGGCGTTCTTCGAGCGGGTGCAGCAGATCTTCGAGACGCGGACGCACGAGCTCGCGTCCGCGTACTTCACGCATCTGTTCCCCTCGTACCGCGTCGATCGGGACCTCGTCGCCCGCGCGGAGGCGCGGACCGCGGCGCTCGGGCGGGCCCCGGACGGCGCGCCGGCGGCGCCGCGGCTGCCGATGCTGGTCCGGATGCTCCGCGAGGCGAGCGACGACCTCGTGCGGGCGCTCGCCTGCCGGGAGCTGGCGGCGGCGAGCGCCGAGGGGCACCGCCCGGGGGGCGGGGACGCCCCCGGCTGAGCGAGGAACCAGGGAGAGCGGCGCTCGAGGCGACGATGATCGTGCAGCTCGGGAAGACGTCCCACACGTGGACGCGCGCGGACCTCGAGGCGAAGCTCACCGGCCACGCGCGCGTCCTCATCGACGTCGGCACAGGCGACGGCCGCTTCGTGTACCGCTCGGCCGGCGCCCACGCCGACACGTACTGCATCGGCATCGACCCCGCGGGGGAGCGGATGCGCGAGGTGTCATGGCGCGCCAGCCGCAAGGTCGCCCGGGGCGGCCGGCCGAACGCGCTCTTCGTCGTCGCGTCCGTGCAGGCGCTGCCCGAGGAGCTCACCGGGCTCGCCCACACCCTCACCCTCAATTTCCCCTGGGCCTCGCTGCTCTCGGCCCTCGTGCTGCCCGAGGCGCCGGTGCTCGAGGCGCTGCGCCGGCTCGTCCGACCGGGCGGGGAGCTCATCGCGCTGCTCAACCAGAGCGTCTTCGACGACCGGCCCTACGCGGCGCGGCTCGGGCTCCCCGAGCTCTCGGACGCGTGGGTCGATGACACGCTGCGCCCCGCCTACCGCGCGGCGGGCTTCGAGATCCGGGCGAGCGAGCTCGTCGAGGGGGACATGCCGCACCAGACCAGCTGGGGACAGCACCTCACGCTCGCCTCGGGCCGGAGGACGCGCCTGCTCACGGCCGAGGCGATCGGCTGAGCTCGTCGGTCGACCAGGCCAGTTCCGTGCGCCAGCGATCCCTGGCGGGACTGTTCCGCGGCGGCGAACCGTGGACGCCGGCGCCCGTGGTCACTGCGGTGCTGCGATCGTGATCGAGGGATCGAACCAGTAGTTACCGATATATTCTCCGCCGATCGCGCAATAGAACTCGAGGCCGTACTGGAGCGTGCCCGGAGTGGCGAGCGCCGGAACAAGGATGTACGGGTTGCGCTTCACCGGCGAAGTCAGGCTGGCGTCATGGCGGGTGACCAGGTAACTGGTGTTGTCATTCTCCGGCGCCCACGGAGAGTTCGAACCGGCGACATAGTCGTAACCATACGAATTGACGCGAGTGTCCCGGAAGCTGATGTCTCCGATGACCGCATCCCCGCCGGTGAGGTCATCGAGGTTAATCGGGCTTTGATCCCAGCTCATCGCGACGAACCCCACCGGGGCGCAAGCCACACCGATGTTGGAGTTCGAGTCCTGGACGTAGATGAGGACCTCCTCGTTGAAGTACACAGTCACGGGAGTGTCCCCGCTCTGGTTGGTGTAGGTGCTGGGGTCGTCTCCTCTCCCGTACTTGAGAGGAGGGTGCGGGCCCGGATAATTGTTGGGATTGCCAAACTGCCCTCCAGGATTCTGCTTGAGAGCATTGCTATCGATCAGAAAAATGATGTGCATTGTCATGTTGTTCTCTTCCATCCGTGGGCGTTTACCGCGCGGACCTGGGACGCAGGCGCGGCAGCGGCGCTCCCCTCGGTCAGCTAGCAGCGCTTGAGCGCCTCGCTTCTCTGGCGCAGCGTCACAGCAAGCGACGTGCCACCAGGACCGGCCTTTCGGTCCCCCAGCGCAAGGGCGCTTCCTCCGCAGGAACCCCCCACAGGCGCCTGGGCGTCCGACCTTCCGGCACGCCTCGCCGCCCCCGTCGCGCTGCAGGCCTTGTTTCCCGCCGGGAAGCGCCGCTTCATTTCGAGACGCAAGGCCTCGTCGCCCCCGCGCGGGTTTCGCCCGACGCGCCTGCCGCAGATCCGACTGGATCTCCGCCGGCGCTCCACCGGTCGGCTCGGTCCGAGATCGCCCTGAAGCCTCACCGAGAGCAGCGCCGAGCCGTCCAATGGCGGCTGGCATCGTCATTGCAACATTCGCATCACGGTGGTTGCCCTCGGCCAGGACCCGACCTCGGCCAATCCGAACCCGGAACGTCAACTCCTCCAAATGCAGGAAGCGCAGCGATCATGACAAGATTCTCTCGAATGCTCAGGGCGGCAGCCGCCTTTCCATTCATCGCGGGTGGAGCGATGGCTACGATGGATTGCTCTTCGAGCGGCCTGACGAAAGACCCTCAGCAACCGCCGCAGACGGATGCGGCAGCACAGTCGGGCGCTCATGCAGATCAGGCGAAAAACGTCCTTGCGGCGGCTCAAAATGGCTTGCCTCAGTCGCTGCCGCGGCCAAGCAGCCTGGTGTACAGCGCCCAGTTCGCCTGGCAACAGTTCCTCGCATTGAACCGCGTCGCTGCCCAGCCGGACGGCCAGACCATCCGGCGAGGGACCCCCCAGGGCGAGGCTCTGGGTCAATCGAATGATCTCCTGGTCTGGCAGACCTATGCCCACAAGACCGAGCTCCGGCCCAATGGACCGCTCACGCTCCCCTGGGACAAGCTGGGCACGCCCACGTACACGAATGCTTACCAGGTGGCGCTCTCCAAGGGGACCAGCGACGCAGAGCTGGGTCTCTGGAACAACCTCGACGAGGATAGCGAGATCGCCTCCTGCCAGATCTTCGGCCAGTACGCGCGACAGCCGCGCGCTCGGAGGCAAGATTCGCTGATCTTGTTCGAGGCGAAGGTGAACCGGGACGAGTACGAGTACATCCGCAACAAGTACCCTGATCAGAACACGGGCAACGTCGGCGATATCGCGAAGTGCGACGGGACCGGAGCCCACGGGAGCCTGTGCGCAGCCCAGCTCAGCGCGCGGAACGACATACGGAATGGGAAGTACGACCATGCGGCTCAATGCAGCTGCCCGCCGAGTCAAGCGATCTGCCTCCCCTGCGGCGACGGTACGAACGACGGGGCCATCGAGATCAAGGCCGCATGGCGAAAGCTGCTCCCGTCCGAGGACGCCACCCAATATTACACCTCCAAGGCCCTCTACTATCAAGACGAATACGATCCGGGGTCACAGACCTACAAGTACAAGTACTACAACGACACGTTCGCGCTGATAGGGCTTCATATCATCAGAAAGCTGCAGAATTACCCGGACTTCGTGTTCACCTCGTTCGAGCACGTCGGAGAGGCCAATGCAGGCGATGAGTACGTCACGCTCGACGGCGACGGAGCGGAGACGTCAGCGCCGGCGCCCGCGACGCGGCAGAGCCCTGACCCCAATACGGACCGCAAGAAGAACCACGCGATCCCAGCGGACATCCAGAAGGTGAACGATCTCATGCGCCAGCAGCTGCAAGGTTTCCGCTCGGTCTGGGCGAACTACCAGCTCATCGGCGTGCAGGCCGACGTGACCGACTGCGGCATCATCGGCGCCCCTCCCCCGAAAGCGAATCCCACCGATTCGGATTCCATCAAAATGGAGGCTGGGCTCGCCTGCATCAGCGCGCAGGACGGCAACGTGGGCAAGTGCCTGCAGGAGGATGCCAATTACTACATGGCCAACCTGTTCGTCGAGTCGGACAAGTTCCTCAACAACTTCAGCGGCCCAGGCTTCGGCGGCAACACGTTCGGGAGCTGCGACAACATCGTGTACAACAAAGCGACGTACAACATGGGGGGCTGCAAGGGATGCCACGGCGTCGCGCAGACCGCGTTCGGGACTGACTTCAGCTTCCTGCTCGACTTTGACAACGGCAAGCCGGGCACGGCACCGGATACGCTCCAGCCCCCCTATGCCGACATCAAAGGGTTGAGGGTCTCCTCGAGCAAGGTCAGCGTCACGCCCGTACCAGGCTCCGGGCAGGTGTGCGCGTCCTTGACCGACTCCTTGACCGACCCCTCGACCGAGAGGTGCATCGACTATTGCAGACACCAGTGCGAGACGAAGGCTTGCATCGCTTACAACGCCAGCAAGGCGGGTTGCGAGCTCTTCACCCCGGACGTGCCGATGTCGTCGCTGTCGCTGGCTGACGCTCAGGGATACTATGCCCTCCTCGCGCCGGGGACGATCCGTCCTCCCACGATCAAGACTGGGCAACCGCAGAAGGCGGTCTTCCCTGGGGGGTATCTCCACCGCTCCAGTCGTAAACACTGAGTTCAATCTCAACAACGAGCCCAAGGAGCCAGCCATGGCAATCCAGCAGACCTGTCAGCAGATCCCGCTCACGCCCGCGATGCGTGAATTGATCGACGAGCTCAAGCGCCTCATGGCCAATCCTGTGGTCGAGGCGGCGTTCAACGAGGCCGTCGCGCACGTGCGGCCCTTCGTGGAGGACGGGTCGAAGAACCCGTGGGTCGGAGCGACCGCCGAGTACTTCGTGAGCTACTTCGAGCAGTGGTTCACGTTCCTGCCCGAGCCCACTGGAGGCCTGGGGAAGATCGTACCTTTCACCTACTTCTACCTCGACAACAAGTCCGCGTTCGCCTTCCTGAACACGTTCAAGAGCCGCACGATCAGCAAGGAGTACACGACCGAGATCTTCAACTGGACCGTCAAGTTCATCAAGGAGCGGGGGCGGTTCATGGACTCTCCGGAGTCGCTCAAGTTCATCGAGGCCTGGCTGAAGGATCCCGGGACTCACATCGAGGACTTCATCGTCCCCGAGGGTGGCTTCAAGTCGTTCAACGACTTCTTCACGCGCAGGCTCAACCCAGCGAGAAATCCCCGGCCCGTCGCGGCGCCCGATAACGATTCGGTGCTCGTGGCGTCCGCCGACTCGGAGATCAACTTCATCCTCTCGGACCTCACGCTGACGAAGAAGCTCGACGTGAAGTCACGTCAGCTCAACATCACGCAGCTCCTGAACGGGTCGAAATACGCAGCGAAGTTCGAGGGCGGCACGGCCGTCTCCTGCGTCCTCATGCCCCCCAACTACCATCGCTACCACGCTCCTGCCTCCGGCCGGATCGTCGAGGGGGTGGAGGTGCCTGGAATTTACAATGGCATCATGGACGGGGATCACTGGTTCAACACCATCTTCAACGTCGGCGAGAGCACGACGGACTTCAGCATCTTCGAGGACTTTCATCGCTCCTACTTCGTCATCAGGACCGAAAAGCACGGGTACGTCGCCGTGATCCCGGTTGGCCTGAACACGATCAGCGCGATGTATCCGTCGCTCGTCAACAACCGGTCGACGCTGGTCCCGGTCGGAGGCGAGCCGGTCCCGGTCAAGAAGGGCGACGAGCTCGGGCACTTCGCGTACGGCGGCTCCCTGAACATCCTGCTCTTCCAGAGAGGCGTGTTCAACGCCGTTTCGGTCCTGATGGGGAGCCGCCTTGGTTCCCTTGGCATACCATCCACCCCTGAGGCATTCCCGAGGACTTGAAGAGTCGAGCAGCGCCGCGCTCTCACGACGGCACGCGTGAGACAAACGAACTCCAGCGCGGCCCCGGGGCGGTTTCGGCGCTGTCGAGCAGGACATCGAAGTTCGAGGGCGTTTGAGCGCGTTCTTTGCGGGACGTGGCGCAACGCACCGCGAAGCCCTTGCGCTCGACTCGCGCCGGAAGGTCGCCTCGCGCCGCTGGACCATCCGCGAAGCACTACCGGGAGACCCACGATGGCGATCAATGAGAAGCCGATCCTCACGGACTCCTCGCCCCCGGGGTGCACCTGCGGGTGCGCTGCTCCTTCGCCGCGCTCGGCCGGCGTCTCCACGCTGGCCAAGCGCGCCGGCCGGCACCTCCCGCTCTTACCCGCCATCGCGCTGGTGCTGCTCCCGAAGTGCCCTTTGTGCGTGGCGGCGTATCTCGGGATCCTGGGCTCGCTGGGCGCCAGCGCCTGGCTGCGCGACGCATGGGGGCTGCCGCTCGGCGCCGGGCTGCTCGCCTTCGCGCTCGGCGCGCTCGTGCTGCGCGCGCTGTCGAGCCAGGACTACCGCCCCATGCTTGCAGGCCTCGTGGGCGCGTCGGCCCTGCTCGGGGGCAAGTTCGTGCTCGACGCGCCGCCTCTCCTCTGCGCGGGCGCTTTGCTCCTCATCGGCGCCTCGCTCTGGAGCGTACGCCTCGCCTCCCGGAGGACGGGGCCGTCCCCCTCGCAAGACCGTGCGGCGAAGGGAGCGCAGGGCTCGTCGCTGCCCTCGCCGCCGTGAAGCACGGAGCGCGCGGAGAGCCCCGCGCCGCCCTGAGACCGTACAGGTCAGGCTCGCTCTGACAGACGAAAAGGAAACGCGCTGACATGACCACAGGGATACGGCGGTCCATCTATGTCCTCCAGCAAGAATACGCGGAGGGCAACACGAAACCCCTTGAAGACGTGCTCTATGCCTGGAGGGGCATCCAGCGGCTCGACCCGCATGAATGGAACTCGTTCTTCGCCTTGGGGGGCCTCCACGGAGAGCCTTTCTTGCTGCGACGCGCGGTCGATCGACTGCCGCCGGAGGATACATACGCATACTGGGGAGGGTACTGCAACCACGGCAACATCCTGTTCCCGACCTGGCACAGAGCATACCTTTACTGTCTCGAAAAGGCGCTGCAAAGCGTCGTACCGGGCGTGATGCTGCCTTTCTGGGACGAGACGGACGACCACTCTCGCCACAACGGCGTCCCGGCTGTCTTTACTCGGCCGACGGTCGACCTCCCGAGCTACGGCCTGATGGGTATCCCCAACCCGCTGCGGTCGTTCACCCTGCCCATCTCGGTCTCCGACAACTACTGGGGGGACCAGAACGCAAACGCCGACGAGGCGCACCCGTACTACAAGCGGGCCGGCTACACGACGGTGCGGTACCCGCTCTCGGGGCTGGTGGGCAACTTCGGGGACTCCGAACTGACGTACGCCCACAACCAGAAGTATCCCGACCAGAACACGAACGACACGCTGCTCAATAACAACATCATGGCTTGGCTGAACGGCCCCGAGCCCACGGACCCACCTCCTCCCGAGGGCGCCAGCCTCTACGCGTCGTACAGGGCGTGTCTATTCGCGCCGAACTACGCGGTCTTCTCCAACACGACCTCGGCGGCCGCGTGGAACGCGGATATCCCCCCCGATCAGCCCATGGTGGTGTCGGTGGAGGAGCCCCACAACGACCTCCACCTGGCCGTCGGCGGGTTCGACGCGCCGCAGATAGCTGCTGGTGGCATGGGGCTGGTCAGCGGCTCGAACGGGGACATGGGAGAGAACAACACGTCCTCCTTCGATCCGATCTTCTTTTTTCACCACTGCAACATCGACCGCATGTTCTGGCTCTGGCAGAAGCTGCATGGCCAAACCACGACGCTCGAAGTCTCCGACGACATGACAGACTACCCGGGCACCAGCTCGAATGACCTGCAAGGGCCGACCCCCGGCGTCCCGCCCGGCACTCAGCTGACCCTCGACGGAACCGCGCTCAAGCCGTTCAAGAACCCGCGCACGAGCAAGCCCTACGTCAGCACGGCCTGCGTGGACATCGAGAACCAGCTCGGCTACACGTATGGACCGGGCTCATTCGACGATCTATCCATCGATGACCAGCCCAGCGCGGCGGCGGTAGAGCCCGGGTTCAGCGCCAGGAAGCTCATGGTCAGGGGCATCGATCGCGCCCTGTTCCAGGGGTCGTTCCTGCTGACGGCGCACGCGACCGTCACGGACGACGGCGGCAAGACCAAGGAATACTACCTGGGCTATCACTCTGTCTTGAGCCGCTATAGCGTGAGCAGCTGCGCGAACTGCCGCGCTCACCTGGAGGTCATCGCCCACTTCTCCCTGAAAAACATGCCGGAGGACGAGGTCGATCGCGCCATCTTCACCGTGAAGGTTCACCATCGCGGGTCGGTGCTGCCTGCCGGCTTGAAGACCGTTCTCAAGGTCCGCGGCTGACGGCCGGCGCCGGCGCTCGTGGTGAGGATAGGCGCCTGGGCCTGCGTCAATCCGCGGTGCCCCCTGCGTCGGCGATAGCCCGCCCGCGGCGCGACGGTGAGGGCGCGCTCGAGGCTGGACGATGGCGCTGCTCTGGCCGCCCGCCGGAAGTCTTGGCCCGGGGCGGGCAGGCAGAGCGGGCTAAAGGCGCGAGGCGCGCCGGCGACGGCGCGGCGCGAGCGGCCGCCGCGGCGGGCGATGGCGCGGAGCGCGGGCGAACGCCGCAGGTTCGTCGCCCGCGCCGCGCGCCGCCGCGGCGCTCAGGCGAGCGCCCGGCGAGCTATCGCCTGCTCTCGTGCTGCACCGCCTCCCGCTCGGTCACCCGGCGGATGGTCTGCGCGGTGTGCCTGTCGTCCTCGCTCTGCGCGATATCCGACAGGCTGATGATGCCGACCAGGCGGCCGTCCGCCTCGGTGCACAGGACGCGCGACTTGTGGTGCTGCCCCATCAGCTGCTCCGCTCGCTGCACGTCGTCGTCGGGCCGGCACGCGACCACCCCGCGCGTCATGACGTCGCCCGCCTTCGTGTTCAGCGGCCGGCTGTGAGCCAGCACCCGGATGGCGAGGTCGCGGTCCGTCAGCGCCCCGAGCACCCTCCCGGCGCTGTCGCAGACAGGAAGGAAGCCGATGTTCGCGTCGCGCATCTTGCACGCGGCCGTCTGGATGGTGTCGTCGGCCAGGACGCTCTGGATGTCTTGCTTCATGATCTCCTTGCACAGCATGGTTCCCTCCTTCGGTTCCGTTGCAGCGCTCGGCAGCGTCACCGCGCACAAAAGGACCTTAGGGGACCATCGCGGGCGGGGGATGGAGCATCATGATGAATGCGGCGTCGGGCACCGCTTGATCGCGCCTCCGGCCGGCGAGCGCGGCGGGCGGCGTCATGGCGGTGCGCCGCGGCGCCGGCCAACCTGGGGTGCGAGACACCATGTCAGAGCGGATCACAGGGGCGGTCATCCGCCGGGCGCAGCCGGCCGACGCGGCCGCCATCGCGCGCATCGAGGTCGACTCCTGGCAGGCGGCCTACCTCGGCCTGGTGCCGGCGGCCGATCTCAACACCCTCTCCGTGCCGGCGCGCGAGGTGAGCTGGCGGCACATCCTGAGCCGCGACGCCGCGACCGGGACGCGGACCTGGGTGCTCTGCGCCGAGGGCGCCGGGCTCGGCTTCGCGAGCGCCGGACCGACGCGCGACGACGACGACCCGGGTGACGTCGGCGAGCTCTACACGATCTACCTCCTGCCCGCCGCGTGGGGGCGCGGGCTCGGCGCCGCGCTGCTCGACACGGCGCAGGCCGACCTGGCCCGGCGCCGCCACAGGACCATGACGATCTGGGTCCTCGAGGGGAACACCCGCGCGCGCCGCTTCTACGAGCTCTCCGGCTTCAGCCGCGACGGCGCGCGGCGGTGGGCGCGGGTCGGCGCCGGCAGCCTCCCGGAGATCCGCTACCGGCGAGCGCTGTAGCGCCCCGCATCCCACGCCGAGGGCGGCGCCGGCCCGTGCACCCAGCGCCGGCATCGAGCCCCAGCGCCCCGGCACGCTAGCCGAAGCGCACGACGATGCTGCTGTAACCGCCCCGCGGGTCGTACTGGGAGGTGATCTTTCCCCAGGGATACTCGTACGGCGGCGCGCCGAGGATCGACACCAGCCAGGCGTCGTGGCTGGCCTTGCGCTCCGCCTCCTCCTTCTCGGACCAGTCGTTCCAGAACGCCTTCGACTCGGCGCCCACCTCGAACAGCTCGACCCACGCGATCTTGCCGCTGCAGAAGTGCAGCGTGATGCGGAAGGTCCGGAAGCCGATGCGCTGGCGCGACGTCCGGTATCCGCTCCACGGCTGCGACTGGCTCAGGGCGTTGGCCATCCGCGCGAGCGGCGACGACAAGAACTGCGCTTCCGAGTACGAGGGCCCGATGCGAAGCCCGGATGTGAGCTCGATCTCGCCCGTCTGTCGATGGATCATCCAGCCCTCCGACGCTCGGAACAGCATACACCACAGCTCGCGGACCGGCGCGGCTCAGCCGAGCCCCGCCGGCGTCCGTGCGCCACCGCCGCGCGAAGACCCCACCCCGCCTCTCCGAAGGTGGGTGTTCGACCGAGATTCACCCCTGTCGATCGCTCGCCCGGCTGCTCGGAGGACAACAGCCGCGGTCCCTCTCGCGCAGCGCGAGGGACGCCGCCGCTGTCCTCCGGTGTCGACACGACACCCACGATGTCGCGGGTGACCGAACAGACCGAACAGACCGAACAGACCGAGCAGGCCGAGCAGACCGAGCACGCACTTTCGCCATGGGCATAAGGCAGTGTCGCGCAATGCGGTTTTCCTGCTCGTGACAACCCGCATAACCGGTAATATCGGTCACGGATCGCGCCGGGCCCCACCCGAGGTCATCCGAGGTCTTCTTGCCGCGTTGCCCTTCCTGCCATCGCCGACTCGCAGTGCTCACCTCCTGCCCGACGGACGGAGCCACGGCGCCGTCCCGCCCAGCGCCTGTCGATCTCGACGCCGAGACGCCGCCGTCCGTCGCGGGCTTCCTCGTCGGCCCGCCGCTCGCGGCGGGCGCCTTCTCGGTCCTCTGGGCCGCGACGCGGGCGGAGGACGGCGCTCCCGCCGTGCTCAAGATCAGCAGGGCCCACTCGCTGCTCGCGCGCGAGCGGTTCCGCAGCGAGGCGTGGGCGCTCGAGCAGCTCGGTCCCCCGGCCTCGCCTCGCCTGTTCCAGAACGGCGTGCTCGAGGACGGCCGCGCGTACATCGCGATGGAGCGGCTCCGCGGCGAGACGCTGGCGGCCCACCTCGAGGGAATGCCCGCCGCGCCCGACCTGCGCTCCGCCCTCGACGTCGCGCTCGGCGTGCTGAGCTGCCTCCAGGTGGTGCACGAGCGCGGCCTGGTCCACCTGGATCTCGCGCCCGAGAACGTCTTCCTCGAGCCCGACGGCGGCGTGCGGCTCCTCGACTTCGGCCTCACGCAGCGCGAGCGCGGCGTCGTCTGCCACCCGGCGGACAGCGCGCTCACCACGCTGGGCGCCATGCTCGGGACGCCCGAGGTCGCGTCCCCCGAGCGGCTCCGGGGCGAGCCGCTCGACGCGCGCGCGGACCTCTACGCCTTCGGCGCGCTCCTCTTCGAGCTGCTCACGCTGCGCCCTCCGTTCGCCGGCGATCCCGCGGACGTCGCGCAGGGGCACCTCGGCCGGCTCCCCCCCAGGCCGAGCGAGATCGCCCCGGTCCCGCGGTCCATCGAGGCCCTCGTCCTCGCCTGCCTCGCCAAGGAGCGCGCGCGCCGCCCGGCCGACGCCGCGGGCCTCCGGGCCGCGCTCGCGTCGGCGGGCGCCGAGGCGCTCGCCCTGATCGGCGGCGCCGTCGGCGCCGCGGCGACCACGGGAGACGACGCCGCCACCGGCTCCACGGACCGGCACGACACGGTGGTGCTCGCCCTGGAGGCCCGCGGCGCCGAGGCCGAGGTCCGCGCCGCCGTGGCCCGCCACGACGGGCACCTCGCGCGGCAGCGCGGCTACCGCTTCGTCGCGATCTTCCCCGGCCCGAAAGAGGCGGCCGCGGAGCGCGCGCTCCTCGCGGGGCGGGAGATCGTCGCTTCGGTCGGCGCGCCCCTCGCGATCCACATCGCGCCGTTGAAGCTCCGCCGCGACGCCGAGGGCGTCCACGCCGCCGGCATCGCCGTGGAGCGGCCCGAGTCGTGGCTCCCCTCGGATGCGTGGCGCGGCATCGCGCTCAGCGCCGAGCTCGTCACCGCCCATGCCGGGTTCGACGTCGCCGCGGCGAGCGAGGACGGCCGCTACTTCTTCGCCCCGGACGCGCCCCCGCCCTCGGGCCATCGCGGCGCCGCGCGCGCCGCGCCGCCGCTCGTCGGGCGCGGCGAGGCCCAGAGCGCCGCCGAGGAGAGCCGCGAGCGCGCGCTCGCGGGCCTCGGGCCCGGCCTCTGCGCGCTGATCGGCGAGCGCGGCGCCGGCAAGTCGCGCCTCGCCGAGGAGATCGCCGAGAGCAGCCGGCGCGCGCACCCCGGCGCGCTCGTGATCTCGCTGCGCGCCGAGCCGGAGCTCGCCGCGCGCCCCGGGGGCGGCCACGGCCGGACCGCGGCCGCCTTGCTCGCCGAGGTGCTCGGCGCGAGGGACGGCGCCCTCGCGGCGCCCGGCGACCCGCGCGCGTTCTGCGTCGAGCGGCTCGGAGAGCCGCTCGGCGGCGAGGTGTGGCCCGCCGTGGCCGCGATCCTCGGCTGGCCGGGCGGCTCCGCAGGCCGGCCGCCGCCGCGCCGCGGGAGCGTGATCCGGGCGCTCGCCGAGGGGCTCCGCCGGAGGGCGATGGAGCGGCCCGTCGTCGCGATCGTCGACGACGCGCACCTCGCCGACAGCGCCACGCTCGACGCGCTCGACCTCGCGACGCGGCGCGAGGCGTCGGTCTCGCTCTGGGTGCTGCTCGCCGGCGCCCCGGCGCGCTGCGCGCCGACGCCGCGGCGCCACGCGCTGAGCGCCCGCGGCCACGCGCGCGATCACGTCGCGCTCCCGCCGCTCGACGACGCCGCGGGGCTCCTGCTCTGCGCGGAGCTCCTCCGGCCCGCGGAGCCTCCGCCGAGCGCGACGCTCCGGCGCATCTGCGCGTGGGCCGGCTACAACCCCCGCGCCCTCGTGGAGCTCACCCGGGCGATCAAGCGCGCGGGCCTCGTGCGGCTGCGGGCGAGATCGAGCGGCCACCAGCTCGCGACCGCCGAGCTGGAGAGGCTCCCGCCGTCGCCCGCGTGGCAGTGGTTCGCCGCGGGGCAGCTGGAGGCGCTCCCGCCGGAGCTCGCCGCGTGCGCGAGGCTCTGCGCGGTGCTCGGCTTCGAGCTCTCGGAGGACGTGGCGGCGAGCGTGCAACGCGCGCTCGAACACGAGGACGCGGCGGCGGCGGGCGTCGACCACGTCGACGTCCCGAGCGCGCGCATCGACGTCCCGAGCGCGCTTCGCGCGCTCGTGGCGCGGGGGCTCCTCGTCCCCCGCGGCGCGCACGGCGCCGCGCACGGCGAGGGCGCCCTCTGCGGCGGCGCCAGCTACGCCTTCCGGAGCGCGCTCTTGCAGGAGGCCATCTACGCGCTGCTCGCGGAGGACCAGCGCGCGGCGATGCACCGGCACGCGCTCGCCGTCTGGGAGCTCATGGCCGAGGCCCGGCCGAGGGCGCCGGATCTGCTCGAGCCGATCGCGCGCCACGCCGCGGCCGCCGGGGCGCGCGCGCGCGCGGCGCACGCGTACCTGCTCCTCGGCGATCTCCAGCGCGACCGGCACAACAACGCGGTGGCGGAGGGCCACTACGCGTCCGCGCTCCTCTGGGCCGACGGCGACGATCAGCGCCAGCGGTACCTCGCGCTCCTCGGCCGCGCGCGCGTGCGCTACCGCGTCCTGCGCACCGGCGAGGCGCTCGACGATCTCCGCTCCGCGGGGGCGCTGGCCCGGACGATGAAGGACCCGCGGATGATCGCGGAGGCGCTGCTCGAGGAGGCGACCGCGCTCGACTGGGCGGGCGCCTGGGAGGAGTCGGCGGCGCGCGTCGAGGAGGTGATCCCGCTGCTCGACGCCCGCGAGGGCCGCGCCGACGCCGCGCTCGCTGCGCGCTTCGAGGTCGCGGCCGGCCGCTCGGCGTTCCGCAAGGGCAACCTGGACGACGCCCTCGAGCGGCTCACGCACGGCGTGGAGCGCGTCCGCGAGGCCGATCACGACACGCACGTGACCGGGCTCACGCTGCTGGCCTGCGTGCTCGCGCGGTCCGGCCAGCTCGAGGAGGCGGAGCGGCGCTTCGACGACGCCGTGCGCAGCTGCGAGGAGCGCGGCGACCGGGGCCACCTCTGCGCGGCGCTCGTCCGCCGCGCGGAGCTCTGGCCGGCGCTCGACGCCCCGGATCGCGCGATGGCGGACCTCCGGCGCGCGGTCCAGCTGGCCCGCGAGGAGGCGAGCGCCCTGGCGGAGCGCGACGCGACGATCAAGCTCGCGGAGCTGCTCTACCTCTGGGGGCGCGAGGACGAGGCGCTGCCCCTGGTGCGGCAGGCGCGCTCGCTCGACGAGCAGCTCAAGGACAGGCCGGCCTACAGGAGCGCGCTCCTGCTCGCGCGGATCCACGCGATGCGCGACGAGCACGCGGACGCGAGCCGGCAGCTCCGGTGGCTCAGGGCGCAGGGGGCGGTCGCGGATCTGCCGCCGTACGCCCAGGCCCTCCTCGGCGTCATGCAGCTCGCCGTGAAGGACCCGAGGTCCGGCATGGAGAGCACACGCACGCGGGCGACGGCGCGCGAGGAGGGGGAGCCGCCCGGCGAGCTGAGCGGCGGCCTCAGCGCCGATCAGCGGATCGAGCTCCTCTACTGGCGAGCGCGCGCCCTGCTCGACGCCGGCCGCCCCGAGGATCTGGCGCTGCTCCTCGCGCGCACCGCGCCGCTGCTCGCCCAGAGCCGGGCCTGGCGCTCGCGCTTCGCGAAGCTCCGGGCGGGCGACGGGCAGCTCGCGGGATAGCGCCGCCGGGGCGCTGGGCCTTCACCTCGGATCGACGCGGAGCACCTCGCCGGTCAGCATGACGACATAGAGCTCGCCCGCGGCATCCTCGCCGAACGAGGCCGCGGGCAGGCGCGACTCGAGGTCCGCCGTGATCTCGACGTGATCCCGCACCCGCGAGCCGTCCCACCGCAGCGTCCAGAAGCGGTGCGTCCCGTAGTCGCCGTAAACGTACCTTCCCTGGAGGCACGGAATCGCCGAGCCGCGATAGACGTAGCCGCCCGTGATCGAGCCGCCCTCTCCGCTCGAGTGGCTGTGCTCCACGGCGGGCGCGACGCCGACGCGGGAGCACCCGGCGGCGACGCAGTGGTCGCCCTCCATCGCCGGCCACCCGTAATCGCGCCGCCCGGCGCGCGCCGGCTCGATGTCGAGCTCCTCCCAGGCGTTCTGTCCCACGTCGGCGATGTAGAGATCCCCCGTGCCCCGGTCGAAGCTGATGCGCCACGGATTGCGCAGGCCGTAGTCCCAGACGAGCGGGTTCACGCCCGGGCCGGAGAGGTTGCCTGGCGGGCCGAGCCCGCTGTCCACGTCGATCCGCAGGATCTTGCCGAGCGGAGACGAGAGATCCTTCGCTGGAGAGGCCGAATACGGCGTGACGGCCGCGTCGCCGACCGACGCGTAGAGGTAGCCGTCGGGGCCGAACGCGAGCGTGCCGCCCGCGTGGTTCCAGCCGCCGTGCCGCGCGTCGAGGAGCGTCCGGACAGGCACGCTCCCCGCCGACGTGTCGGCGACATCGGGGTTCGAGGCCGAGCGGCGGAACTCGGCGATCGTGACGTTGCCCCTGGGCGCGGCGGTGTAGAAGAGCCAGAACCTGCCGTTGTCCGCGTAGCGCGGGTGAAACGCCATCCCGAGCAGCCCGCCCTCCGCGGTCGGGCTGGGCGCGCACACGAGCGGGTTCGCGCTCGCCGGCGGCGAGGGCGGGCACGATGTCCCGCCGCGGAGATCGAGGAACGGGGTGGACCGGAGGACACCGTCCTTGATCAGGCGGACGACGCCGTCCTTTTCGAGGACGAACATCCTCGATCGGTCGCCCGGCGGGCTCGCGAGGAAGACGGGCGTCGCCAGGCCGGCCGCGACCTGCGTGAGCTTCAGGCGCGGCACCCCGGCGCACGCGGCCCCGGAGCCGACGCTGCCGCTGCCGGCGCTGGAGCCGACGCTGCCGGCGCCGTCGCTGCCGCTGGTACCGCTGCCGGAGCTCGCGCTCGTGCTGCTGGCGCCAACGCTCGCGCCGCCTGCGGCGCCGCCCCCGCTGCCGCCGCCGCTCCCTGCCTCGGGCGGCGGCCCGAGGCCCTCGATCCAGGAGCGGACAGCCGCGAGGCCCGCCGCGTCGGCGGCCTCCGACGCGATCGGGGGCATCTGCGCCCTGGAGCCGCGGTGATCCATCCGCCGCACGACGGCGCTCGACTCGGGATCTCCCGGCGTGATCCGGTAGAGCGCGCCGGGCTCCCAGAAGCTGGGTGTCACGCCCACGCCGGTCGTGTAGGTATCGGTGCTCTCCACCGTGGTGTTCGCCGCGAGGAGGCGTGTCCGCAGGGTCGCGACGCCGGTGCTGTTGTGGCAATTGCCGCAGTTCGCATGGAGATAGCCGAGCGCCGCGGCCGCCCGGGCGTCGCCCGGCGGGCGCACCCCTCCCCGCATCGGGACGGTGAGCCACCCGGCGTCGCTCAGGGACGCCATCGTCTCGCCCGGTCCATCGTGGCTCAGCTGCAGCGCGCTGAAGCCGAGGACGCGCTCCGGGAGCTTTCCGTGGCACTCCCAGCAGTCCGCGGTCCGCGGGATGTCGTGCGCGGTCCCGCGCGCGTCCTCGACGCCCGCCTCGACGAGGAACGCGTCGTTCCTCGCCGGATCCCACGCGTACGCGGCGAACAGCCAGTCGTCGATGCCCGGCCCGAAACGGTGGATGAACCGCGTCTCCACGGCCACGCCCTCCGCGCGGAGCTCCTTCCAGAAGCGCGCGCCCACCGGCAGCGACCAGTGATCCATGTCGCTCGTGTCGACCGTGGAGCAGGGCGGCAGGTACACGAAGCGCCGCTTCGCCGCCCCGTCCGACCAGAGCTCGTAAGCAGGACGAAACTCGCGCGTGCCCGCTGCCCGCGATCGCGTCGTGATGTCGGCGTAGAGCCCGGTCTCGGAGAGCCGCGCGGGCGGCAGCGGATCGGGCGGCAGCGCGGCCGCGTCGGCGCAGGGATCACCCGCCGCGCCCGACGCGCCGGTCGAGCTCGACGCGGCGGCGCTCGACGTGGCCGCCGCCGGGCCCGCGCAGGGAGCGCAGCGCGGCCCTCCGCAGTCGAGGCCCACCTCGAGGCCGTTCATCACCCCGTCCGAGCAGGTCACGTAACAGACGTCGAGCCTCGGGCGCTCCTGCGTGCTGCCGATCTCGCTGCTCCTCAGATAGGTCGTGTGCGCGCGCTCCTCGTCGAGCAGCACGCCGTCGTTCCGCGCCGTCCCGAGCGCCCACGACTGCACGAGCGCCGACACGTCCGTCGCGCGGGCGCCGACGCCGGCCTCGGCCGCGAGGGTCGCCGCGCTCTCGCCTTCAAAGCCGCTGTCCCCGATGCTCCACCAGGTGACGGTGCGCTCGTCCCACGGGACCGTGACGCGGTGCACGCTCGCAGCGCTGCTCTCCACCGCGTACGTCTGATGGAAGACCAGCGAGGCAGAGAGGACCGTCGCGCCGACGGGCACGGGAGAGAGCCCGAAGTGCACGACAGACCGGCGGCGGCCGGCGCCCGCGGCCCACCCCGTCGAGAGGCTCGGAGATGCGGAGTCGTTCCACCCCGGAGCGTTTTGCCACAGTGTCGCATCTCTCACCGTGCCGAGAGTTCCACGCTGGATGGTGACGCACACCGCACCATCGCTCGACAGCGCCGCCGAGGCCGCTCCGAGCGCCGCCGAATCGCCCTCTCCGACACCGTGACTCTCGCCGGCGGGACGCCCGAGCTCGCCCTCCGTCCCGGGCGCGGTGCTGCAGCCGATCGCCGCCGCCGCGGCGGCGCCGGCCAGGACGCCGCGCATCACGAGAAAAGGGACGCCCGTCATCGCCGCCAAGCGACGTGGGCGGCGGCGCGACGGCCCGAGTGGCCAGGGCGGCCCGAGCGAGAAGCATCGTTGTTCCATACAGCAATACCCTCCTTGCTGGGTCGCCCGGCCGGATGTTTCCCTCAGGTGAAGGCGTATGTGCGCGAGGCGCGCGGTGGCCGCACCGGATCCATGGACACACCTGGGCACCGATGGACGCCACGTTCGTCATCAACGAGCATGCCACTCCGCCGCGGGCGACGCGTCGCGTTATGCCCTGGAGCAAAGCGCGCCATCGCGCGAACTGCGAAGCGCATCACATTCCGAGGTGAGGACCGCATCACATCGGAAGCTCGATGGCGATGGCGGAGCTCGCTCCGGGTGCCCTCTCCGTTCAGCGCTCGCCCGCGCTCTCACGAGAGCGAAACGAGAGCGAAACGAGAAGCCGCGCGGCCCGCGGAACTAGTGGTTGGATCCTGCGCGAGGGCGGCGTAACATAACAGATTGTGTCATCCCCCGAACCGACGCAGAGCGCCTCGCTATTCCTCTGCATCACCTTCTTTCCGAGCGAGCGTCTGGCGACGGCGGTGCTGCGGCTGGTGTCCAGCTTCTGCGGCGCCGTGCTGGACGACGCGAATGTGAGCTCGCGGTTCTACATGGCCGCGCACGAGCTCGCCGAGAACATCACCAAATACTCCACCGGCCCTCGCGTCAGCCTCGAGCTCGCGCTGGAGGAGGACGAGACGTCGCACATCATGAAGATCCGCGCGCGCAACGAGGCGTCGCCGGAGCGGCTGCGAGAGGTCGAGAAGCGGCTGCTCGACCTGAAGACCGCGAGCGACCCGCTGAAGCACTACGACGACCTCATCACGGAGACAGCGATGGTCGAGGGCGTCTCCGGCCTCGGCCTCGCGCGCGTCCGCGCCGAGGGAGGGCTCGACGTCGACTACAAGATCGAGGGCAACGAGCTCACGATCATCGCGCACGCGCCGCTCGAGCGGTGGAGGATGAATGGACAGCCTAAGGGTTGATCGCATCACCACGGACAGCTTCGGCATCGAGCCGGCGCTGCTCGGCGATCGCCTGAGTATCAAGCTCACCGGGACGGGCGACATGGCGGCGGCCGCGCCGCTCGGCGCCTATTGCAAGGAGGTCCAGCACGAGGTCCGGCGCCTCTCGCTCGCAGCCGTCGAGTTCGACATACGCGCGCTGTACTTCCTGAACTCCAGCTGCCTGAAGGCGTTCATCGCCTTCATCTCCGGCGTCACCGGCCAGGGCCCCAGCTGCAAGATCCGGTTCGTCACGGACGCGAGGCTCGGGTGGCAGCGGCGGAGCCTGGCGGCCCTGGAGCGCATGTCCCCCGGCCTCGTCTCCATCCACGACAAGTGAACGGGGAGCGATAGATCATGGCGGCGAAGCGCCACACGATCGCCCTCCTGACCGACTACCTTTGCGGCGAGTACCAGTCCGAGGCGCGCTTCGGGGTCGAGCGCGCGGCCGAGGCGCACGACGTCAACCTCATCGTGGCCTTCGGCGAGACGCGCGCCCGCCAGGGCTACACGCTGGACGCCCGGGGCGGGATCTATTCGCTCATCGGCGCGACGACGGTCGATGGGGCGGTGATCATGTCATCGGCGCTCACGAACCACGTCGGCCCCGAGGGAGCGCACGAGTTCTGCCGATCGCTCGCGCCCTTGCCCGTGTGCAGCGTGGGGCTCGCGCTGGACGGCGTCCCGAGCGTCATCGTCGACAACGCGGTCGGGGGGGAGGCGGCGGTCGCGCACGTGCTCGACGACCACGCGTGCAAGCGCGTCGCCTACATCAGCGGGCCGGCCAACAACGAGGAGGCGAAGCTGCGCGCCGTGGCGTACCGGAGGGCCCTCGCGGCGCGCGCGCTACCCTATGACGAGCGCCTCTTCGTGTACGGCGATTTTCTGATCGACGGCGGCCGCCGCGCGATGCGCGAGCTCCTCGGGCGCAGGGTCGAGTTCGATGCCGTCGTCGCCGGCAACGACAACATGGCCCTCGGCGCGATGGACACGCTGAAGGCGCACGGCATCGACGTCCCTGGCGACGTCCTCGTGTGCGGGTTCGATGACGTCGCCGTCTCGCGCGTCACCAGGCCGTCGTTGACGACCGTCCGCCATCCGATCAAGGACCTCGGGGCGCTCGCCGTCGAGACGGTCGTGCGCCAGCTCCGCGGCGAGCGTGTGCCGGAGTGCAGCCTCCTTCCCGTCGAGCTCACGCGGCGCGAGTCGTGCGGCTGCGGCTACTACGCTGCCCTCCCGCGCGCGACCGGGGCGCCTCCGCGCCGCGAGCCGCTCTCCATCGCCGCGCAGCAGGAGCCGCTGGAGCGCGCGCTCGCGCGGTGCGTGACCGTCCCGGCGGCGTCGCGTGAGGCCTGGCCCCGAGAGCTGCTCTCCGCGCTCGAGGAGGAGCTGAGCGGGCGGGAGGGCCGCTTCCTGACGGCGCTCCAGGACCTCCTCGACGCGGCGGGGCGCGAGGGCGTCGCCCTCGACCAGTTCCAGGGCGCGATCACGCTGCTCCGCGCGAAGATCGGCCGGGCGCCCGGCGGCGCCTCCGAGGACCGCCTCGAGCGGCTCTGGCACACGTGCCGCATCCTGATCAGCCACGCCTCCGTCCGCGCCGAGGGCGAGAAGCGGCTATACCTGGAGCGCGCGTCGGTCAACCTCAGCTGGACCGGCATGTTCTTCTCGACCTGCCTCGGCATGCCCACCCTCCGGCGCACGCTCGCGGCGGAGCTGCCGAAGCTGGATCTCACGCACGTCGCCATATCGCTCTTCGACGATCCCGAGCGCGCCACCCTGCAGTCGCTGTTTCTGATGGAGAACAGCCGCGAGGTGGAGCCGCCGCCCGCGAGCTTCGCGTCCTCGTGCCTCGCGCCGCCCGGATTCCTGAGCTCGTCGGAGCGCTGGAGCGTCGTCGCGATGCCGCTCACGTTCGGCGAGACGGAGCACTACGGCATCGCGCTCGTCAACAGCGGCGCGAACGAGATGGTCTACGACGCGGCGCGCCTCCAGATCGGCTCTGCGATGAAGGCGGTGTCGATGCACCGGGAGATCGTCCGGCACGTGGAGGTACGCGAGCGGCTGGAGCAGGAGAGGGTCCACCAGGAGACCCTCGTCGCGAAGCACATCCAGACCACGCTCGTCCCGGCGCACCTGCATGTGGAGGGGCTCGAGCTCTCCGCGATGATGCGGCCGGCCGCGGAGGTCGGCGGCGACTACTACGACGTGCTCCCCACGCGGGACGGCGGGTGGCTCGGGATCGGCGACGTGGCGGGGCACGGGCTCGTGGCGGGCCTCGTCATGTTGATGATCCAGAGCATGGTCGCCGCCATGACGCGCAGGGATCCGGGCGCCCGCCCGGGCGAGGTCGTCTCGGCGCTCAACCGGGCGATCTACGACAACATCCGCGACCGGTTGAAGCGCGACGAGCACGCGACCCTGCTGCTGCTGCGCTACGAGCGCGGCGGGCGGGTGACGTTCGCGGGCGCGCACGACGACATCATCGTGTGCCGCGCGAGGACGGGGAGGAGCGAGTGCATCCCGAGCTCCGGCGTGTGGGTCGGCGTCCTGCCGTCCATCGACGCGTTGACCACGGACGCCGAGCTCCTCCTCGAGGACGGCGACCTGCTCGTGCTCTACAGCGACGGGGTGACGGAGGCCCGCAACGCGCACCGGGAGCAGTTCGGGCTCTCGCGGCTCTGCGCCACCGTCGAAGCCGCCCAGGACGCGCCGGTCGACGACATCCGCGACCGGATCCTGCGGGAGGTCGACAGCTGGTGCCCGAGCCCGGACGACGACATCACGATCGTCGTGGGCAGGTACCGCGCGCCGCGGTGATGGCGGCTCACCGGGCTCGTCAGCCGGTGACGCGGCCCTCGACGATGCCCCCGTCCGCGGTGATGGCGACGACCACCTCGCCGTCGACGAACAGCGACACCACCGGGCCGACCCACGCGTCGTTCTCCCAGACGCACTCCCACACCCCGGCCATGGGCGGGATGCCGCCGCGCCGCACCCAGATGCGCCCCGCGCTGCCCGCCCAGGCGCGCCCCTCCGCGTCGATCGTCGCGGCCGACAGGGCGCGCCGCGGCTCGATGATCTCCGTGAAGACGCTCTGCCCGTACCGCCAGACGACGCTACCCTCCGCGCCGACGGCGATGCCCACGCCGAGATCGGGCCGCCCGGCGCACGCGACGAACGCCCGCGCCGGCGGCGCCGGGATGCGCTCCAGGTGCCAGTCGAGCGGCGCGTAGAGCGCGACCAGCCCCTCGCCCTTGGTCGACCGGCCGACGACCAGCCACCGCTCGTCCTCGACGCGCGCGACCGCGGCGAGCAGCGCGACGCCGTCGGCCGGCATCGGCCGCAGCCAGCGCTTGGCGATGAACGCGTGGAGGAGCGGCCGCGGATCGTTCGGCGTCGTCGAGACGAGGATGCCCATGTCCTCGAGGTCGCCGCTCAGCGCGACGTGGCTCTGCGGCTCTCCCGGCAGCTGGAAGACGCCCGTCACGCCGCCCGTCGTGTACACCGCGAGCGTCGAGGCGTCGCCGCCGATGAGCCACCGGCCGGGGCCGATCCGGTGCACGAAGCGCACGCCCTGCGGGCTCGGGAGGCCGCCGGACGACGCCTCGCTCCAGCTCGTCCCGTTCCAGAAGAGCAGCCCCCCCGTGGCCGCCGCGAGGCACCGGCCATAGCCGTCCCAGGCCACGCTCCGGATGACCGAATCGAGGCTCGGGTGGTGGAGCACGCTCCACGTCCAGCGCTCGACGACCGCCGACAGGCGCGGCGCGGGCTCCCGCGAGGCGCGCGGGGGCGCGCTGATGATCTCGGCCTCGATCGGGCGGTCCTGGCTCGGGCGCTCGGCGGCCTTGGCGTTTCGCGGCGACAGCAGCGTCTGGCCGAGCTCCCCCTTGAGCAGGACCGGCGCCTTCAGGTGCGTGGACGGGACGGTCATCGGACCGACCTCCTCCGCGGCGCGCACGCGCTGCTCCCCCGCGCTCGCCACGATCCGCTGCTCCAGCGCGGAGATCGGCGACGCGGGGCGGAGGTACGGCGAGAGCATCGCGGCCACGGCCACCGCCTCCTGGAGGCGCTCCTGCGCCTCGCCGGTGGACGCCCAGCGGAGCGCGAAGTCGATCGACTTGCACGCCTGGTCGTTGCCGCGCAGCGCCGGGTGGAGCCACCGCGTCTCGACGATGCTCCGGCGCGTGCGCGCCATGGCGGCCATGAGCGCCTGCGCCTGCGACTCCGCGATGATGTACTCCTCGCCCGTCAGCAGGAAGAAGATGACGGACGCGAGGTTGAAGATGTCGGTCCACGGGCCGATCGTGCTCGGATCGGCGGACAGCATCTCCGGCGGCGCGACCCCGGCGTTGCCCACGACGCCGGCCATGATCGTCTCGCGGATGCCGCGCGGCCGCGCCATGCCGAAGTCGCTGATCTTGAACAGCTCGTCGTCGCCGGAGCCGCAGCAGAGGATGCTCTCCGGCGTGAGCTGCCGGTGGACGACGCCGACGTCGTGCACGGCCGACAGCCCGCTCGCGATGCACTCGATGGCGCGCGTCGCGCGCGCCGGATCGAACGCGTGGCCCGTGGCCTGGATGGTCCCCTGGACCCGCTGCCGGAGCGTCACGCCCTGGACGCCGCCGTGCACGTACTCGATGGTGATCCAGGGGAGATTGAGCGCCTTCGTGCCGCGGCGGACCTCGAACGTGCCGGTGTCGATGAGCCGGACCACGAAGGGGGTCGGAGGGACCTGCTCGTTGAGGCGGCCGAGGGACACCGCCTCTTTCTTCACGATGACGGCCGCTGACGGACCCATCTGCCTGAAGAGCGACGGCCGGAGGATCTTGACGACCACGGGCGTCTCGCCTTCGGGCGCGGTGCGGACCGCGTAGAACGAGACGAACATCGTCCCGGAGCCGGCGCGCGACACGATCCGGTAGCCGATGCTTGGCGAGAGGTCGCTGGCGATCGTGGCACCCTGCAGACCTCCGAGGGCCTCTTCATCGCTGGGTATTGTGAGCACGTGAACGACCATAGCGCACCCGGCGCGGCGTGGAACAACTTGCCGAGGGGGAGCAACGCCGCCGCCTCGGGCGTCGCCGGCGCGCCGCCGGAGCGGCTCGGGAAGCGGCCCGTCGGTCTGCTCGCGGCGGCGAGCGCCGAGGGGCGCGCCCCCCTGTAAGCCGGCCTGGGCGGCGCGCGTTGCACGGGCATGAAGAACCAGCGCTCCCTGTCCCGCGCGTACCTCGCCGGGCTCATGCTTTCCGTCACACCGCTGCTCGCCGCGTGCGCGGCGCACGCGACGCCGCCCGTGGCCGCCGCTCCGGAGGTCAACACCATCACGGTCGTCGGCCGCGGCGACGTCAGCGCGAGGCCTGACATCGCCCGGGCCCAGATGGGCATCGAGGTGATGGCGCCGACGGTGCACGAGGCGACGAAGCTCGCCGCGGCGCGCATGACCGAGATCCTCGCCGCGCTCAAGAACGCCGGCCTGGCCGAGAAGGATATCCAGACCAGCAACTACTCCATCCAGCTCGTGCGGCAGCCCGACGTGCCGCCCTGGATGGCCATGGGCCACGCGCAGCCCGCCCCGGCGGTCGCGCCGGCGCCGGCGGCCCCGGCCGCGGCGCCCGCGGCTCCCGCGGGGCGCGGACCGAAGGCGCCTCAGCCGCCGGCGCCGAAGCCGCCGCCCGCCGACCTGGCGCCGGCAGCGCCGCCTCCGCCGTCGCACGTTTATCAGGTGAGCAACACGGTGATGGTCGTCATCCGCAACCTCGATCAGGTCGGGGCGGTGCTCGACGCCGCCGTGGCCGCCGGCGCGAACAACGTCTGGGGCGTCTCGTTCGGCCTCGACGAGACCGACCCGCTCGAGGCGCGCGCGCGGGAGAAGGCGATCGCGGACGCGCGGGCTCGCGCCGGGGCGCTCGCCAGGCTCCAGGGCGTCTCGCTCGGCCGCGTCGTCTCGATCAGCGAGGTCGTCGAGCACGGCCCCATCTACGCCCCCCGCCCCGCGCTCGCCTCCGGCGGGTACTCCGCGGACATGGGCACGCCCGTGTCGTCCGGCGAGGTCCCGTTCGGCACGCAGGTGAAGGTCGTCTACGCGCTGGAGAGCGCGCCGGCGAGCCCGCGCAAGTGACGCCGCGGCGCGGAGGGCGGGGCCTCGGGCGCGCCTGCCCGCGCGGCGGCGGTCGGATTCCAGCTAGATCCACCGCGCGTCGCCCCAGTGGGTAAAGTCCCAGCACCCAGCACGGACCCCACCCCCCATCGGCCCCTGCACAGCGCACCATGATCGCTCCGTCCCGCCCTTCCCTTCGCCGTGCCCCTGTCCTCGCGGCGCGCCCGCGCTGCTCCGCCGCGCTCGCTCGCTCGTTCGCAGCGGCAGCGCTCGCCGCCTCGACCACGGGCTGCCTCGTGATCGAGCCGCCGACGTACGAGCATCCCGAGCAGACCGCGCCGGTGCTCACGGCGGTCTTCCCTCCCCAGCACATACCCGTGTACATCGTCGAGCAGCAGGACAGCTTCAAGAATTTCGGCGCGACGGTGCTGTCCGAGGACAACGGCATCCCTCTGCAGGGCGTCCTGTACATCGATTATGGGCGGCGCAGCAGTGAAGATACCCCGTTCCCGCTCCCGTTCCGGAGGGTCACGTTCCCACGAGTGTTCCCGGCCGGGACCATGGCTGGCGGACAGCGCCCCTTCGAGCTCACCTGGGATCTCACGACGCCAATCCCGGCAGAGGGGGTGACGCCGGAGAAGGAGTGCCACACGATCACCATGATTGCATCGCACGCCTTCAACAAGTGCAGTTGCGCGGCCGACCCGGACGACATGAGTTCGCTCACCTGGCAGATCATCCACTGCAATCCGAACGAGCCGACCTGCCCCAAGTCATGCCCTCCGCTGGATTGCGAGACCACCCCGTGCCTCTTCTGCGATGATCCCTCGCTCGAGGATGGCTGCAAGAACCACTGACGCCGCGGGGCCGCGCGCTCGGGGGGATTGCGCGCGCCCCTGACGCCGCGGGGGCGTGGTACATGGGGGTCGATGATCGCTCCCCCTGATGTCCAGCCCTCTCTCGCGCCGCGCGGCGGGGTCGTGCGCCCTGCGCGCCGGCCGCCCGGGTGGATCGCCCCTGGGCCGCCGCCGGTGACGCCGGATCGCCCGGAGGTCTGGCCCGGCCCCGGCGAGGACCTCTGCTATCTCTCGGGCGATTTCCGGATCCTGCAGCGGCTCGACGGGCACCGCTGGTCGGCCGACGACCTCGTGACCGCCTGGTTCGCGGCCGAGCGGGTCGCGAGCACGCCCCCGCGCCGCACGGTCGACCTCGGCTGCGGCATCGGCACGGTGCTCCTGTTCACCGCGTGGCGCTTCCCGGACGCGCGCTGCGCGGGCGTGGAGGCGCAGGAGGTGAGCGCCTCGATGGCGGGGCGCTCGGTCGCGTGGAACGGCGTCGACGCGCGCGGCGAGGTCCGGTGGGGGGACCTGCGCGATCCGGCGGTGCTCGACGGGCTCGCGCCTGCGGAGCTCGTGACGGGGACGCCGCCGTACCTGCCGGTCGGCACCGGCATCGAGTCCTATCGGGTCCAGTGCGGGCCGTGCCGCTTCGAGCACCGCGGCGGCGTGGAGGACTACTGCCTCGCGGCCGCGCGGCTGCTCGCTCCCGGCGCGCCGTTCGTGGCCTGCGCGGCGGCGTGGCAGCGGCCTCGCGTCGAGGCGGCGGCGGCGGCGGCCGGGCTCGCGCTCGAGGCGTGGCGCGACGTCATGCCCAAGGAGGGCAAGGCGGCCTTGTTCTCGGTCTATGCCCTGCGCCACGCCGAGGCCGTGGCGTCGTGCCATGACGAGCCGCCGCTCGTGTTGCGGGGCGGAAACGGGCGCTTCACCGAGGAGTTCGACGCGCTCCGCCGGACGATGGGAATGCCGGTATGACCCGGGCTCCTGCGCGGGTGTGTCGGCGGGGGCTCACCGCCTTGTCGCGGAGCGCACGAACCTGCACTCCGCGATAGGACAGCCTCCTTGCCGGCGGATCCGCCTCGTTCGCCGGCCGTCAGCTCGGCTGTGACACGAGCGGAAGGGTCATGGTCTGCGCGCGGAGCAGCGGCCGTCCGTCGCGCGACAGGAGCGCATCCTTCGCTTGCTGGCCCTGTGCCGGGCGCGGTCGCGCCGGGCGCGCCGGCTTGTCTCCGGGCTCGGGTACAGGCGCAGGCGCAGGCTCGGCGGACACCGTCTCGACCGGGGCCTCCCATGCGTGTCGGGTCCCGCCGGCCTCGTTGGCCTGGAAGAACACGGCACGGAGCGCCCTCCCCTCGACGTCCGTCTCCACGGCCATCATCCAGAACCACGGGCCATCCGGCTCGGTTTCCTGCCCCATGAACGAGAAGGCCATCTGTCGCGACTCCGAGCGGCGACCGTGCTCGCTGCGCGCGGCCTCGAGGTGCCGCTGCGAGGGTTTGTCGGCCGGACCGCGGTACACGCGCACGGCGACGCCCTCGATGTGCGGCATGAAGTACAGCCCGTCTCGATGGACGGACAGCCAGGGGTGTTTTCCGCTCTCTGCCAGCTTGCAGAGGGAATGACCGAACCGCTCGTGCGCCTTGCAGCCGATGCCCCAGCTGGTGTCGCCCTCGTCGCGGTTCGCCTCGCTGAACGCCTTGTTGCGGACATCGACCGCCGTCTGCGCCAGGAGGACGAGCCGGCTCTGCTGGAGGACGGGGTTCAGCTCCCAGGGCAAGGACGCATCCATCGCGCCTGGCACGGTACGCGTGTTCACTGAAAAGTCAATCGGTACCGGCGCTTGCACGTGCGCGAGGTGGCTCCGTGCGCGAGGTGGCTCCGTGCGCGGCGCGGCTGGCGCAGCGGGCGCGGCGGGTCGACCCGACGCCTCCCGAGCGGCGCCGCTGCGCGCCGTGCTAGAGCGCGCTCCACGCACGACGGCGTCGCGTGCGGGGAGGTGTCCTTGGGAGAGGCGATCGTCGGAGGGAACGCCGCGGAGCGACCGCTGGTGGGCGTGGGCGTGATGCTGGTGCGCGACGGGCACGTGCTGCTCGCGCGGCGCCGCGGGAGCCACGGCGACGGCAGCTACTCGTGGTGCGGCGGCCACCTCGAGCTCGGCGAGTCGTTCGAGGACTGCGCCGTCCGCGAGGTGCGCGAGGAGAGCGGCCTTGTCGTCAGGAAGCTCTCCTTCCTGTGCCTCAGCAACATCCTCGCCTACGGCAAGCACTATGTGGACATCCAGCTCCTCGCGGAGGAGTTCGACGGCGAGCCCGAGGAGCGCGAGCCCCACAAGATCGCCGGCTGGGGCTGGTACCCGCTCGACGCGCTGCCCACCCCGCTGTTCCGCCCGGTGGAGCTGGCCATCGCGAGCTACCGCAGCGGCCGCCGCTACAATCCCTGATCCCGGCCTCATGCGCGCGCAGGACGGCGCCGCCCCGCGCCGGTGCGTGGTCTCGTCCTGGGGTCCTGGGTGAGCCAGTTGACACCCTTGATCCCACCGCCACTTCTTCCTTTGCGCAGCCAGATAGAATGAGAGGTCGGATAGTCCGCTTCCGACCCGGGAAACTTCTGGGCCCAATCATAGACGACGGGCTCGTACCGGCTGCTGATTGAGCTATCAGGCGACTCGACCGCGCCGATACCTCCATAACCGCTCACCGGCTTCAGCTTCCGGCACACCTCGAGCATCACCTCCGGGAACGACTCCGACGAGCCCGCAAACCAGAGCAACGGGAATGCGATCCGGAAGAATCCGAGCTCGACAAATGGCCGCTTCTCGTTGCCCAGCGCTTCCGCGTAGAAGGCGCTCGCGCACGGCTCCGGCGACACCGCCTGCGGCCTGTTCGCTACGTTGCTACTTCGTCACGGCGCGGCACCACGAAGCAGCGCACCGCTGCGTCGCGGCGCCGCTGCTTCGCTGCGTCAGCGCAGCCACGCGAGCGCGATCACCGCGCCGCACAGGACCGCCAGCGCCAAGACCACCGCGCCGATCCGCGCGCCCGACCAGCGCTTCTCGGCTCCGCCCTCCACCATCGCCGCGCTCATCCATACCCCGGCAACCTCTTGCTCAAGGGCATCCATCGCCCCCGCCTGGGCCTCGATCTGAGCGAGCTCCTTCCGCACGTCCTCGCCCCGCGCTATCCGAAACAGCAGCGAGCCTCGCGCCCGTGCTCTCTTCAGGATCCGGAGCTGCTCCTCTCTCGCCTCCGGCGTGTCCGAGTACCAAACCGGATCGAGCCCCGGAGGCAGCCCCTCCGGCGGCTTCTTCGGCGATGCCATCGCGTCATCCTCCGCACGACGACTGACCTGCGAAGTCCCAGCAGCTCCCTTCACTCCCTGGCGCTCCGGCGTTTTCCGAGGCTCCGCCAGGACCGGCGTTGCCGCCGGCGCCAGGTGTGCCGGCGGTGAAGTCCACCGCCGGCGCTTCGCTTGGCGTCACCGCATACGCAACGCCTACGGCATAGCCGCCCCGGCCGCCACCTCCAGCACCACCTGGACCGCCTGCACCACCCTTTCCGCCGTCGCAGCCGGCTTTGCTGGGCGGCGTCGTCGATGCCGTCCCGCCAGCGGCGCCATTGCCTCCAGCGGCGCCATTTTGCCCCGCTACCCCGGCACCTCCGTTGCCGGCCTTACCCACCGCGATCGTCACCCCGGTCAGCGTCAGGCGGTTGCCCAGGCTCACGATCCCCACGCTCGATCCGCCCGCCTGCCCGCCTCCGCCTCCCTTGCCTCCGCAGCCCCCGGCCCCGCCGCCTCCGCCGCTGGCCCCGACGCCGTCGACGGTGTCTGGTCCGACCTGGCAGAACAGCCCCGCCTTCGCTCCGCCGCCTCAACCTCCGCCTTGACCACGGCCGCCGGTTGAACCGGGAGCGCCGTCGCCGCCGCTCAGGCCCGTCAGCGCAAGCGTCGCACCGTTTCCGCCGGCGCCGGGGGGACCGGCTGCTCCTGGGGCACCATTTTCGCCTTCCCTACAAACCCCCGCCGGATCGACCTGCCCACGCCCGCCGAGCCCATAGCCCTCCGGATTCTCCTCCGGCACCGGTCCGCCATCCTCCCCCACCTGCCCGTTGCCCTCGTCCGTCGCCGTGATCCCGCCCAGCCCGCCGCTCCCGCCGGCCGTCTCGCCGTCCTCGCAGCTCGTCACCGCTCCGGTACCGCCCAGCACCGCGTTGTCCGCAACGCACGCGTCCGACGCGCTCCCGGCCTCCGCGCTCGCTCCCGCCACCGGCGCCTCTTCCGGCGCCGTCCCTCGGGCCCCGTCCTTCCCATCGCCCGCGGTCACCTCCACCTGCACGAGCGCCGCCTCGACGTCCGCCACCACCACCCAGATCGACGACCCGCCCGCCAGCGTCGCGTTCGCCGCGCGCACCGCGAAGCTCCGCACCTTCGCCCCGCTCGCGCCCTCTGATAGCACCCGGGCGCGGGCGTGATCGCGGGGGTGGTGTTCGCGCGCTCGCGGAGGAGGCCCCGGCGGGACGGCCGGCGCTCGCCGCCTCCACGGCTCTCGTGGCCGCGGGCGGCTCGGATCCCGCGGCCACCGCGGCGCTCGCGGGCGGCGGCGGCGCCTGCGCCGGCGCCGAGGCCGCCTGCGCCGGCGCCGGCACCGCCGGCGGGGCGTCCTGGAGCCGGAGGATGACGTCGAGGAGGAGCAGGCTCACCAGCGCCCCCAGAGAGAGCCCGATCGCCGCCGTGCGCAGGGTGACCCACGCCCGCGGCCGCGCTCCAGCCGCGCCAGGCGCGCTCGGCGCCGCCGGCCGCGCTGCGACCGGCCCCGCCGGGGCGGCGGTCCGCCCCGCGCCGGCGCGGGAGCCCTCGGCCGCCGGCCCCGCGCCGGCGCGGAGCGTCCCGGCGCCCGTCGCCGCGCGCGCGAGCGGCACGGTGTTCTCCACCGGGACCCACGCCGCCGCGGCCTGCTCCGGCGGCGGATCCGGCGCTCGCTGCGCGAGCGCGGCCACGCAGCTGGGGTCGCGCAAGCGCTCCGGCAGGCGCTCGGTCATGGTCCACCCGACGCCCGCCTGGCCCGGGTCGGCAGCGCCGCCCGCTGGATGGCCTCCGTCCAGCGGGTCGCGTCCGTCCAGCGGGTCGCGCGGCCCCGCTCCGCCCGGCGGTCCCGACAGAGCGGCCGCCGCCACGGCGGCCCCCTCGACACGCCCCCGAGGTCGCTCCGCCGCTGCGGGCCCCGTGGCCGCGGCGACCTTCTCGTTGCCCCACCGCAGGACCTCGGACATCTCGGGCTCGCCCGGGTGGGTGTCGCGCGCGCTCGGCGCGCCGCGGGTGGCGAGGGACGCGCCCCACAGCGTCTCGGCGAACGCCACCCCGTCCCGGTGCCGATCGCGCGGGACCTTGGCGATCGCCCGCGCGATCACCTCCGAGATCGGCTCCGGCACGCCGATCCGCGACAGCGGCGGCGGGACGTCGTTGAGGTGCCTGGCGAACAGGGCGTCGATCCGGCCGGCGGCGCGGGCATCGCCGAACGGGTGGAATCCGGCGATGGCCTCGTAGGCGATGAGGCCGAGCGCGTACACGTCGGTCGCCGGCGTCGGCACCTCGTCTCGGATCTGCTCGGGCGCCATGAAGAGCGGCGAGCCGTGGGTCTGCGCGTCGAGCGTGTCCGGGGTGCCGCTGAGCCGCGCGAGCCCGAAGTCGAGGAGCTTCACGTCGCGCGGCTCGCGCAGGATGAAGAGGTTCTCCGGCTTGATGTCGCGGTGGACGCCGCCGAACGCGTGCAGGTGGCCGGCGCCGAGCGCCGCGGCGCGCACGGTGGCGCACGCGAGCGGAAGAGAGAGCGCCCCTCGCCGGCGGAGCTCCTCGCGGAGCGTCACGCCGTCGAGCAGCTCCATCCGGTACCAGGCGGTGAGATCGTCGGCGAGGCCGACCTCGTGGACCTGGACCACGTTCGGGTGCCGCATCCGCGCGAGCACCTCTCCTTCCCGTAACAGCCTGCGGCGCTGGCCCGGGTCGTCGAGGAACTCGGATCGCACGATCTTGAGCGCCCACGTCTGCCCCTTGTCCTTGACGGCGTACACCGCCCCCATGCCGCCCTGGCCGAGGAGCCGGTCGACGCGGAAGCGCCGCTGGAACCAGGTGCCCGGCGCGAGGAGCGGGGGACGGCTCCGGCCGGCCACGCCCGAGGGCGCCTCACCCCCGCGCGCCTCGTCATCCTCGTCCCGTGACCTCCGCTTCACCGTCTCCCTCCGCGCCCCGCGCCGGACGCCGCCAGGACCGCCCGGCGCCGCGAGCCGTGCCCTCCCACGGTCCCGCGTCGCTTTCATGCCTGGTTATCCGGAAACGGTTCGCGAGGTGCTCACGCCGCGGAGAGCCCGCGCGAGGCTCCGAGGCAGCGCTCCAGGGCGTTCGGGCATCGGGCACAGGCGCGGCGTGAGCCGCCATGGGTCCCGGGGTGCCTCCGGCGCGCCGATCCCGAGCCCGGGGAGGCAGCTGGCTGCCTCCGGCGCATCGATCCCGGGTGGTGCTGTCATTTGCCCAGAGAGGTTCCACATGAAGGCGGGAAGGCGGGAAGATCATTCAGGTTTTCTTCCCGACTTCCCGCCTTCATGTTCAAATGACAGCACCACCCCATGGCCGATCGCGACGCCGGACTCGGATAGCGGGGCGTATGGGCGGGGTGTGGGCTCGCCGTCCGGGCAAGCATGGCCGGACCCGCCTTGCCTGGTTGGCTGCATTTCCTTTTCTGGAAGGCAGACTCATGACGCCTGCGACGTGAGGCACAAGATCCACACTCATGTCGACGGCGCATGGCATCACGGTCCGTCACGCCTTCGCAGGATCCTGCCGGCACGGGGCGCTGAGCCCGGCTGGTATGGATTCGAGCCCGCGTGATGAGCTCAATCACGTTCTCGGTCCGGCTCGGCGGCCCGGCCGACGATGCCCGAGCCCCGTGGAGCACCGCGCACGCGGCCTCATCGTCCTCGCCGAGCGTGTCGCGCTTCAGGAACCCCCTCCATGCCCCTCGCCTCCCCGTACACGATCACCATGCCTCTCTCCCTGGATGGCAGAGCCGTCGTCTATCGTGCGGTCAGGAGCGCCGATCGCTGCCCGGTAATCCTCAAGGTGCTCGATCCGCGGCGCAGCCGCCCGAAGGACCGCGAGCGGCTGAAGCACGAGTATGAGCTCGGACAGCTGCTCGACGCCCGGGCCGTCATCAAGCCGCTCGCCCTCGAGACGTACCAGGGCATGCCGGCCCTCATCCTGGAGGACTTCGGCGGCCAGTCCCTCGATCACCTGCTCGGGACGCCCATGGGGATCGAGCGCTTCCTCCCCCTCGCGATCCGCATCGCGGCGGCGGTCGCGGACGTTCACCAGCAGGACATCATCCACAAGGACCTGAAACCCGGCAACATCCTCGTCAACCCCGCCTCCGGCGAGGTCAGGATCGCCGACTTCGGGTTCGCGTCCCGCCTCCCCCGCGAGCAGCAGCGCGCGCAGCCCCCCCGGCTCATCGAGGGCTCCTTGCCCTATCTATCGCCGGAGCAGACAGGTCGGACGAGCCGGGCCATCGACAACCGCACCGATCTGTACTCGCTCGGCGTGACGTTCAATCAAATGCTCACCGGCAGGCTCCCCTTCGAGGCGCGCGACCCGGTCGAGTGGGTCCATTGCCACGTGGCCCGCGTCCCCACGTCGCCGTCGGAGCTCGTCCCCGAGGTGCCCGAGACGATCTCGCGCATCACCCTGAAGCTCCTCTCCAAGATGCCCGAGGATCGCTACCAGAGCGCTCGCGGCCTCCAGCGCGACCTGGAGAGGTGCCTCGCAGAGTGGAGCGCGAGCGGGCGGGTGGAGCCGTTTGCGCTGGGCGAGCGAGACACGACAGGCCGGCTCCAGATCCCGCAGAAGCTCTATGGCAGAGAGGCGGAGGTCGCCACCTTGCTGCAGGCCTTCGGCCGCGTGGTCGCCACGGGGACGCCGGAGCTCCTGCTCATCTCCGGATACCCCGGGATCGGCAAGAGCGCGCTCGTCCATGAGCTGCACAAGCCGATCATTCGGGAGCGGGCCTTCTTCCTTTCGGGCAAGTTCGATCAATACAAGCGCGACATCCCCTACGCCACGCTCGTCCAGGCCTTCCAGGAGCTCGCGATCGAGCTCCTTGCCGAGAGCGAGGAGCGGATCGCGGCGTGGAGACGGCAGCTGCTCGACGTCCTCGGGGTCAACGCCCAGCTCATCGTGGAGGTGATCCCGCAGGTCGAGCTGATCGTCGGACGGCAACCGCCCGTCCCCGAGCTGCCGCCGACCGAGGCGCAGAACCGCTTCCGCATGGTGCTCCGGCACTTCATCGGGGTGTTCGCCCAGAAGGAGCACCCCCTCGCGCTCTTTCTCGACGATCTCCAGTGGGTCGATGCGGCCAGCCTCGGGCTGCTCAAGGACCTCTTGGCCCACCCTGAGATGCGCTATCTCCTCATCATCGGCGCCTACCGCGACAACGAGGTGTCCCCCACCCACCCGCTCCTGGTGACGTTGGACGAGGTGCGGAGAGACGGCGCGCGCGTCTCGGACATCGTGCTCGGCCCGATACCGCGCGAGCACCTCGCCGCGTTCGTCGGCGAGGCGCTCCGCTGCCGCTTCGAAGACGGCGCACAGCTCTCCGATCTCGCCTACGAGAAGACGGCCGGCAACCCCTTCTTCGCCATTCAGTTCCTCCTCTCGCTCCATGAAGAGCGCCTGATCGAGTTCGACGAGCGCACGGAAGCCTTTCGGTGGGACGTCGCGAAGATCCGCGAAAAGGGCTACACCGACAACGTGGTCGACCTGATGGTCGGCAAGCTCAGGCGGCTGCCCGCGAAGACCCAGGAAGCGCTGAAGCAGCTCGCCTGTCTGGGAAATACCGCCGAGGTCGCCCTCCTGGCGATGGTTCGCGGCAGTGTGGAGCACGACGTGCACGCGGACCTCTGGGAGGCCGTCCGCGCGGGCCTCGTCATCCGCGTGGACAGCACATACAAGTTCCTCCACGACCGCATCCAGGAAGCGGCCTATTCGCTCATCCCGGAGGAGCTGCGCGCCGAGATGCATCTTCAGCTCGGCCGGCTCCTCTTGTCTCGGTTGCCAGAGCAGGGGATCGCAGAGCGGGCCTTCGACGTCGCAAACCAGCTCAATCACGGCGCCCACCTCCTCACCGACCCGCGCGAGAAGGAGGCGCTCTGCCGGCTCAACTTCCTGGCGGGGACCAAGGCAAAAGCCTCGGTGGCCTACGCGTCGGCTCGCAGCTACCTGGCCCAGGCGACATCCCTGCTGCCACCGGACGCCTGGAGCGCACGGAACGAGGATGCATTCACGCTCCACCTGGAGCTCGCCGAATGCGAGTACCTCGTCGGCCGCTTCCAGCAGGCCGACGAGCTGTTCGACCTGATTCTCCAGAACGCCCGCTCCAGGCCCGACCGATCCAGGGCGTACCGATCGCGCCTGCGGCTCTACCAGATCGCCGGACGGCACCGCGACGCCGTGGCGGTCATGATCCAGGCCCTGCAGCTCTACGGGGTGATGCTCCCGGAGTCCGACGAGGAGATCCGGATGGCCGCGGAGGCCGAGATCCGGCAGGTCTCGATCAACCTGCAGGGGCGCCCCATCGCCGACCTCGTCGATGCGCCTGTAGCCACCGACGAGAGCGCGCGGGCGCTCATCGGCCTGATCGCCGAATCGTTCCCCATCGTATACACCTCGCGACCAGCGCTCTGGGTCCTGCTCACCGCCAAGGGGGTGAGCGTCTCCCTGCAGCGCGGGCACGCCGAAGAGTCCTCCTTCATCTATAGTAACTACGGCATGGTGCTGGTCTCGTTCTACCGCGACATCCCGCGCGCGCTCCAGTTCTCCGAGATGGCGCTCAGGCTGAATGAAAAATTCAAGAGCGCCACGGCAAAACTGAAAGGGAAGCTGCTCTTCCAGAATGCAAGCGTCATCAAGGTCTGGTGCGGGCGCTTCGCGGCGAGCCTCCCGCTCATGGAGCAGGCCTTCCTCGCTTGCCTCGACATCGGAGATCTCGTCTTTGCCGGCTACTTGACCTACAACATGACATGGCTCGTTCTGGAGAGCGGAGAGCCGCTCGTTCATGTCATCGATGTCGCGCGGAAGCACATCGCGTTCGCCCGGCAGACCCACAATGACGTGGTGTACCATGTCCTCCGGCTCGAAGAGCAGTTTGCAGCGAGCCTGAGGGGAGCGACGCAGGCGCCCACGAGCTTCAGCGACGACACCTTCGACGAGGAGAGCTGTATCGCGGCCCTCAAGAAGGCGGGCTTCGGCCTTGGAGTTACATACTACCACGTCATGAAGCAGATCGCGACATTCACCCATGAACGCTATGCCGAAGCGCTGGAGTCCGCGACCAGCGCCACGTCGATGCTGCACCAGGTGGCATCCATGGCGATCGAGGCGATGCATCACTTCTACCACGCGCTCACGCTGACGGCGCTCTATGCGCAGGCCCCTGCCGAGCAGCAGCGGCAGTTCGCGCAGACGCTCGTGAAGCAATTGCAGAAGCTGGAGCTCTGGGCCGACAACTGCCCCGAGAACTTCCGGACCCGCTACGCCCTGGTATCAGCCGAGGTCGCCCGCATTGAGGGCCGGGACCTCGACGCCATGCGCTTCTATGAAGAGGCCGTCCACTCGGCGCGCGACAGCGGCTTCGTCCACGTTGAAGCGCTCGCCTACGAGCTCGCATCTCGGTTTTACCGGGCGCGAGGGTTCGCGCGCTTCGCCGACACCTACTTGCGCGAGGCCCGCTCCTGCTATGTCCGCTGGGGCGCCGACGGCAAAGTCCAGAGCCTCGACCGATGCTACCCCGAGCTCGTCGAGCGACCATCGGCCGCGCTCACCGCCACGTTCGTGGCCGCGCCCGAGCAGCTCGACCTGTTCTCGGTCGTCAAAGCCTTGCAGAGCATCTCGTCCGAGATCCTCTTGCCGAAGCTCAGCGAGACGCTGCTGCAGATCGTGCTCCAGCAGGCGGGCGGGCAGAGAGGGGCGCTGATCCTCGTCCGCGACGGCGAGCTCGCCGTCTACGCCGAGGCCACGACCGACGGGACGGAGATCCGCGTCGCGAGCCACAGGGGCGTCCCGGCGTCGGCGGCGGCGTTCCCGATGTCGATCCTCCACTACGTCGCGCGGACGCGTGAGCCCGTCATCCTGGACGAGGCCGCCGTGGCGACGCGGTTCGCTTCGGACGAGCACCTCACCCGGAGACGGCCGCACTCGCTGCTGTGCCTCCCCATCGTACGGCAGGCGCGCCTGAGCGGCCTTGTCTACCTGGAGAACAACGTCGCGACGGGGGCGTTCACGGCCGGCACGATCCGGGTGCTCGAGCTGCTCGGCGCGCAGACGGCCATCTCGCTCGACAATGCCATGCTCTACGCCGACCTCGAACGGAGCCAGATGGAGATCAAAGCGGTGCTCGACAACATGGTCGACAGCGTCTTCGTCGTCGACCGGAACGGGCGCGTCACCCTGGCCAACCATGCGGCGGCGCGCCTCGCAGGGCTCGCGAGCCCGGACGAGGCGCGCGGGCCCATCGCGGACCTGGTGCGGCGGCTCCGCTTCGACCGCCCGAACGGGACGCCCTACGAAGCGGAGCAAACGCCGCTCGTGCGCGCGCTCGGCGGCGAGACGGTGGCCCTGGATGAGGGGACGATCTCGCTCCCCGGCGCGGAGCGGACCCGCTACGTGCACACGAGCGCGTCGCCCATGCGCGATGCGGGGGGGCAGGTGGTGGGCGCGGTGGCGGTCGTGCGGGACGTCACCGAGCTCGTGGAGCTCGACCGGCTCAAGGACCAGTTTCTCCGCGTGGCCGCGCACGAGCTCAAGACGCCCGTGACGGTGATCATGGGCTATGCCGAGATGCTCTTGCGCACGGCGACGGAGCTGCCGCCGGGTCAGCGCCGGATCCTGGACGGGCTGCTGCGGGGCGCCGACCGGATCGAGCGGATCGTGGCCGATCTGCTGTTCCTTTCGCAAGTCCAGCTCGGCCGGCTGGATCTGGTGCTCGAGCGCGTGGATCTCGGGGAGCTGGTCGAACGCATGGCGGCGCGCCTGGAGCAGGGGGCGCGGTCGCGCCGCATCCGGGTCACGTGCGCCGAGCCCGTGGTGCTCCAAGGGGACCGCGAGCTCTTGGAGCGGGTCGTGGCGCACCTGCTCGACAACGCGCTGCGGTACTCACCGGACGGCGGCGAGGTGGAGCTCTACGTGCGGATGGCGGACGCGCTCGACGCCCTGGTGTCCGTGCGCGATCAGGGGGTGGGGATCCCCGTGGAGAAGCGGGCGCGGATCTTCGAGCGCTTCCATCGCGCCCACACCGATACGCCCCACGATTACGGAGGGATGGGGACGGGGCTGTACCTGTCGCGCGCGATCGTGGTGCGCCACGGAGGCGAGATGTGGTTCGAGAGTGAGGAAGGCCGTGGCAGCACGTTCCACGTCCGCCTGCCCCTTACATGCGAAGGTGCGACCGCACCATCCTGACCAGCTGGTCGCAGTGAAAGGGCTTCGCGATCCACCCTGCCGCGCCGATCTCCTGGGCTCGAAGGGCGGCGTGCTCGGCCGCGGTCAGGACCATGATGGGCACCGACCGGCCGTATCGGTTCTGAAACTCCCGCGCGAAGGTCCGGCCGTCCATGACCGGCATCTTCATGTCGAGCAGGATGAGGTCGGGCATGTGTTCACCTATCCTCTCCAGAGCCTCTTGTCCGTGCCGCGCTGTCTGCACATGGAATCCCTCCACCGAGAGCGTCATTGCCACGAGCTCGCGCAGGTCGTCGTCATCTTCCGCAACGAGAATATTCATCGTCACCTCGATCTCCATGGCCCCCAGAGTGACCGATAAGGCTCAGGCCACCTTTCCGTTCACGCAGCGCGGGAGCCCGATGACCCCGTCGAGCTCTCTTCAATATCGATCCGTCAGCCGTTAGCCATCAACGCTCATTTCCTATACTGTACTGTACAGCCGTTCCTCGCTCCTGGCGCGCCGGCACAGACGGACTCGACCGAGAGCATCCTCATGGCCATTCGAGTATAGCCATTCCGATTCACGTCGGCCTTCAGAAAACCCCTCATCGCCGGATGGTTACTCCGTCGGCAACCGCCTTTCCGCCGACAGGCAGGTCCGACGGCAGGCATGCGGCCTGGCTCTGCCTGCAAGCCCACGACCGAGGTGATCGTGACGACCCTGCCGCCCTGCTGGCTCGCCCGTCGCTATGCTCGGCAGGGAAAAGGCGAAGCTCGCCATGGATGGATTGACGAGAGGGATCGCCGCTGGACGGCTGAAACAATCGAGGCCGGCGACACGCGTCAGGGCCATCGCTTCTTCGGCGTGCCCCGAGCAGCGTGAGCCAGCCGCCCGCCCGCCCCCCCCCGCGCGGCGCCGCACCTCGCCGCGGGCCGGCCGGCGAGCGCGGCGCAAAGCCACGCTCGCCGCGCAGCGTGGCATCCTGCCACAGCTGCGACATCCCGCCCGACCGTGACGCGCCCGCGAGACGCCGTCAGACCGCCGCGTGCACCGCGCTTCGCAGCTGGAGCGCGTGTCGCTCTCCGTTGATAGGCATGCGCAGGACACGTATCATGCGCACCATGGCAGACGCGGCGGACGGCTCGCCCGGCTTCAGCTCTGGAAGCGCGAACGGCGGCGATCCCCCCGCGCCGCTCGCGCCCGACGTCGCGGATACGCTGCAGGGCGTCGACACCGTGGTGCGCGACCGTCCCCCCACGCGGGCGGAGCCGCCGGCCGAGCGGAACGGCGACGGCTCCACGCTGAGCGACGAGGACCTCTGGCAGGCCGCGGCGCGCTCGAGCCTGCACGAGGGAGGCAGCTCGGTTCAGGTGCCGCCCGAGGGCACGTTGCTCGGAGGGGTCTACCGCATCGTCGGTCGCCTCGGAGAGGGGGCGATGGGCGTCATCCTCCTGGCGCGCGACGAGCAGCTCCAGCGGGACGTCGCCATCAAGCTGCTCCGGCCGGAGCAGCTCGACAACGCGCAGATGCAGGCCCGCCTGCTGGCGGAGGCGCGGGCGATGGCGCGCGTCCACCACCCGAACGTCGTCGAGATCTATGCGTTCGGCGAGTACGAAAACGCGCCGTATTTCGTCATGCAGTACGTGCCTGGGGTCACGCTCGACACGCATGTCCACAGCAAGGGGGGCCGGCTCGGCCTCGACGAGGCGCTGAGCGTCCTCGACCAGGCCTGCCTCGGCGTCGCGGCGATCCACGCCTCGGGCATCGCCCACCGCGACGTGAAGCCGAGCAACATCCTCGTCGGCCAGGCCCTCCGCGTCGTGGTGGCCGATCTCGGGCTCGCGAAGCGGATCCCCCGCGGCGATCGGGTCGAGCTCGCCTTCTCCGGCACCCCGGCGTACCTGGCGCCGGAGGTGGCGCTGGGCCGGCAGCTCGATCCCGCGCTGCTGCCGCGCATCGACGTCTACGCCCTCGGGGTGGTCGCGTACTACCTGCTCGCCGGCCGCCTGCCGTTCCAGAGCACGAGCACGGTGGATCTGGTCATGCAGCACGCGTATCAGCCCCCGATCCCGCCGAGCGAGATCTGCCCTGATCTGCCGCCGTCGTTCGACGCGCCGGTGCTCGCGGCGCTGGCCAAGGAGCCCGACCAGCGCACGGCGAGCGCGGAGGCGCTGCGCGAGGCGCTGCTCGACGCGCGCGGCGCCCTGCCGGCGTACGCGCGCACGACGCGCGTCGTGGTCGCCGACGACAGCCCGTCGTTCCGCAGCTTCCTCGCCAGCGTCCTCGCGGAGGCGCTGCCCGGCGCGGCCATCGAGACAGCGCCCGACGGCGCCGCGGCGCTTTTGGCCATCGAGGCGAACCGCCCGTCGCTCGGCGTGTTCGACCTCGACATGCCCGGGCTGGACGGCATCGCGCTCACGGCGGCGGTGCGCAGGCTCCCACAAGGGGATTTCCCGATCATCGTGGCGACCGGGACCGGGGGCGCGGCCGACTGGCAGTGCCTGTCGCGCCTCGGCGCGTCGGCGTTCCTCGTCAAGCCGTTCGACGCGGGGCAGCTCATCACCCTGGCGCGCGCGCTCGTGGGCGTCGCCGAAGAGCAGAAGCGCCGGCCATGAGGGGCGGGGCGAAGACCCTGGCCTCCGCCGCGGCGGGGGTGGAGCACGCGGCGTGGCGCGAAGCTTGCCGGCGGGAGAGCGCCGATGTCCGGCGTGGTCGAGGCTCCCGATGAACGACAGCGCGATGAAGGTCCTTCTTGTGGATGACGACGAGGTCGACCACCTCGTCACACGGCGGCTCCTCCGCGACGTTCCCCGCACCCGGTACGACGTGACGTGGCTGAGCAGCTCGGACGAGGCGATCCAGGCGCTGCGCGCCGGCGGCTACGACGTGTGCCTCCTCGACTTCCGGCTCGACGCCCGGACGGGCCTCGACGTCGTGCGTGAGGCCAACCACCTCGGCTGCGCGATCCCCATCATCATGCTGACGGGGGTCGGCGACGAGGAGATCGACATGGCCGCGATGAGCGCGGGCGTCGCGGATTACCTGGTGAAGGGGAGGTTCGACGCGCAAAACCTCGAGCGCACGATCCGCTATGCGATCGAGCACAAGAGGTGCCAGCTCAAGCTCAAGCAGTACGCCGACACGCTGGAGGAGAGCAACCGGCAGCTCGTCCAGATGCACGAGGAGCTCGCGGCGAAGAACGCGGAGCTGGTCCGGCTGAACGAGGAGAAGAACCGCTTCGTCGGCATGGCGGCCCACGACCTCAGGAACCCGCTCGGCGTCATCCTCGGCTACAGCGATTTCATGCTGATGAGCCACCGGCGCGGGGAGCCGACGTCGCTGCTCAAGGAGGGCGGCGTCGAGATCGTCAACATGATCAGGAGCTCGAGCAAATTCATGCTCTCGCTCATCAACGATCTGCTCGACGTGTCGATGATCGAGCTCGGCAAGCTGAGCCTCGACAGGAAGAGCACGGATCTCGTCCAGCTCGTCGAGTCGAACGTCGCGCTCAACATGGTGCTGGCGGGGCAGAAGAACATGAAGCTCGTCGTCGAGAGCGACGAGGGCGTCCCGCGGGTCGAGGTCGACGTCCACAAGCTGGAGCAGGTGCTCAACAACCTCATCAGCAACGCCATCCACTACGCGCCTCCGGGCACGACCATCCGCGTCCGGGTCCACGGCGGCCGGGGGGAGGACGCCGGCGGGGGGGCCGAGGTGCTCCTGTCGGTGAAGGACGAGGGGCCCGGGATCGCGGCGGAGGACCTCGGGAAGCTCTTCCGGCCGTTCGGGCGGGCGAGGACGGTCAGCACCGGGGGGGAGCGCTCGACGGGCCTCGGGCTGGCGATCGCGCAGCGGGTCGTCGAGGGCCATGGCGGGCGGATCTGGGTGGAGAGCGTGGTCTCGAAGGGGTCGACGTTCTTCGTGGCGCTGCCGGTGGCGCGGGCGGAGGAGAAGGAAGAGGCCGCGTGACGGGGGCGCGACGAGCGCGGGCCCCGCGCCGCTCGACGTCACGATAGAAGGCGTCGAGCGCCCCGCAGACCGGCAAGAGCCGACGGCAACCAGCGCTGTCCGAACCGTCGTGTGGGAAGACGCCGCCAACTGTGAGCTTTCGGCGCTCCGCTCCACCAAGAACCCATCCTGCGCCACGCAGAGCAATCCGCTCTGCCGCCGTTCCGTAACAGCATTCCACATTGAGGAGCCACTCCAGAAGGTGGATACTCCGCTGGATGCAAGCTCACGGTCCGCGGTAGCGCGAAGCCGCGAAGACCGGCTCGATCGCGGGCTGCGCCGTGCCGGACGCGCCCTCGACCGCTCGCCGGAGACTCGCCGCACCGCCGCCCTCGGGCCGCGACGTTCCGACCACGTTGAACCGTGTAGGACACATCGATGTGCGCAGTCTCCGCACCTCATGCGAGGTGCCAGGGAGGAGTAGCTGTGGCGAAGAGAAGAGCGTTATTCAGAGGCGTGCTGTCAGCGCAAGCCAGCGTGATGGCCGCGCTGCTCTTGCTGCTCGGACAGGGATGCGGGAGCGACGACAACAAGCCCGAGCCCCAGGAGCAGACCCCACCCGAAGAAGAGAACGAGAACCCTCCGCCCGAGGAGGAGGAGCCGGATCCTCCCAAGGAAGAGCCCGAGGAGCCCGAGGAGCCCGAGGAGCCCGAGACCCCGGAGGGGCCCACCGACTTCGTGTCGGCCGATGATCCGTTCACCGAGGGGTACCTCGGCGAGGAGGAAGAAGAAGAGGAAGAGGAGGAGGAAGAAGAGGAAGAGAGCCGCGAGCTCGAGGAAGGCGACATCTACCGCGTCCTCGGCGGCGGGCAGATCCTCAACCTCAACACCTTCCGCGGCCTGCAGGTCATCGACATCCAGGACCCGTCGGACCCGAAGTTCCTCGGCCAGATGCAGATCGCCGGCACCCCGGTCGAGATGTACGTCGTCGGCGACCGCGCGGTCGTGCTCCTGAACGACTGGGCCGGCTACCAGCTCAAGGCCGACGGCCTCACCGTGGAGCGGCGGACCGGCGGGACCGTGCTGTTCATCGACATCGCCGACCGCGCCGCGCCGAAGCTCTTGTCGCAATATCCGGTCACGGGCGCCATCATGACGAGCCGCCTCGCGCGCGGCGAGAGCGCGAGCTCGCTCTACATCGCCTCGAACGGCTCGGAGCTCGAGGAGATCAACCCCGGGCAGTTCCAGTGGGTCAACAAGACCCTCGTCCGGAGCTTCGACGTCGGCGCCGACGCGCTCGCCCCGCGCAGCGAGATCGAGCTCGGCGACACCGTGACCGCCATCCACGCGGAGGCGGACGTGCTCCTCGTGGCGCGCAACGGCGGCAGCTGGTCGCAGGATCCCAGCGAGATCTCGATCATCGACATCTCGAACCGCGACGGGTCGATGGTGCTGCGCGACAGCGTGAGCACGGCCAGCTACGTGCGCTCCCAGTTCCACATGGACTTCCGCGACAACATGCTTCGGGTCTTCTCCGGTCCGCAGTGGGCCGACGGGACGCCCAGCTACCTCGAGACGTGGAACGCGGCCGATCCCGACGACATCGTGCCGATCGACAGCGAGGAGTTCGGCGCCGAACAGTCGCTCTACGGCGCCATCTTCCTGGACGACAGGGCGTTCGCGGTCACCTACCGGCGCCAGGATCCCTTCCACGCCTTCTCCATCGATCCGAGCGGGAACGTCACCGAGGAGAGCGAGTTCATCGTGTCCGGGTGGAACAACTTCTTCCGCCCGGTCCTCGGCGCGACCCGCCTGATCGGGATCGGCGTGAACGACCAGAACGGCCGGCAGCTCGCGGCCAGCCTCTACGACATCACCGATCTGACGAGCCAGGATCCCCTGGTGGCGCGCGCCGAGATCGACGGCGGCGCCCAGGGCTGGAGCTGGTCCGAGGCCGACTGGGATCACCGCGCGTTCACCGTGCTCGACGACGCGGTGGACGCCGTGGCGGCGACCGGAGAGCCCGAGACGGGCCTCGTGCTGCTCCCGTTCTCCGCGAGCAGGATCGTGGACAACACCCGGCGGCCGTTCTCCGGCGTGCAGATCTTCACCTTCTCGGACACCACGCTGACCCGCCGCGGCGTGATGGAGCACGGGACCCCCGCGCGCCGCACGTTCCGCGCCGAGGACATCGCCACCGCGAACGTCTCCGATGAGGAGCTCACCCTCTACGCGCAGGACAAGCTCGACACGCCCGAGAAGCTCGGACACCTCGATCTCGCCCCGGATTACGTGAAGGTCTTCGCGTTCGGCGAGCACCGCGTCCGCGTGAAGATGCCTTACGATCTCTACTGGACCCCCGCCGAGAACCGGAAGGTCAAGGCGGAGGTCGTGCCGAGCGCCGGGCTCACCCAGCTCGCGCAGCCGATCGCCACCTTCGATCTGCCGGCCGACGCAGAGCTCCATCAGGTGGGCGATCTGCTCGTGTCGCTGACCACCACCTTCGAGAACTGGGTGGGCAAGGTGACCCACCTCGAGGTGATCGACCTGTCCGACCCGACCGCGCCGCGGCGGGCGGGCACGCTCGACACGAGCGATCTCCCCGCCACGGGCGGCTACTACGGCGGGGGGAGCTCGTTCTCGACCGTGCACCCCGCGCGCGATGCCCTCGCCTTCCTGCGCGTCATCGGCCACTCCGAGGACCTCGGGGTCGGCTGGGCGTGCCGGACCAACTCGGTCGAGAATCCGGGCTGCTTCGGGCAGGAAGGCTGCACGTACATGGCCGGAGAGCGGACGTGCCGCAACATCGGCGGCGAGGAGTACTGCAACGGCGGGTTCGCCGAGTGCACGGACCACCCCGGCGCGGACACGAGCTGCACGCCGGTCGAGGTCGACCGGAACGACATCGTGGGGATCACGTCGACGTATTGTTATGAGTACGTCCCGCGCCGCAGCTGGGCACAGATCGAGATCCACGTGGTCGACCTCTCCGACCCGGACCACCCGACCGTGGCGCCGGCCGTCGCGCTGCCGGACGACAACGAGACCGTGAACGTCCTCAACGACGACGGGGAGCTCTACTTCAACATCAAGCGCTCGATCAGCGGCCGCGCGCCGGACGATCCGCGCCCGCGCACGCAGTACTTCCTCACGCACCTCGACCTGACCAACCCGTCGCAGCCGGCGCTCGATCCGGGGATCAACGTGCCCGGCGAGGTGCTCGCGATCCAGGGCGCGTCGATCTACGCGAGCGACAGGGTGTGGGGCCAGCAGTTCATCGAGACGGCGATCGCGCGGCTCGAGGTGCACGAGGGGCTCGCGTACCTGCAGGAGTACCAGAAGTTCCCGGACCGCCAGGTCAACGCGATCTCCATCGATGGCCGCGGGCTGCCCGTCCTGTCCCACAGCCTGATCTGGCGTCCGAGCAGCGGGTGGTACGCTGGCTGGGATCCCAACCAGAAGCTGACCACGCTCTCGCCGGCGGGTGAGGCGCCGCCGCCCGAGCCGGAGAACGAGGACGAGGACCCCCCGATCCCCGAGTTCGACGTGCTCTCCACCGTCCGACTCGCCTCGTGGGCGTCGCTGCGCCACACGGCCGACATGCGGGCGCTCTTCGAGGTGCCCGGCGGCGCCCTGGCGATCTCCCTCGAGGAGCCCGAGGCGCCGAAGGCACAGGCGTTCTTCCCGCTCTGGGGCTGGCCCGAGAGGTTCGTGACCAGCGGCGAGGAGGTCCTGTTCGCCGCCGGCCGCTTCGGGATTCACCAGCTCGATCGCGAGACCGTCAACCTCGTCCCCTACCTGGGCGAGTAGCCGGGCCGCTGGGCAAGCCGGCCGGGGCCGAGCGCACCGGGCCGGCTTGCCGCAATGGCACGCGGCGCGCAGCTTCGCGCGGCGCGGCCGCCTCATCCCTCTTTTCCCTCTTCGAACGCTACGCACCGCGCAGGCCGCGCGTGCGAGGCGGTGAGATCCGGTTTCGCGGAGCGCCCGACAACGCTATGGAGGAGCCCCATGGTCGAGCAAAGCACAGCGGAAAACGGGGAGGGGCAACCGGAGAGCGCGGGGCCCGTCGAGGAGCGCGCGACGGAAGCCGCCGGAGAGCCGGCGGAGGCGGGCGCTGACGCCTCTTCCGGCGGCACGACGACGACCACGACGGCGGGCGCAGCGAGCGCGGAAGACGCCGTGGCAGCGCCGGCCGCCGCTGCGCCCGCCGCCGCTGCGCCGGCTCGATCGCGGCCGCCGCGGGTCATCGACATGCGCCGGCCGCGCACGCCAGCGCCCGCGCAGGAGCCGCCGCCGCGGCGCTCGGCGCGGCCAGCGGAGCGCGGACCTGCCGACCGTGGAGCGCGCGAGCGCGGGCCGGCGGAGCGCGCAGGACGCGACAGCGGCCCGGCCGAGCGCGGGGCGCGCGACGGCAACGCGGCCGAGCGCCGCTCGCCGGACAAGCCCAGGGGGGCGCGGGATGGGGCGACGCCGCGCGGCCGGACAGGCGCCGGGGGCGCTACCCAGACCCGCGCGCCCGCGGCCCATCCAGCGCCGGGCGCCGCCACGCGAGAGCAGCGCGCTGCCGCCGCCGCGGACCCCGCGCAGAGCGAGGCGGAGCGCAACGCCGCGCTCGCCGAGGCGAAGCGCGCGCCCGCCGCGGGAGAGGCCAACGCCTCCAGGGCGTCGCGGCAGCCGCAGCCCGCCGAGACGCGCGGCGTGGCGCCGGCGCCGGAGACGACGGCGACCCCCGAGCCGCGCCGGGACGCCGTGTGGGTGCCTCCGCCGAGCGCCGCATTCCCGCGGAAGAAGAAGCCCGCGCTCACCGCCAAGGAGGCAATGAAGGCCAGAGTCCAGGCGCGGGCCGAAAAGAAGGCAGCGAAGCAGGCACCGAGCCGCGCGGCCGAGCCCACCGCGGACCATGGCGTGGAGGCCGGCCGTGAGGAGCCCGGAGCGCCTCCCGCTGCAGCAAAGCCCCGTGACGCCGCCGTGGCGAAGCCCCGCGATGCGGCGCCGAGGTCAGCACGCCGCGACCAGGCGGCGCCGGCGCCGGCGGCGAGCGCGCCGACCGCGAAGCCGGGGCTGCTCAGGCGGTTGCTGAGCCTGTTCGGGCGCTCCGGCTAGTACCGGTTCACGAGGCGCTGGGTCGGCTGCTCGGGCTGCCGGTGGCACCGGAGAGGTGAGCAAGCTCAGGCCGAACGTCGAGCCCGCCGCTCGCGTCGGCTCGCTGCCGGGAAACAGCGAATCATCCCCAAAGCGATCGATTCAGCATCACCGCGGCCGGATCCCCCCGCGAGCAGACGGCCCGCAAAAGCATCCACCTGGTTTGTAGGCACAATGTGCCTCGCCTCACTCGTTATCCAGATCTGGTGGTCTCGCACACGCTCGCACCGTGCCGGAACCGACGAACCTGCGCGTCACCTCGGTGCTCGGCCCGGGTCGTTCACGCGAGGCGCGACATCGGCGAGGTGAGTCGCTAACATCGCTCCGGGGCATCACCGCTGTCGCGGAGCAGCGACGTCGTCTCGACGCACGCTTCGCGCGGACGAACCGAGGAGAGCTGCCGTGAAGCATCAGAAGGGTCTCTGGAAGCTCGCATGTGCGGCGTTCACCATGCTGTCGATGGCGTCGATCGCAGGCTGCGATCAGGGAGGTGGGGGCGAGGTCAGCAGCAAAGGCAACGGCAAAGAAGCCACGGCCAAGGTGATCAAGGTCGCGTTCGTGACGAACGGATCCAGCGACTTCTGGAAGATCGCGTTCGCCGGTGTGCACAAGTACGAGCAAGAGGCCAAGATCCAAGTCGACCTCAAGGTGCCGCAGGTCAGCACGCCCACGGAGCAGAACCAGATCCTCGAGAGCCTCGCCAGCCAGGGCTACGACGCCGTCGGCGTGAGCGTCCTGGCGCCGGACGATCAGGTGACCGTGCTCAACAAGGTCGCGGAGAAGGTCAAGCTGATCACGTTCGACTCCGACGCCCCGAAATCGAACCGGCTGCTCTACATCGGCACGAACAACTACGAGGCCGGCAAGGTGCTCGGCAACGAGATCGTGAAGCTCTTGCCGAACGGCGGGAAGATGGCCGCCTTCGTCGGCATGTTCGCTGTCGACAACGCGGCCCAGCGCCTCAAGGGCATTCAGGACGTGGTCACACCCCACAACATCCAGCTCGTCGACAAGCGCGAGGACAACACCGACCTCGCCAAGGCGCGCACGAACGTGGAGGACATCATCAACGCCCACCCGGACCTCGACGTCGCGACCGGCCTCTGGTCGTACAATGGGCCGGCCATCGTCGCCGCCGTCGAGGCGCTCGGGAAGAAGGGCAAGGTCAAGCCGGCCGTGTTCGACGAGGAGGACGCGACGCTCGCCGGCATCGAGAACGGCACTGTCGCCTGCACCGTCGTGCAGAAGCCGTTCCAGTTCGGTTACCTGGGGAGCAAGTGGCTCCACCGCCTCGCGACCGAGGGCGACGCGGCCATCGCCGCCATCCCCCCGAGCAAGGTGATCGACACCGGGGTCGACGTGATCAACAAGGAGAACGTCGCGCAGTTCAGGGCCACGCTCGCCGAGATGAAGAAGTAGCCCGGTCCCCCGGCGGTCCGACTCCTCGCCGCCCCGTATCGGCTCGGCTCAGAAGGGCTGAGGGTGCGGTGAGCGGCGATAGACGATCTGGCCGCCGGTCTTCGACAGCGCGTAAGCGAACCCGAGCTCCAGGGTCGAGCGGGTGATGACGCTCCCGAGGTCCACCCCCTGCTCCACCATCAGCCGCGCCGCCGCCGGCGTGACGCCGACGAGCACGACCTCGGCGCCGAGCAGCCGCGCCGCCCGCGCCGCCCGCAGGAGGTGCTCCACCGACGCGGCGTCGACGACCGCCATCCCCGTGACGTCGACCAGCACCACGCGCGCGTGGTGCTCGGTGATGTCCTGCAGCATCGATTCGATGAAGCGGCCCGACCGCTGCGCGTCCATCGTCCCGACGATCGGCATCACGAGGATGTTCCGCGCGATGGGCACGACCGGGCTCGAGAGCTCGCGGATCGTGTCGAGCAGCGACTCCTGGTGCCGGTTCGCGCGCTCGAGCTCATGGGTCCGCTCGGTGATCCGGTGGACGAGCCGCGCGTTCTCGATCGCCACGGCCATCGTGTCGACGATGCGCTCGATCATCGTGAGATCGTCGAGCGAGCACGCCGCCCGACGCCCGCTCTCCAGGACCAGGGCGCCGAAGGCGGACCCGCCGGCGAGCAGCGGGACGCCGACCAGGGTATGCGCCCCCTTCCCGCGCGCCTCGACGACATCGGGCGCGTCGTGGAGCTCGCTCGAGTGCGTGTCGACGATGATCGGCCGGGCGGTGCTCAGCACCCGCCCGACCATCGACCTCGCGTCGAGGGGGGCTCGCTCCTCGCGGTACCCCTCGTTCCCCGCGTCCACGGTGACGAGGAGGAGCTCCTTCGCGCGGCTCTCGTAGGGGAGCTGCTCCCTCCGCTTCGCCGCCTTGCGGTTCGCGTCGAGAGGCAGGTAGTCGGAGAGGGGGAGCGACCAGGGCGTGCGCTCGATGGTCACGACGTCGATGCCGGTGTCGATGAAGCGCAGCGCGGACCCTCCCCCGGAGCCGGCGCGCGTGGGCAGCCCGGCCAGGGCCGCCTCGACGCCCTTCGATACCATGTCGTGGAGCACCCGCACCGCGCGGTAGCCCATCTCGTGCTCGCGCTGGACCAGGACGGCGTGGATGGTCCCTTCCCGGAGCATCTCGAGCGTGTCCGTGAGCAGATCGAAGGCGACGATCTTGAGCTCCCCCGCCCGCCCCAGCGCCCTCGCGGCCGCGCCCCACGACAGGCCGTTCTCGGCGCAGACGCCGAAGGCGCCGGCGATTCCCCCGGTCTGCACGGCTTCCCGGGCGATCCGCATCCCGAGCTCGATGTCGAACCGGTCCTCTGCCGGCGGCTGCAGGTCGAAGGGCGCGCGCGTGCCCGAAACCGCCGCACGGAACGCCTCGATGCGCTCGCGGCTGTTCATGGCGCTGAGCCAGAACGTCAGCGCGCCGATCTTGCCTCCGCCCGGGAGCAGCCGGGCCATCATCTCCGCGGCGAGCCGCCCTGCCGCCACGTTGTCGGTGCCGATATAGGCCTGAGCGCAGCTGCCCTCGGCGGGCGGCGTGTCGATCGTGACCACCGGGACCCCGGCCTGCGCCGCCCGGCGGATCGCCGGCTCGAGGACCTCCGGGGTGATCGGCGCCACGGCGATACCGTGCACGCCCCGGTCGATGGCGTCCTCGAGGATGCCGCGCTGCTCGACGGCGCTGTGGGCGGGGGCGTTGCGGACGTCCACGTGGATGCCGACGCTGCGCCCAGCGATGAGGGCGCCGTCACGCACGTTGTTCCAGAACGCCAGCGGTGATCGGTGCGGGACGTGGTAGACGCGGATCTCGCGGGCCGCGGCGTCGCCGCGCGCGCCCCCGGAGGGAGCGTCGCTCAGCAGGACGAGGTGCACGGAGCGCCATTGCGGCCCGAGCTGCACGCTCTTGATGCCTTTCGAGATCATCTCGACGAGCTCGTGCGTGCTGGTCCGCGCGGCCACCGCGTTCAGCACCCCCTCGAGCACGCGCACCTCCTGGGCCGACCGCGCCTTGTCGTTGTAGAGCTCTCGCCGCTCCAGCGCCGCGCCGGCGCTCGCGGCCAGCGCGCGGAGCCGCGCCCAGCCCTCGCCGGAAGGCGCCTGCCCGCCCGGCTGCTCGACGGCGAGCACGCCGATCGTCTGTCCCTGCACGTGCACCGGGGTGAGGACGACGACCGCGCCCGCGGGCACGAGGTGCAGCGCCGACGCGCCCGGCAGGTGCTCGCGGTACCAGTCGGCGGCCGCCATGACCCGAGGGCTGTCCGCGGAATCCGGCGTCGAGAGCGTCGAGAGCGTCGAGAGCGTCGAGAGCGTCGCGATCACGGTGGCCGGCACCGCGCCGCCGGCGACCTCCTGCGGGCTCGCCAGCACGCCAGCGAGGCCGACAGAGGCCTTGTAGACCAGCTGCTCCCCGTCCCGGGCCAGGAGGCTCGCTCGCTGCGCGGAGGGCACGGCGCCCACGGCGTCCGTCACGATGCGATGCAGCGTTGCATGAAGATCGAGACCGGTGACCATGCGCCTCACGTCCCCGCAACACCCCCATGACGGCGCGGACGTACACCAGTGGGCGTGATCGAACGGCACCTTGTCAAGGGATGACCGAGCCGCCTCGGACGCCGCTCGTCCGCGCGTGGGCTCGCTAACGGAGCGTTGCCGCCCGACTTACACCTCCACGCCCTCCAGTCGCCAGGCTCCTGCGAGGCCGTCGCGCCAACCTTCTTCGATGACCTCGGCATGCCCCACGATGAGACGCTGGGCCGGTCGCTCCAGCATGGCGCGGATGGAGCGCGCGGCCGCGGTCTTGTCCGGGATCTTCTTTCTGGCGTCGGGAGGAACGCGCACCCGCTCGTAGAAGCCAGTGAGGCGCGCGGCATAACGCAAAGTCCAGTGGTCCTTGGCGCAGGCGCAAAGGACGATGTCTGCGCCCAGCAGGGTTTGCGTCGGCCGATGGTAGAGCACTGTCTCGTCCCAGAACGGCACGCCCCGGAGCGGCAAGGCCTCGAGCTCGGGGACCTGCTCGCCGAACTTGGCGTCGTGGATATCCATGTGGAGTCTCAGCGCCTTGTTCCTGCTCCGCGCCGACGCCGGTCCCACCACGCGCGCCTCGGGGAAACGGGCCGCCGCCGCGGGTGTCCCGAGATGATGCCAGCAGTTGGGTACCAAGAGCCAGCGCACGGGACCCAGGGCGCGTAGCTGCTCTGCCAGCGCATCGGTGGGAGGGGCCGGGGTGTGCAGGAGCAAACTGCCGTCCTCGAGGCGTACGACCGTTGTGCGGGCGCGCATCCGTACCCCGCTGAACCACACGGGGCGGTCCAGGGTCCAGATCGTGTCATCGACGACGGCGGTGAGAGCGCTGTCAGGCATGTGGGCGACATCCTCCAAGCGGCCAAGGCGTTCGAGGGGCAAGGGCCATTCGTCCTCAACCCGCGGCGCCGGCTGGCCGGTTCTTCCTTCTCTTCTTCTTCTCGCCCTCGCGCGCCCGGTCCGCCGCCCGCAGCGCGCTGAGCTCGCGCCGGAAATCCGCGGCCGCCGCGTGGTGCTCGTCAGCCGACCGAACGACGCCGGCGATGGCGCCGCCGCAGCGCGGGCACTCGCTCCGATCGGACGTCAGCGCCGTGCGGCAGCCCGGCTCGGAGCAGAGATCGTACTGCCACCAGTGACCGACGGCCCAGCCGACGAAGGGCGCCCCGAGGAGCACGGCGAAGGCGAGCTCCCCACCGGCGCCGCGCGGCAGGGCGGCCGCGACCAGGATTGCCCCGCAGAAGCCCGCGAGCAGGCCGAGGAACAGGCCCATGCCCGAGTGCGCGCGCCGCAGGCGGAAGACCGGCCGCGGATCGCCCTCCTCGAGCTTCGTCATCGCGGCGGGCCCCGCCTTCGGATCGGCCCAGACATGGCCGCACTTGTGGCAGTGCCAGCGCCTCGGCAGGAACAGCATGAGCGGCGCGGCGAGGATCGAGAGCGCGGCGGCGGCGCTCGAGCCCTCGAGGCGCAGGCGCTCGTGGAAGCAGTAGGGGAGCTCGCAGCGCGGGCAGCGGACCCCGGCAGCCTCCTCGTCGTCGTTGCTGGCCGCCTCCCCGGGGTGGACCTCAAGGAGCCTCTCCACGCGCTGGAGATCGCCCTCGCGCACCTGCAGCTGCGTGCCGCCGGCGGCGCCGCTCAGCATCGGGTTGTAGCTCGCCGCCTCGAACACGTGGGACTCGATGCCGTTGGCCGAGAGCAGCGTGCGGTCCATCTGGGCCGCGACCGGATCGAGGTAGCGGCGGACCGTGATCAGCTTCCCCGTGCCCGAAGCAGCATCCAGCTTGTCGCGGTACGGCAAGACGTCGCCTCCCCCTGGGTCGGGACAGTGTCGCCCGGCTATGGGGCTAAGAAATCCAAACGCGCTCCGAAAGTCAATCTCCCCGACGAGGGCCCGGCGCAGCTGCGCGAGCGGCGGTGGCGGCAGGCCGTGCAGCCGTCGCCGCGGTTTCAGCTCGGAGGCGAGGGCGGCGTTCGCGTCGTGGAACGGGTCGCCCTTGCTGGTGAGCAGGTGCAGGTCGCGCGGGCCGGCGGCGGCGAGGGCCCTTGGCGAGCCGGTCGGCGTAGGCGGGGGCGCGGTGGGCGGTTCGTCTTATCCTGCCGGCCCGTGGCACCTCAACCTCAGAAAGTCTCCGCCCCGTCGAGCGATCGTCGTCGAGTGCACGCGCTGGGCCATGCCGTCCGCCAGGGCGCGATCGCGGTCGTGGCATGGCTCGCTCTGATACGAGCGGAGGCCGCCCACGCCGCGAACGTCGGGGTCGCGGTGGAGCTCGACGAGCAGCACTGCGTGACGCTCGACGCGGTGCGGGCGGCGGCCGCGCTGCGCGGAGGGCACGTGGACGCCGACTCCCCAGTACGGCTCCGGGTCCATGTGCGCGAAGCGGAGCCGCCGAGCGCGGTGACGCTCGTGATCACCGGAGAAGGCGCTCACGGCGCCATCGAAGCGCGCACGATCGTGGCAGACTCCTGCGCGGAAGCCGCCTCGGCGCTCGGGCTGGTCGTCACGGTGGCCGGCGAGGACGAGCAGGCCCCGGTCGAAGCTTCCCGCGCCGAGCCTCCCTCCCTGACGCCGCCGGCGAGACCGTCGCAAGGCACAGCCCGCGAGAGCAGCCCAACCCACACCGCGCCGCCGGTGAGACCGTCGCGAGCCACGGCGCGCGAGACCACGCCCGCGACGAAGCTGTATGCGGCGCTCGGTCTCGTGGCCACACCGCTCTACGTAGGGCCGACAGGCGCGCGGCTCTCGGGCGGGCTCGCATCGGGTCGGGTGTTCTTTCCATGGGCGGAGCTCGGCGTGGGGGCGACGATGCCGCGCACCGTGGTCGGAGGGGGAGCGTCGGTGAGCCTCACCTGGCTCACCGCTCGTGCCGCGCTGGCGCCGCTCGGCGCATCCCTCGGCGATCACGTCTTCGTGAGTGCTTACATGATGTTCGATGCGGGCGCGTTGCTCGCCTCGGGGGAGGGAGCCCCGGCGGTCTACAGCCGATGGCGCCCGTGGCTCGAGGCGGGCGCCGGCGCACGGATGCGCGCGCTGCTCGGCGCATGGTCCTTCATGGATTGGCAGGTTGGGCCCGCGCTGCCCCTCCTTCGGGACGAGTTCTACTACGTGCACGGCGGGACGGCCTATAAAGCCCCCGCCGTCCGGCTGGACGCCGCGCTCTCCATCGGGGCGTATTTTCCGTGATCAAACCGGGGACCTCGTGGATCGCCTGGGACGAGCCCCTCGTGATCAGCACCGACGACGCCCCCGGTTCCACCGCCTTCCGCCTCGCTCGCCCTCTGGGCGGACTCGTCGACGCGCAGGCGCGTTCCCCCTGTGAGTCCACCACCGACGTCGCGCGCGAGGCGCGCCTCGAAGAGCTCGCGTCGCACCTCGAGTTCCTGTGGCGGTTCGCGTGCCGGATGGGCGTGGGCGAGGCGGCGGCCGAGGACATCGCGCAGGAAGCGTTCGTGGTGGCGGCGTCGCGCCTCGACGCGATCCTTCCCGGCAAAGAGCGCTCGTACCTCGTCTCGGTCGTGGTTCACATGGTCCGGCGCGAGCGAACCCGGCGAGCACGTCACGAAGAGCTCAAGGGAGAGCCCTCCGCGCCGGCGGGCGAGCAGCCGGACAGCCGCCTCGACGACGCGCGCGCGCGCAGGCTGCTGGACGCGTCGCTCGCCGTCGCGCCCGCAGCCCCCATGCGCTCGCCTCGCGCGGCGGAGATCGACGGGGTGGCGCCGGCAGCCGCTTCATCCACGCAGGAGGCCACGCAGGAGGCCACGCAGGAGGCCACGCAGGAGGCCACGCAGGAGGAGCCCGCCCTGCCTGCGAAGGCAGAGCCCGCCGCCGCCCCTGCCGCCGAGCCCGCCCCGCGCGCAGCGGCGTCGACCAAGAACGTGGCGCCCGCGCCCCAGGCGATCGGGCTCGCGCGCCAGGTCCCCTCATCCGTTCCTGCGGCGACGGCCGCCCCCGCCATCGACCCCCTTCCACGAGAACCCCGCAGTGCGGAGGTAGCGCAGTCCCCTGCGACACCCACCTCCGTTCTATCGGACGAGCTCCGGCTCATCGACGCCGCGCGAGCGGCCCTCACGCGGGGGGACGCGCCGCTCGCCCTTCGCCTCACCGCCGAGCACGCGGCGCGCTTTCCAGGAGGTAGCCTCGCCATCGAGCGCGACGTCCTCCGCGTCGACGCCCTCGTGGCCGGAGGGCACGTCGCAGAAGCCGCGTCGCAGGCGTGCGCCTTCGTCGCGCGGAGCCCGCGCTCCGCTCAGGCGCCGCGCATGATCAAGGTGGGTCGCTGTTCAAATACGATTCCGTGATCAAAGGCGCGGGCAGAGAGATCGCCGCTCAGTGGAGGATTCTCGATCATGCGACTTTCGCGGCTAGCACTCTCCTTGTTGTGGTTCCCGGTCGCTCTCTCAGCCACCACGTTTGGGTGCGTCATCGATCGCGTGCCGATCGGTGATCTCGACCCCGGCCAGCAGCCGCTCGACCCCGATGGCTCGGGCGCGGGCGGCGCGGGCGGCGCGGGCGGCTCGTCGGGTTCCGGCGGCGCGGGCGGCTCGTCGGGCAGGTGCAGCGCGGCGGTGGCTTCCCGTCCCTTCAGCCTGGACGACTGGCCGGCGACGAGCGGCACCTTTCCGCTGGCGATCACGGACATCGCTTTTGATCCATCCGGCAACCTCGGCATGACAGGATACACGACGTCGGACGTCGATATGGGCGGCGGCGTGCTCCGGTCCGGGGGAACCGACGACGCCCTCTTGGCAACGTACGATGCCGCGGGCAACCACACCCTCAGCAAGCTCTTCGGCGATGATTCGAATCCGCAGGCCGGCGAGCACATCGTTTTCGACGCGGACTGCAACATGTTCCTCGTAGGCAGTTTCTCACAAACCATGGATCTCGAGGGTGCGACGATGACCTCGCCCCGGGCCGCCAAGTTCCTGGCCAAGCTCGACAGCGCCGGCAATCCCCTCTGGAGCGTGCACCTCAACGCCGCGTATGACACAGATTGGGATATCCGATCCATCGCGGTCGATCCGACGACGGGCGGCGTGGTGTTCACGGGAAATTTCGCCGAATTCCTCGATCTCGGGGGAGGTCCGCTCACGGCGCCAACCGATGCTGCCGAGGACCCGACGAAGGCCTACGTGGCGAAGTTCGATGCGACGGGACATTTTGTCTGGAGCAAGTACGCAGACGGCAGGTACATGCCAGGCGGCACCCTGGCCGTCGACGCTTCAGGGCAAATCGTGATTGCGACCGACGACTCGTACCTCGATGACGGACAAACTAGATACACGCGGCTCGGCCTCTCGCGGTTGGACGCCTCGGGAAACCGACTCTGGAGGAAGGAATTTGCCGCTCCTTTCGAGGGGGGAGCACCCTGGGGCTACCACCGCAGCCTTACTGGCGTCGCGGTGGATGGAGACGGAAGCGTGTTCCTCGCCGGGAACGCGCAATGCGACTTTGATTTCGGCGGCGGACCCCTGCATGGCACGGATTGTTCAAACGACAGTCCCTTCGTGGCGAAATTCGACGCTGATGGAGCCCACCTCTGGAGCCAAGTCATCAGGGGCGACTTTCCTTTCGCCGTGAGCTTCGGTGTCGACGCTCTCGGGAACACCTTCGTTTCGGGCAGCGTCGGCAGCGGGGGCCTGGAGGCCGACGGCATGCCGGGCGGCCCAGACGGAGATTCCCGGCCGTTCGTCATGCGGTTCGACAGCGAGGGGCATATTTCATGGGTCCAAATCCTCGGTTCCGAGGTCATCGACGTGCTGGGGCTCGCCGTGGATCCTGAAGGAAATGTCGCCGTTGTGGGGCAAGACGTCGATGCCGTGAATGCGCACTTCGGGGCCGGAAATGTCGTCATGAAGCTCGACGTCGCGGCGCCGTGATTCCATTCGTCGGCCCGCGGGCGGGCGCTTGGCCCCCCTCCGCCGCTTGCTCACCCAGCCCCCCGCGGTCAGCCGGGCCGGCGGGCGTCGAGGAGCTGCCGGGCTCACTGGGCGACCGGGGCAGGCGGCCCTCCACGCCCAGGGTGCTTCGTGGCGATCGCGTACAGCGCGTTGGTCTCGGCGGTGAGGGCGTTGCGCTCGCGGAGCGGGGCGAGGGTGTCGCGCTTGACGGCCTCCTGCGCGCCGGGATCGAGCTTGTCGATCGTGCCGCGGTAGCCCGACCCGAGGGCGATGATCCACCAGTCGTCTGGCGAGTCGAGGGCCTGGCTGGAGCGCTCGGCGTCGACGGCGCAGGCCGCAACACCGGCCTCCGCGAGCATGGCGCGGAGGGCGCCCGGGGTGTCGATGCGCTCCCACGGCCGGAATGTCTTGTAGACGTCGGGGCGGTGGGCCCGGATCGCGTCCCAGAACGCGGTATTGCCGGGCTCGAGCACGCGTTCGCCCCATGTGGTGATGGCGAGCGTGCCGCCGGGCTTCAGCCATCCCCAGAGCCGGCGCACGGCGGCAGGCATGTCAGGCATGAAGAAGATGCCAAAGACGCAGATGACGGCGTCGAAGCTTCCGGGCGGCGGGTCGAGCGCCTCCACGTCGGCGCAGCGGAAGTCGACGTTCGATAGCCCCAGCGCGCGGGCCTTGGCGCGCCCGCGGTCGAGCAATGGCTCGGCGAGATCCACGGCGAGCACGGAGCCCGTGGGCCCGACGGCCCGGGCCGCGGGGATGGCGGACGCGCCGGTGCCAGAGCAGACGTCGAGGACGCGGTGGCCGGGCTCCAGGCGGGCGCGCTCGACGGTGCGCTCCCCGATGCGGGCCCAGAAGGCGAGCGGCGGATCGTCGAAGTGATCCGCGGCGGCGGAGTACGTGACAGCGGTGCGTGCTTTGTCGGGATCGAGCTGGGTCATGGCGTCCCCTGGATCTGGAGGGTCGGAGCGCGCGCGGCGTGCGCTCCTCGCGGCCGGTCCGCGTTCCTTGGAACCGGCTCGGAGCCGAGCAGACGCGCCCCCCGGTCCGCCATTACGCCCCGCCCCCGCTCGTGACCTGACGTTCGTGAGCCACGAGCCCGGGGCGCTGCAGGCGCTCAGGCGGCGCGGGGGCGCACGTCGCCGGTCCCGGCAGGCGAGCCGATCTCCCACGCTCGACTGTAATGCGACGGAGACCCGCGCGTCTTCCCGCGGCACCTGAAAGGAGCTTCTCATGAAGGTCACGCACGCAATCTTCTCGATCGCGCTGGGCATCACCTCGGTCGCCTCCGCGCTCGGCTGCTCTCAGCCCGCGAGCGCCGAGCCACAGAAGGCCCCTCGCGTGGTCGAGATCATGGTCCACGGCGCCTTCGTGCCCGACAAGATCGCCGCGGTCGAGGGGGAGCGGCTGCAGCTCAGGCTCGTCCGCCACGACAGCGGCGGCTGCACCAGGGAGGTCGTCTTCCCGAGCCTCGGCATCCGCAAGGAGCTGCCGACCGGACAGCCTGTGACCATCGACCTTCCCGAGCTGAAGGCAGGGGAGCTCCAATTCGCGTGCGGCATGGGGATGATCAAGGGCACCATCGCCGTCGCGCCGAGGAAGTGAGCAGCAGAGGGAAGCGATCTCTGGCTCACCGCGAGCGAGCCCTCCGGCTGGCGGGTCGGTCGACAGGTGGGACACGGTACCTCCACGTAGGCGGCGCTCCGGAGAGGGGCGCGCCGCACCTCGAGCACGTCGTCACGGCGCGCAGCGTCGCCTGGCACACCACCGCCTGACATGCCATCGACTCCGGATGCAACTCCTACGATCGATTGTCTTATGCTCAGGTGACCGACGGCGCGCCGATTGCGATGTCCTTGGAATGTACCAGCGCTTGTCCCTCGGTCTGGGCTTGCTCACTTCTCTCATGCTCGCGGCGGGCTGCAGCGGCGCGGGGAACGACGGCGGATCGGGCGGCGGGGGCCCGGGCGGCGGGGGCCCGGGCGGCGGGGGCCCGGTCGCGGGCAGCGGCGGCGGCTCCAGCAGCTCGGTCGCTGGCAGCGGCGGCGGCTCGGCCGCGAGCAGCGGCGCCGGCGGCGAATCGCCGGACCGTTGCACGCTGCCGCAGGAGACCGGCCCCTGCGACGCGGTGATCCCGAGCTACTGGCACGACCCCAGCACCGGCGAGTGTGTTCCGTTCACCTATGGTGGTTGCGAGGGCAACGCGAACCGCTTCGAGTCGCTCGCGGCGTGCCTGGAGACCTGTCAGGGCACCACCACGGACATGGATGCATGCTCGGCGCCGGGCGATTGCGTCCTCGCGCCGCCGCGCTGCTGCGCCTCTTGCGACCCGGTCGACGCCAGCGCGTTCGTCGCCCTCCACCGCGACGCGGTGTCGGATTTCTGGAATGCCAGCGGGTGCGGGGACACGCAGTGCGAGCGATGCCCGGAGGTCGGCGAGGCCGAGAGCACCTCCCAGTACTTCGCCGCCACATGCGAGAGCGGGCGCTGCGTCGTCGTCGACGTGCGCGAATCCCCGCTGACGGAATGCACGAAAGACGCGGACTGCGCCCTGCGCGACGGCGTCGGGTGCTGCGAGTCGTGCGACGGGAAAGGCATCGTCGCCCTCAACCCGAGCGGGGATCTCGGCGCCCTCGTTTGCCCCGAAGAGATCGTCGCGTGCCCTCCCTGCGCGCCCGTGTATCCGGAGGGAATGACGGCGGTGTGCTCGGAGGGCAGGTGTACGCCGCGGCTCTCCGAGGCGCCCTGAGCCCGAAGGGCGAGGACGTGCTGGGAGAGCAGGCAAAGGCGCTTTCAGGGGCTGATCGGAGCGCTGGCCAACGAGACCGAGCCGCGATGCCGACGGGCGCGCGCCACGCGCGCCCAGGGAAGCGGGGACGACCTGGAGAGCGTCGTGCGAAAACGGCAACTCCGCACAGCTCTTCAGGTCGTCGATCGGGGCGCCCCCACACCGGTCCGTCCGGCGAGCGCCCGCTACAGACCTCCCTGCACGACCTGTGACGTTCCACCTCTTTTGGTATACAGGTGAGGATAGAGCAAGGGGCACGGATGAACTGTGAATCGGATCACAAGGATGTCATTGCTGAGAACGAGCGCCTGAGGCAGCGCATCCGGGAGCTGGAGGAGGCGGACAAAGAGCGGGATCACCTCCGCTTTGCGCTGGGCCGGAGCGAGGAGCATGTGCGCCTCTTTGTCACCTACACACCGGCCGCGTTTGCCATGTTCGATCGGGATATGCGTTACATCCTGGTCAGTCACCGCCACCTGGCGGATTTCGGCTTGCGCGAAGAAGATGTCCTCGGTCGGAGCCATTACGAGATCTTCCCCGACATGCCCGAGCACTGGAAGGCCATCCACCAGCGCTGCCTCGCAGGGGCCTCGGAAGGGAATGATGAGGAGCCCTTCCCGCGGGCCGACGGGCACGTCGAATGGGGGAGCTGGAGGATCTTCCCGTGGCACACGACGACCGGCGAGATCGGCGGGATCGTGCTGTTCTCGGAGGTGATCACCAAGCGAAAGCAGCTCGAGGACAAGCTCCGGATGCAGGCGAAGACGCTCCTGGAGCTGTCGGCGCCCATCGTGCCCATCCGCCAGGGCGTCCTCGTGCTGCCGCTGGTGGGCGCGCTGGACGCGGCGCGGGCGCAGCAGATGATGGAGAACCTGCTGAGCAAGGTGGTCGAGCGGCAGGCGCGGGTGGCGATCATCGACGTCACGGGCGTGCCGGACATCGACACGGGCTCGGCGAGCGCGCTCCTGCAGGTGGCGCGGGCGGTCCGGCTGCTCGGGGCGCAGGTCGTCCTGACGGGCATCCGGCCCGAGGTGTCCCAGGCCATCGTCCGCCTCGACATCGATCTCGCAGGCATCGTGACCCGCCGCGATCTGCAGAGCGGGATCGCGTTCGCCACCGCGACGAGCCCGGGAGCCTCGTCGCCGTCCCCGCCATGACGCCCCCTGCTAGCCTCGACCCGATGTCGCACGGCTCCTCGACATGAACGGCAACGGCTGGGACGGCGCAGACCGCGCCCTCCAGTTCGGCCTCCGGCGACGTCCCCCTCACCGGCGTGTGGTGATCGCTGGGAGGGCGCGCGCGTAGCCGCGCCACGGCCCGGTAGTGGTCACATTGGCCCGGAGAGAGTTCACATGAAGGCGAGAAAGCAGGAAGATCATTGTTCTTTTCGTCCCGCCTTCTCGCCTTCTGCCTTCTCGCCTTCATGTTCAAATTTGACCACTCCCCTCGGCAACGTCGCCCCCGAGGCGAAAGTCGTCGGTGAACGCTCAGCGGGGAGCCGTGGCGCTTGGTGCCAGGGCGCTGGCGCGGCGCTCGGCGGCCGGTTCTGAACTTCGACATCGAGCTGCCCGAGCCGGGCGTGATCACCTCGCTTTGCGCGAATGAGGAAGCGAGCGACGCTGAGGTTGCGCTGTGGCATCGCCAATTTGCGACAAATGGTCCGCGTGGTTCCTCCCTGTCTTCCCGGCGGAGCCCTTTTGCCCTCTCGATCCGCGCTCGGACCCCCTCCGCGCTCGCGCGGTCACTTGCGGCCAGGGAGCCATCGCTCAATTTGCTAAGCGTCGATGAGGCGCGCTCGTCGCTGAAATGCGGCATTTATCGACGTTTCCCATCGCGCGCACCGATGAGCGACAAACGCCGTGCGCAGGAGATTTGACCATGAACAATCGATGGATCATCTCAATTGTGGCGCTTCTCTCCTCGATAGGGATGGGCGCCGCGGGCCGCGCAGCACACATGGAGGAGCCGGCGGCGAACAACCTGGCATCCGCCCAAGCTCCGGCGAACGGCGCATCGGCGGACACCCCGAGCGTTGATTCGCCGTTCGAAGCGCCAGACCAGTCGTGCAAGCTGGACAACTGTCTCCGCCCTCATGACCCCTGCACGTGCAGCAATACCGGGTGGGCTGGATATTGCGGAACCGGTCCGCACCACCCTGGGTGCCTCTACTGCCGCTGCGATTGACAGGGGCCGGCGAAATGGGGGCGCTCCGGTGCGCGCAGCGCTGTTCGAGGCAGCCGCGCAGGGTGGCGTGCGCGGCTCCGTGATCGCCGGGGCGCGGGCGGTGTCGTGTTAAGATGCCCTCGTGCCGAAGGAAAAGGCCAGGCCTGGCGAGACCCTCATCGCGCGCAACAAGCGCGCAGGCTTCAATTACGACCTCGGCGACCGCTTCGAGGCGGGGATCGTCCTGAAAGGGAGCGAGGTGAAGATGCTTCGCGCCGGCAAGGCCGACCTGACCGACTCGTTCTGCACGGTCCTCCGGGGCGAGGTGTTCTTGCACGGCGTGAGCATCGCCGCGATGGCCAGCGCCGCCTTCGGCCACGTGCCGAAGGGCGCGCGCAAGCTCCTCCTCCACCGGCGCGAGATCGAGCGCATCGACCTGTCGATCGCCCGCGAGGGGATGACCGCCGTCGCCACCCGGCTCTACTTCAAGAGCGGTCTGGCCAAGGTCGAGATCGCGCTGGCGCGGGGGAAGAAGAGCCACGACAAGCGCGAGACCATCAAGGAGCAAGACGCCGAGCGCGAGATGCGCGCCGTGGTGGTGCACGGGCAACGAGGGTACGGACGCGCGTGACGCTCCGCGAGCTCGAGGAGGACCCGGCTCGGGCGTCGATCGCAGGCCGGCGCCCACCCCGGACGAGGCGGCTCGTCTCGCTGGACGTTCTCGCGACGTTTTCGCGACGCTCTCGCCCGGAACGCCGCCCGCCGTGGAGCGCGCGATGACGTAGGATGGCGCGCGTTGGCCCGCCCGAAACGCCCGCCGTCAGGCCCCCACCCGCTCGAGCTGCCGGGCGACGCCATGCGCGAGATGGTCGAGCTCGCGATGGACCGCATCGTCCAGCACATCGAGAGCCTGCCGGAGCAGCCGATGCACGCGACGCGGGGGGGCAAGCGGGTCGCGCGCTCGCTCCGCGAGCCGCTGCCGGAGCGCGGCGTGCCTTACGAAAAGCTCCTCCGGAAGCTCTTCGGCAAGCTCATCCCGATGAGCCTGAACACGGCGTCCCCCGGTTACATGGGGTACATCCCGGGCGGCGGCCTCTTTCACGCGGCCGTGGCCGATCTGATCGCGGACGCGGTGAACCGGTATGTGGGCGTCTTCCAGGCCGCCCCCCTGCTCGTGCAGATCGAGGCGAACGTGATCGCCTGGTTCTGCGCCATGCTCGGCCTGCCCGAGGGCTCCGGGGGGATCCTCACGACCGGCGGCTCGCTCGCGAACCTCGTCGCGGTGATCACCGCGCGCCGCGAGCGCCTCCCGCCGGACTTCCTGCGAGGGACCCTCTATGCCTCGGAGGAAGCGCACCACTCGGTGACGAAGGCCGCGCTCCTCGCCGGCTTTCCGCCGGAGGCCGTGCGCGAGATCCCGGTGGACGGGCGCTTTCGCATGCGGACCGACGCGGCGGCGGAGGCGGTTGCGCGCGACCGGGCGCGCGGCCTCTCGCCTTTCCTGCTCGTGGCCTCCGCGGGCACGACGGGCACCGGCGCGATCGACGATCTGCCCGCCCTCGCCGGCCTCGCCGAGGCCGAGCGCCTCTGGCTGCACGTCGACGCGGCGTACGGCGGCTTCTTCGCGCTCACCGAGCGAGGGCGCGCGGCGATGCGGGGGATCGAGCGCGCCGATTCGGTGACGCTGGACCCGCACAAGAGCCTCTTCTTGCCGTACGGGACGGGCTGCCTCGCGGTGCGCGATCGCGAGGCGCTGCGGCGCGCGCACGCGCTCTCGGCGTCGTACATGCCGCCGATGCAGTCAGAGGACGATCTCGTGGATTTCTGCGCGATCAGCCCCGAGCTGTCGCGCGACGCGCGCGGGCTGCGGGTGTGGCTGCCGCTGAAGATGCATGGGGCCTCCGTCTTCCGGGCCGAGCTCGACGAGAAGCTCACGCTCGCGCGCGGCGCCGCCGACGCGCTCCGGCAGATGGCGCAGCTCGAGGTCGTGGCGGAGCCCGAGCTGTCGCTCCTCGCCTTCAGGGCGCGCCCGCCCGGCGTCGACGACGGGCCGGCGCTCGACGCGCTGAACCGGCGCCTCCTCGCGCGGGTGAACGCGAAGCAGCGGGTGCTGCTCACGGGGGTGGTGGCCGGGGGGCGGTTCCTGCTGCGGATGTGTATCCTGAGCTTCAGGACGCACGCCGACCGGGTGAACGCGGGGCTCGCCGACGTTGCGTCGAGCCTCGCCGAGGTGCTGGAAGAGCTCCGCGACGGGCCGCTTTCGCCCGCGCGCGGCGGCGATCAGCGCGGAGGAGCGGACGACGACTGAAGGGGCGCAACAGACGCGCTCGCCCGGCGCTGGCTCAGCTCGGTCTCGTGTAACAGCCAACCATCTCGACACCCACCGGCGAGAAGATTCCGAAGCTTGTCATGGCACTCACGCTGGCTTGGCTCCGGCGATCCCTTTACGATCGGGCCAAGGAGGTTCTTCATGCGCACGCATCGATCTGTCTTGTCGGCGACGCTCCTATCGGCCGTCGCCGTCGCGATGTCCGCCGTGCCCGGATGCGGGGACGACGAGGCGCCGGCGCGGACAGGAAGCGATTTCCTCTCCAGCTATGCGAAGGCCCTCTGCGACCGCACGTTCGCGTGCTGCGACGCGGCGACCCGGGCCGCGCATGGCCTGGACGCGAGCTCCGCCGACGCGTGCGCCTCGCAGCTCGAGGCGATCCTCGTCGCCGTCAGCAGCGGAGGCGAGGTGAAGGGCACCTTCGTCCCGGAGAAGGCGGAGGCGTGCCTCGCCGAGGTGCACGCGGCCCCCTGTGCCGAAATTGAAGTACTGGGCGTGCTTCTGGGGGTGAACGCCGAGTTCACGCCGTCCTGCCGCGATGCGTGGGACGGCTCCGTGCCCGAGGGCGGGACGTGCGGCAACAACTGGGACTGCGCCCGGGACCGCTGCGTGCGCACCGTCGACGCGAGCGGGCAGTCGACGTCGGCGTGCAAAGCGAGGGCAGCGGCCGGAGAGCCATGCTCGTCGAGGTTCGACTGCGACGAGGCGCTCCGGTGCGACCAGCCCTCACCACCCGACGCGGGGACGTGCGCGCCACGGCTCGCCATGGGGGAGTCGTGCAAAGGAAGCCTCGACTGCCAAGAAGAGCTTCGCTGTAGTCAAGAAGGGACGTGCCAGGCGCGCGAGCAGGCGGGCGGTCCATGCGCTTCGGACGAAGACTGCGCGGCCGGCACGGCGTGCGAGGGCGATTCGTGCGCGCCGCTCGGCGCCGCCGGCGCGCCCTGCTCCGCCGATTCGGACTGCGCGTCCTTCGCGTGCAGTGATGCGACGGGCACCTGTGCCGACGTCTGCAAGGGCGACTGATCTAGAGCGACGGTCACCCGCTTCGGATACGGGCCCACCTCGACGTTTTCGGTGCTCAGCGCACCGGAGTGCGCTTGCGCGCCGAAAACGCCGATCTGGGCCCGTCTCCTGTGCGGGAGACCGCCGCTCTGCATGGTGCAGAGGTGGGCGGAAACCGCTGTGGTTCTCACGGGGATAGAGATCCGGGCGACGCCGCCTGGTCGAGGAGCGTGAAGGCGCGGAGCACCTCGGCGACGCTCCACGCCTGAGCGATGCAGCCGCGCGGCGCGAAGGGGGCGTCACCATCGAAGATCTCGCTGATCGAGCCGAGGCCGGCGGTGTTGATGTGGTCGCCCATCGGCGCGAGCAGCCGGCGGGCTGCGTCGGGATCGCCATAAACACGGAGGTGCGCCTCGACGAACGGGCCGATGAGCCAGGCCCACACCATGCCCTGGTGGTAAGCGGCGTCGCGGCGCTCCTGATCGCCGCCGTAGAACCCCTGATACGCCGGATCCGACGGGGCGAGCGAGCGCAGCCCATACGAGGTCAGGAGCGCCCGCGCACACGCGTCGACAACGGCGCGCTGTCGCTCGGGGGAGAGCAGGCTCTCGGGGAGCGACACGGCGAAGATCTGGTTCGGCCGGAGCGCCGCCTCGGCGCCGGCGGGCCCGTCGAGGACATCGTAGCAGTAGCCCGCGGCGGCGTTCCAGAAGCGCTCGAAGGACGCGAGGGCCCTCGTCGCCATCCCCTGATACGGCTCGGCGGGCTCGCCGAGGCGGGCGGCGAAGGCGACCATCGCCCGCAGCGCGTTGTACCAGAGGGCGTTGATCTCGACCGGCTTGCCGATGCGCGGCGTGATCACGCGATCGCCGACCTTGGCATCCATCCAGGTGAGCTGGACGCCATCCTGCCCGCCGCGGAGCAGGCCATCGCCCGGGTCAACCTGGATCCCATAACGCGTGCCGTGGATATGCCAGTCGACGATGCCCCGCAGCACCGGGAACAGATCGCGCAGGAGCCCGTCGTCGCCGGTCGCCTCGTGACAGGCGCGGATGGCCTGGAAGTACCAGAGCGTGGCGTCCATCGTGTTGTATTCGGGGTGCGCGGCGCCGTCGGGGAACCGGTTGGGCAACATCCCCTGATCCACGAAGGCGGCGAACGTGCGGAGGATCGGCGCGGCGATGCTCGCCTGTCCCGTCGAGAGCGCGAGGCCGGGGAGGCTGATCATCGTGTCGCGGCCCCAGTCCTCGAACCAAGGATAACCGGCGATGACGCTCTTGCCGGGGCTGCCGCCGGGGGTCTGCGCGCGGTCCACGACGAACTGGTCGGCGGCGAGGACGAGCTGCGAGACCCAGCCGGGGGTGGCGGCCGCGCCCGACGGCCGCGCCCCGCTCCACGCCGAGAGGAGGGCCCGATCGCGCGCGCGGCGGCGCGGGAGGGCCTCCCGATCGACAGCGGTGGTGCCATCTCCGGCGGCGGCGAGGAACACCACCGTCTCGCCGGGCAGGAGGGTCGCCTCGAAGGTCGCGACGTGGAGGTGGTCGTCGCGGTCGAGGAGCCCGCGCGCCGTCTCGGCCGGGAGCGCGAAGCCGCGGTAGAGCTCCGTCGCGGGGGTAGCCGCGCCGCCTTCCAGCTTGAGGAACAGCGGCAGCGCGTCGCCGGCCGTGACGACGCGGACGCCGCCCGAAGCGGCGCTGACCTCGGCCGGCCACGCGACGGTGCCTGTGTTGTGGAAGACGCGGTTGTTGGCGATGGCGCGCGCGGCGAGGCGCAACGGCTCGCGGGCCTGGAGCGCGGTGTAAGCGACGTAGGTGGTGTTCTGGCCGTGCTCCATCCAGACGCGCTTTTCGAGCAGCGCGTCGGCGCAGGCGTAACGCCAGCAAGGGATCGAGCCCTCGAGCGCGAAGTGCTCGATGTTGACGAAGCCGCTCGGCGCGACGGCGCCGCTCGCCCAGCGGTTGGTCGCGAGGTCCCAGGCCGCGCCGCGGTAGGTGACGGTCTCGTCGAGCTTGACGAGCATCAGCCGCCGATCGACGGGCGGCCGGAGGGCGGCGACGAGCAGCCCGTGGTAGCCGCGCGTGAGCGAGCCGGCCACCGTCCCGGAGCCATAGCCGCCGATGCCGTTGGTGACGAGCCACTCGCGCTCTTCGGCGATCCTCAGGTCGCCGCAGATCTCCCTCCCCATCCCGACCATGCGCTCCTCCTCCGGGACTTCTATCGCCTACCGAACCGGCTCGACGCAACCCTCGAATTCGCCGACGGGCCCTCGGTCGGCCTCGCTATCGGCCGATCCCTCCGACACCACGTTTCCCCCCGCGACGCGCTATCGCTCGCCGACGACAGGCAGCGACCGGCGCGCCGGCGTGTCCTCGGAGGACGGGATGCGCGGCGGATCGGCCCACGACCCGAACCCCTGCGGCTTGGCTCCGGCGGGGTGACCGCCGATCGCCGTCCACAGGAGCCCCTCCACGTACGAGGACGGCGAGACAACGAACGTCACGTCCTTGGGCGCGGGGCCGTAGGCCTCGGTCCAGGCCGTGGGCAGCTCGTACCAGACGCCGGAATACCACATCTTGATGATGTTGCGGGCGATCGGCCCGAGCTTCTCGTGGCCGAAGATCTCCCGGCGCAGGAAGGCGTCACGCGCCTGGCGGTCGCTCCCCTGCCCCGCCCCGCCGTGGATGGCGAGCAGCTCGTCCACCACGGCGGCGCCGACGACATCATCGGCGGCCTTCAGATACGCCTCGGCCTGCCCGGTCCCATGCAGGTCGAACACGGCAAAGGCGGTCACCTCCGCGGAGAAGGCGAGGAATCGATCGAGGCGGCTCGACGCCGCGCTCGCGCCGGCGACCGCGGCAGGGGCGTCCGCGGCAGGGTAGAGCTCGAAGGTAGGCGCCGCGGTGAACTCGCTGTTTGGAAGCGGGTTGCGGATCAGCTGGGTGATCAGGTTGCGGAACTCGAACATCTGCGGCACGGCGCTCATCAGCAGCGCCGGCTCGCCGTTGTAGGCCCGCGTCAGCGTCTCGAGGAACTTCGCGTAAGCGCGGTTGAAGGCGACCGCCATGTCATACAGCTCGGAGCCGGCCGGCAGCTCGGCCAGCTTGACATCCGTCTTGATGGGATACGCGCCCTTCCAGTCGACGGTGAACGCCGGCCCTGTCGGCTGGCCCGGCTGGTCACCCGGCTGGTAGTAGCGACCCTGGGTGAGCTGTTCGAAGCGGTAATAGTGCGACAGCTCCTTTTCCCGATCGTAGATGCTGGACTCGGTGCCCTCGCCCTGCTCCATGATCAGGGTGATGGCCCGGCGCGCGCTGGCCAGATCGATCACGGGCAGCAGCTCGCCGCCGCCGGAATAGTAGTACTCCGGGGTGATCTGCCGCCCGCGATCGCCGATGAAGATCGTCTCGCCCCGGGCCTGCGCCTCCGCCTCCAGGCGCACGAGGCCGTCCTCGATGGCGGCGTAGAACTCGCCGATGCTATAGAACTGCATCTCGCAGTCGTCGGGGTTCACGCCCAGCACCGTGGCGCCGGCCGGGGCGGCGCGGCGGACGAGCCGCCCGCCTCCCTTCTTCGGCCGCTCGATCTTCTTGAAGGTCTCGATGGCCTCGATGCCGAAGGGGGCGATGTGGACCTGGAAGTCGGTCTCGCCGTCCGGCAGGTACGCGGGGTAGCTGGGCACGAAGCCCTTGGCCGTCAGGTCGGGCGTGCCCTTGACGGCGTTCATCAGGTTCGCCGCGAGGGTCAGGTGGAGCATCTCCTCGACCGCCACCACGCGCAGGATATGGACGGCATCCGGGTTGCTCCCCGGCTTGATCGAGTAGAGCGCCGCGAGGTACGGCGGGATCGTGGCGTGCTCCAGCTGGAGCGCGTGCTGCAGGTAATGGTGCAGCTCGGTGAGGGTCTCGATCTTGTTCCGCGGCGCGGGAGGTTCGGAGCGTCTGGAGTTGATCATGGGCGTACCTCCCGTCAGTGAAGCTGCTTGAGCATCGCGCGCGTGCTCCGGTAGCAGAGCGCGGCGAGGGTGAGGGTCACGTTGGCGGTGCCGACCGAAGGCATGCTGCCGGCTCCGACCAGATAGAGGTTTTCGTGATCCCAGGAGCGCTGGTCGGTATCGACGACCGAAGTGCGCTTGTCCGATCCCATGATGTGCGTGCCGGCCAGGTGGTTGCCCCCCCGGATGGCGTACCCCTCGCCCTCGTAGGCGACATAGCCGTAGTCGCCGGGGTCGTACCGGGAGAAATCCACGACGCCCAGGCGCGCGAACATGGTCCTGGCGAACTGCCGCGCGTAGGCGGCGCCGCGCATCGTGTACTCCGGCACCGTGAACGAGACCACCGGGCGCATGTTGCCGAGGCGGTCGGTGTAGCGCGGATCGACGGTGACGCGGTTGCTCTCGCTCGGCAGCACCTCGAGCATGAACGCGAACAGGAGCTGGCGCGAGATGCGGTCGACCAGCCCGCGGCGCAGCTCGTCCCCGAAGTGGTTGTGCTGGTCCACGAGCTCGGCCAGATCCGTGAAGGGCGAGCCCGTCGCCCACCCCCAGCCGTCGTTGTGGATGTCCACGCTGAAGGCCGCCTGACTCCGCCGGAATGGCCCCGTGCGCAGGTCGATGATGCCGCCGGTGCAGCTCGTGCCGCGCGTGGTCCCGCAGACCTCGGGCATCAGCCCCCAGCTCAGCAGGTAGGAGTGGTCCATCAGGTTGCGACCCATCAGCCCGCTGCTGCTCCGGACGCCGGAAGCCAGCATGAGCCGCGGGGTCTCGATGGCGCCGGCGGCGAGCACGAAGATCTTGCCCTTGACGGTCACCGTCTCGTGCTCTGACGACTGCGGGTCCTTGTAGACCTTGACCTCCAGCGCGGTGACGCGCCCGCTCTCGGGATCGATCACCACCTTCGAGGCGACCGCCTGGACCATCAGGTCGACCCGCCCTGTCTCGAGCGCCTTCGCCAGCGTCTTGCCGGAGTGATACCGCGCCTGCACCGGGCAGAGCGGCACGCAGTTGGTGTTGCCCTGGCAGCGCTCCCCCTCCTCCACCTGATGGGTGTTGACGGCGCCCACCGGCACGTAGCCCTTGCCGCCGTCGTATGCGGGGTTGGGAACTCCGTTGCGGGCCTGCGGGTACGCGCGGATCCGGATGGAATACGCCTGGTCGTGCAGCTTGACCTCGGTGCCGTCGATGCCCTTGCCGACCCTCTGGTCCAGGTAGGACAGCGGCAGGCCCTTCATCGGGTACACGTAGCCTTCGGGGAAGCGGAGCCCCAGGTACGTCTGCTCCCGGACGTCGGCGGAGACGCCGACCTCGCGCTCGGCCACCTGGTAGTCGGGCTCGATGTCCTCGTAGCTCAGCGGCCAGTCGACGCCCTGTCCGAACAGCGTGCGGACCTTGAAGTCGTCCGGCAGCATGCGGGGGGTCTTCGCCTCCCAGTGCATGGTCGTTCCGCCGAACACGCGCGTGTAGTTGGTGTCGGTGACGTAGGGGCCCGATTGCACGACGTAGGGAGCCGGGTCGGTCTCGCCGGGCTGGAGCTTGCGGAGCTCCGGGCTGCGCGGCATCCGCGCGTTCGGGTTCTCGGGGAACGGCGACTGGTTGTCCTTCGACGACGCCGCGAAGAAGTTGGCAAGGTAGGACTCATAGCCGGAGATCGACCGGTTCGTCCCCGCCCCTGCCTCCAGCAGCAGCACCCGCTTGCCGGCTCGGCTTAGCTCGTTGGCCACGATCGCGCCGGCGATCCCGGAGCCCACGATCACGGCATCATAGCCGTCATCGGCGGCCACCGCGCCGGCGTCCGTCCGCAGCGCCGTGTCAATTTTCAACAGCACGTCCCGCCCTCCCCATGTGGATGATGCCCCCCGATGTCCTAAATCAGAAGAGTTCGGTCGCTGTCAACCACTTCATTGTATCGGTCACGTGACACCGGGTTCGGCGCTCCTGTCGCTGTAATGAGAGCGGGTCGACGCACGACGCAGGCGCACCGCGGCGTTCCCGTCCGCGCCTGCGCGTGGATGCAGCGCGTTGAGGCCGCCTTTCCGCCAGGGGACAACAAGGCCCACTCGGGGATACAATAACGAGGAGTTTCCCCGGTGCGCCACAGCTCCCCGCCCAGGGGGGTTCAGCCGCCGGCCCGCAGCTCGACGAGCAGCTCGTCGCAAACGGCGATCCGCGGATCGGCCGGATTGCACACCCACCCGCCGATCACCGGCAGCGCGATCTTGGTGCCGCTCGGCCCGTGGGTGAACACCGACATCGTGCCCATTTCCAGCGCCCAATCGGCGGGCTCCGGCGCCGCGAAGTCGGCGACCTTCTCCAGGCTGCCCTCGACGCGCTCCTCCTCCCCGCTCGCGAGCGTCCAGATCCGCCAGTCCTTGGCGCCCACGCGTGCGGCGACGCGCCTGCCGTCGAGCGAGAACCGCGGCGCCGGCTCGGAGAACCGCGGCCGCCGCCCCGACGCCGTCGCCTGGCCGCAGCGCCGCACCATCGCGCCGTCCTCGGTCCGGACCTCGATCTGCCCGCCCTGCTGCACCGCGAGCATGCTCGCGTCCTCGGCCATCCCCAGCGCCCAGCCGGCGAGCTCGAACGTCACCGTGCGGATGCAACGCCCGTGCGGCAGCTCGTGCAGCGCCACCGTCGTCTCTTCCTGGCGCAGCGCCGCCAGGCGCGACCCCTCGCGGTCGTACGCCAGCGTGTACCAGTGCGGAAAGCCGAGCGGCTCCTCCATCACCAGCGGCTCCCCGCTGCGCGCGTCCCACAGCTGCAATCCGCCGTGCGTGCAGATCAGGTGACGTGTCCCGAAGTGCAGCCACGGCTGCGCCGGTCCGCCCTCCAGATACGGTTCCAGCTCTGGACTGAGCCGCGCGATCCGCCGCCCGGTGCGACCGTCGAGCAGCTCCCTGCCGCACAGCAACCGCTCGCCGCTCGGATCGAAGCGCGGCGGGAACCCTGGCAGCGGCGGCCGCGTCCTCTGGCGCACGAGCTCCGCCAGCGACCAGATCCGCAGCGCCGCCCCGACCGTGGCCACGTGGTTGCCGCTCGGCGAGAGGCAGATCGCATGGCCGCCGATCGGCAGCACGTGCGCGCGGCCGTCGATCCACCCGATCGTCCCGCTGCGGTACGTCGATACCACCATCTGCCCGCCGCCATCGGCGACATCGGACACCGGCGAATCGGTCGCGAGCTGCCGCTCGACGGCCAGCGTCTCGGGATCGACGACGTACACGAATCCTCCGGCGTATTCGTCGAGCGTCCCGTACACGATGAGGCGCGAGCCGTCGGCCGAGAGCTGCGCGTACGCGCTGCCCTCCTCCGGGCACGGCAATGCCACCCGCTGCGCGCCTTCCGACCGGACCAGATACGCCGGCCCCCACCCGTCGGTCACGAACCGCGGATACGCCGGCGCGGCCGCGTCGTCCGGCGGCTCCGGCTCGATCACGGCGCGGCCCTCGGTCCAGCGCCAGCGCAGACGCTCCCGCCGGCGCTCCTCGGGCGGCTGCGCGCTCGGGTGCAGCCGCCTCGCCGTCAGCACCACCTCGTCCTCCGACGCGAAGCGCGGCACCTGCAGCCCGGCGAGCGACAGCTCCTCGTCGGAGTACAGCTCGGCGAGCAGACCGTCGGGCATCGGCAGTCCGCGCAGCGGGCGGATCCACGGGCGCCCGCGCGCTGCGAGCTCCTTCGTCCACGCTTGGTGGAGCGATGCCAGCGCCTTGACGCCGAACGTCCGCGTCAACAGGCAGCTCCCCAGCGAATCGGGGTACTGCGTCCACAGCCTGCGATCGGCGTCCAGCGCGCGACGGATCCGCAAGCGAACCGCCTCGTCGCGCAGCTCCGCCAACCACGCCTCGACGGAGCCGGCGGCGAGGGCGTACTCGAGCGCAGCGAGGGCGGCAGGCATGCCTCGTTTATCGCACGGACCCGCCCAGGTGAGCAGTCGTTCCCGGGCCTCCTCGGCACCTCCGCAGGCGCCTGCGAGAAGGAGCGCTTCGCTGACCGCCGCGCGACGGGCCACACGGGTCGGCCGCACCGTCCACGCCCCCGCCCGCGACGCTGCCCCCGGCGCCGCCCGGGTCGCCGCCGGCGCCGGCCGTTCCCGCCGAGCCGACGGCGCCGCCCTCGCCGCTGTTCGCGACGGATCCGCCGGCACCGCTGCCGTCACCGGTGGCGCCAGAGCCATTGCCGGCAACGCCACCCGTCGCGGCCGCCTCGTGCACATCGTTGCCGCACGCTGCAACCATGAAAACCGCGCAACCAAGAGCCAAGTGGAGTCGAAGCACGTTGCCTCCTTCCGTTCCGCCTGCGCCCCGCAGCATATCATGCCAATTCGGTGATCTGCCCCGAGGCGCTCCTCGCCGAGAGCGGCCTCCTGCGCGCTATGCTCGGTCATGCTCGCGTCCAGAGGTCGCCTCATGTCCCGCGCGGACATCGCAGCGCTCATGCTCGTTCTCCTCCTGCCAGCCGCGTGCGCTCACGGCCCGGCCGCGCCATGCGCGGCGCCGTCGCGGTCCGCCGACATCGCGGCGCTGCGGCTCGCGGACTGGCAGCCCATACCGCTTCTGGCGCTCGAGCGCACCGCGATCATCCACCTGGCCGTGCCCGCCGTCGATGTCCACACGCACCTGCACCGTGTCGTGGACGTGGCGGCCGAGGTCGCGCGCATGGACGCGTTCCACGTCGAGACCATGGTCAACCTCGATGGCTCCTCGGGCAAGCGCCTGGTGCGCGAGCTCGAGCGCTTCGACCGCGCCTATCCAGGGCGCTTCCTGACCTATGCCAACCTCGACCTCGCGCTCGTGGGCGCCCCGGGCTGGGGCGAGCGCGTGGCCGCGCAGCTCGCGACCGACTTCGAGGCCGGGGCCAAGGGGCTCAAGATCTTCAAGGAGCTCGGGCTCACGGTGCGCACGCCCGAGGGCCGGCGCGTCGCGCTCGACAGCCCGGAGCTCGAGCCGGTCTGGCGCACGTGCGCGCGCCACCGCCGGCCCGTGCTCTGGCACGTGGCCGACCCGGCGGCGTTCTTCGCCCCGCTGGACGCGAAGAACGAGCGCTGGCACGAGCTGCACGAGTTCCCGAGCTGGTCATTCGCGGACAGGACGCGCTTTCCAACCCGCGCGCGGCTCTTCGAGGAGCGCAACCGCGTGATCGAGCGCCACCCCGACGTCACCTTCGTGGGCGCGCACATGGCCAGCTCGTCCGAAGACCTGAAGCAGCTCGCGGGCTGGCTTGATCGCTTCCCCAATCTGCAGGTCGACATGTCGGCCAGCATCAGCGAGCTGGGCCGGCAGCCGCGCGCGGCGCACCGCTTCTTCGTGCGCTACCAGGACCGCGTGCTCTTCGGCACCGACCTCAAGAGCGCCAGGACCGCAGGCTATGAGGTCTATGCGCGCTTCCTCGAGACCGAGGACGACTACTTCGATACCGAGGCCGCGAACGGCCGCCAGGGGTCCTGGAGGATCTACGGTATGCACCTGCCCGCGCCCGTGCTGCAGAAGATCTACCGCGACAACGCGCGCCGCCTGCTCTGGCCTGCAGATCCCGATCGGCTCGCGGCGCCCCCGTGACGCTCGGCGCCCGGCGCGACACACGATGTTCCGTCCGGCGCGACGCGCGTTGTGCGCCGTTCTGCCCGTCACAAGCGTTGTTTTACTTGCCGTTCATTCCGTCGTCTGCTCGCTCATCTCCGCTCTCGCCCTGGCCGAGGCGAAGCGCTCGATCGCCATGCCGGCGGCCATCGCCGCGACGAACGCGAGCACGGCGCTCGATCCGGTCACCAGCGAGACGAGCGCCGGCCCCGGGCAGTACCCGGCGAGACCCCAGCCGACGCCGAAGAGCCCGGCGCCAGCGACGAGGCGCGCGTCGATGTCGGTGCGGGTCGGGACGGCCGCGCGGTCGGCCAGGAGGGGAAACCGCGGCGCGCGGGCAAGGCCGGCCGAATCGACGCCGCCCTCGCGCCGCCGCCAGCGAAGGACGCGGTAGGCCAGGAAGTGCACGGATACCGCGCTGGCCATCACGAACGCGAGGCTCGGGTCCCAGCCGCCGGCCACGTCGAGGAAGCCGATGACCCTGGACGGCTGGGTCATGCCGGAGACGCCGAGCCCCACGGCGAACAGCAAGCCGGCGAGGAACGCGACCGCGCCCTGCCTCATCGCGCCCCCCCGAGCAGGTGCCGGCTGACGTACACCGTGATGGCCGCGGTCGCGATGAACGTCAGCGTGGCGACGAGCGACCGGACCGACAGACGGCTGAGGCCGCAGACTCCATGGCCGCTCGTGCACCCGTTGCCGAGCCGCGCGCCCCAGCCGACGAGCAACCCGGCGACGATCACGAGGCCGAGCGACCCGCCGCCCCCCGCTGAGGGGAAGGCGAGCGGGTGCGCGGCGACGAGCGCGAGGCCGCCGAGGAGGAGGCCCGCGACGAACGCCGCGCGCCAGGCGGTATCGCCAGGCTTCCGGAAGAGGAGCCCTCCGACGATGCCGCTGATGCCAGCGACCTTCCCGTTGAAGAGCAGGAGGAGAGACGCGCCCAGGCCGATGAGGGCGCCGCCGAGGAGGGGGCCTATCACGGTGAATTCATTCACGATGTGACCTCGCTGAGACACCGGTGGCCAGCATAGCAATGCGCGTCATCCACGGAAGACGAACCACCACGCGGTGCGCAAAGCCGGAGCCCGCGCGGCGGTTGTCGGCCGGCCCGCCGGCTCGCGCGCCCGCTGCCCCGTCCGCCGCCGCTCGCCGCGCAACCGCTGCTGCGAGCGCGCGGCGCCACACCCCGCCTGGATCGCCGCCCGACAGAGCGGGTGGGGCTGGGAGCGGGCGTATCACACACGGCGCCGGCGGACGGCCGAGATTGTGCCGGGTCCCAGAGGTGCTGGTGTATACTGACGGCCGATGGCCCACGCAGGCTCGGACGCGGCGGAACCGTCTTCATGGCGCAGGATTCCGCGCGTCGGGGATGTCGTCGGCGGCAAGTACCGCGTCGAGCGGGTGCTCGGCCGCGGCGGCATGGGGATCGTCGTCGCGGCGCACCACGTCTCGCTGCGCCACCGCGTCGCGCTGAAGTTCCTGCTGCCCGAGGGGCGCACCACGCCCGGCGCCACGGAGCGCTTCTTCCGGGAGGCGCAGGCCGCGGCGGCGATCGCCAGCGAGCACATCGCCCGCGTCATCGATGTGGGGCAGACCGACGACGATCTGCCCTATTTCGTGATGGAGTACCTGAATGGCATCGATCTGGAGGCGCTGCTCGAATCGCGGGGCCCGCTGCCCGTGGAGCAGGCGGTCAGCTACGTGATCGAGGCCTGCGAGGCGCTCGCCGAGGCGCACTCGCTCGGGATCGTCCACCGCGACCTCAAGCCGGGCAACCTCTTCCTCGCGAGCCGCAAGGACGGCTCGAACCTGATCAAGGTGCTCGACTTCGGCATCTCGAAGGCGTCCGAGGAGGGCGTGCTCGGCTTGAACGCCCAGCTGACCGCATCCGCCGTGGTGCTCGGCTCCCCCCGCTACATGTCGCCGGAGCACATCCGCAGCACCCGGACGGTGGACGCCCGCAGCGACATCTGGGCGCTCGGCATGACGCTCTATCAGCTCCTGACAGGGCGGCTGCCGTTCGAGACCGAGTCCGTCTCGGCGCTGTTCGTCAGCATCGTGACCGACGTGCCCGTGCCCCCGCGCAGCCACCGGCCAGAGATCCCGCTCGCGCTCGAGTGGGTCATCCTGATGTGCCTCGAGAAGGATCCGGCGCGCCGTCCCCAGACGATCGCCGAGCTGGCCACGCTGCTCGAGCCGCTCGGGTCGGAGTCCGCGCGCCAGACGGTGGCGCGCATCCTGCGCAGGGCGATGGGGAACGAGGCCGTCGACGCGCCGCCGGCGCCGGACCGCCTGCGGGCCATCGACGAGGAAGCCGAGACCCTGACCGGGCCGATCGGCCCCACGCGTGGGTCCCGGCACAGCTTGAGCGAGCAGGCGAAGGAGCGCGCCTCCTCGATGCCACCCACGCAGGCGTCCGTCGCTCCACCCGCCCTCGCGACGGCGGCCTCACCCTCGATGCCGCCTGCGCGGGTGTCCGTCGCTCCTCTCACGCTCACCGCCACGGCCTCGCCGTCGGTGCCGCCCGCGCGGGTGTCGGTCGTTCCTCTCACGTTCACCGCGGCGGCCTCGCCGTCGGTGCCGCCCGCGCGGACGTCGGCTGCCGGACCTCCCTCCGTGCACGCGTTGCCCCCGGACGAGTCGCTGGCGCCGACGGCGGCGCCGTCCAGACGGGGCGAGCGCGTCGCCGCAGGGGATCCACAGGGGCGGCGCCGGCGAAGCATGGTCGCGCCCCTCGCGGCGGCGGCGCTCGTGGCGCTCCTCGGGGGCATGGCGGCGACCGCGTGGCTCGGGCGCGGCGCGGCGCCGGCCGCGGGCGCGCCGCCTGCCGGCGAGGCGGCCTCGCAGGCCACGCCGGCGCAGGGCGAGCCTTCCGCGCCCTCGCGCGAGGATCCCGGGCCTTCGTCCCTCCCGCCGTCGGAGGTCGCCTCGCCGCCCACAGCCGCGGCGGCCGCCGCGGCGAGCGGGTTCGCCACGGCCGGCGCCGCGCTCGCGCCGCTCGGCTCGGCGAGGGCGGGCCGCCCGCGCGCGGTGCTCGCGCCGTCGTCGCCGTACCCGGCCAGCAGCGAGCCGGCGCCGACGAAGGCGACGCGCCTGCGCGAGCACCGCTAGCTGCATGCGTCGAGCGCCCTCGAGCACGCGCGCTCGCCGGTGGAGGCTCGCCGCGGTGCCCCTCCTCGCAGGCGCCCTGCTCCAGGCCCCCGCCGCCCGCGCCGACGGCGAGGGCCAGGCCGACGAGGCCGACCTCCACTTCGACCTGGGGCGCGACCTCTACAAGCAGGGGCAGTTCCAGACCGCCCTCGAGCACTTCCTCGCGTCGAACCGGCTCGTGCCGAACCGCAACGTCGTCTTCAACATCGCGCTCACCTACGAGGAGCTGGGCCGCTTCGCGGACGCGCACCGGTACTACGACGACGCGCTCGAGGGCGAGGCCGACCCGGAGGTCGTCGCCGAGGTCCAGGCCGCGCTCCAGCGGATCGCGCCGCGCGTGGCCGTGCTCCAGATCGTCACGTCGCCGCCCGGGGCCAGGATCTACGTCGATCGCAAGGACCTCGGCGCGCGCGGCACGGCGCCGCGCCGGCTCGCCATGTCCGAGGGGCGCTACCGGATCCTCGTCGAGCTCGCGGGCTACGAGCCCGTGGCCGTGGACGACGTCCCGGTGAAGCTGGGGCAGAGCAAGGAGGTCCTCATCGTGCTCCGCCGCATCGTCGGCACCGTGCGGGTGGACGTGCGCGGCGCGAGCGAGGCCACGGTGCACGTCGACCACGACGGCGCGCCGCCCGCCTGCACCGCCCCGTGCGATCTCGATCTGCCGCCGGGCCGCCACGTGCTCCATTTCTCGCGCCCGGGCTTCGAGGCGGCGCCGCAGCCGCTGACCGTCGCCGCGCACGAGACGGTGCCGATCACGGCGACGCTCAGCCCGCTCACCGGCTCGATCCTCGTGCGCGCCGACGAGCCCGACGCCCTCGTCGAGATCGACGGCCGCCCCATGGGCTTCACGCCGTCGGTGATCCAGGGCGTCGCCGTGGGCCGGCGCCGCGTCCGCGTCAGCCTGCGGGGCTTCGCGCCCGTCGAGCGGACGATCGAGGTGACGGCCGGCCAGCAGGCGGAGCTGCGCGACGTCACGCTGGCGCCGCTCCGGGAGGTGTCGTCGGCCTCGCGCGTCCTCGAGCGCCTGGAGGACGCGCCCGCATCCATCAGCGTCATCGAGCAGCACGAGCTGCGCGCCTTCGGGTACCCGACCATCGCCGAGGCGCTGCGCGGCACGCGCGGCATCTACCTCTCGAACGATCACGTCGTCTACTCGGCCGGGATCCGCGGGCTCGGCGAGCCGCTCGACTACGGCAACCGGCTCCTCGTCCTCTCCGACGGCCACTCGACGAACGACAACGTGCTGAACGCCTCGTTCGTGGGCTCCGACGCCCGCGACGACCTCCACGACGTGGATCACATCGAGGTCGTCCGCGGCCCTGGCTCGCTGCTCTACGGCACGGGCGCGCTCTCGGGCATCGTCAACCTCGTCCCGCGCGGGCGCGACGAGCCCACGAGCGCGCACGCGGCGGCCGGCACCTACTACGACGGCGTGGGCCACGCGCGCGCCGGGTTCCACTACAACGCCCGCAGGGACGCGGGCGTGCAGGCGAGCGTCTCCGGGGCGCGCTCCGACGGGTTCGACGTCCCGGTGGCGCTGCGGGACCCGGGCGAGGGGCCGCGCGTGCAGATCGCCGAGCGCGCCGAGACCTTCCGGGCCGGCGGCACGTCCGGGCGCGCCTGGTACGGGCCGTTCACGGCGCAGTGGATGTACCACGCGCGCGAGCAGCTCGTCCCGATCGGCTACGTGGGCACGCGGCTCAACGACCTCGGGACGAGCTACGAGGACACGCACATGATGGCCGAGGTGCGCTTCGAGCCGCGGCTCACGCCCGACCTGCAGCTCATGGCGCGCGCCCACGTGAACCGCTTCGTCTGGCACGGCGCCTACGCGTTCGACGAGGCGACGATCTTCGAGCAGCAGCACGGCACCTGGCTGGGCGGCGAGCTCAGGGCGGCGTGGACGCCGCTCCCCTGGCTGAGGGTCACCGGGGGCGGCGAGGTGCAGGCGCACCCCGAGGCGACGCTGAGCAGCGTGTTCGCGGACGGCCGCGCGCGCACGAAGCCCGTGCCGTACCGCTTCGGCGCCGGCTACCTCATCCTCGACAGCTCGCCCGCCCCGTGGGTCCGCCTCTCGTGGGGCGCGCGCCTCGACGTCTACAGCACGTTCGCGCCGATCGTCGTGCCGCGCGCCGCGGTCATCCTCCGGCCCGCGCCGGGAGGGGTCCTGAAGATCATGGGCGGGCGCGCCTTCCGCGCCCCGAGCATCTCCGAGCAGTTCTACACCGACGGCAAGACGCAGGTGCCCGCCGTCGACCCCGAGCGGGGCCTCGTGCTCAAGCCGGAGTCCATCGCTTCCGCCGAGATCGAGTACTCGCAGCGCCTCGGCGACGACTGGACCGCGCTCGGCGCCGTTCACGCGAGCAAGCTGTCGGACCGGATCACCTCCGCCGAGGACAGCCCCGGCGTGCCCGGCGTGGTGCGCTACGTGAACAGCCGTCGAGACGCGTTCGTGGCGGGGTGTGACGTCGAGCTCCGCCGCGAGTGGCGCCAGGGCTGGATGCTCGCGGCGACGTACGGCTACCAGCGCGGCGAGCTCAGGCGCGGCGAGCGGCTGATCAACGCGCCGGAGCACCTCGCGTCGTTTCGCGGCGTCGTCCCGGTGGTGGAGCGGCTCGCCGCCGCGGGGCTCCGGATCAACCTGGAGGCGCCCCGGCGCATCGGCCGCAGCTCGGCCGACGAGACAGCGGGCGCGATCGTCGCGGACCTCACGGTGTCCGGGGAGCTCCAGCGCTTCCACAGCCGCTATGTGATCGGCATCTACAACGCGATGGACACGCGGTACGACTACCCGGCCGCGGAGAGCTACCTCTCGGCCACGAGCCGGCAGAACGGCAGGACCTTCCTCGCCGAGATCACCGTCAGCTATCCCTAGTTCTGCGGTCAGAGATCCGTGAGGGATGTTGGCGGCGGCGAGCGGGCTGCGGAGGTGGTGCCTTGTCTCGCCGCGTAGCCCACCGAAGCGGGCGGCCCGGAGAGGAGTGACATTGGGCGGCGGCGGCTCAGCGGCTGCGCCTCTGGCACGGCACGCGGCCGAGCCCGTCGCCGGAGGCGAAAGCGGGTGTGTTGGCCTGTAAGGCTCGCCATGCATGGTGGATGTCAGAAAGTGTTAGACTCCACCATGGGAGGGCTCATGCTGCCGAGGCTACCTCACCAAGCACCCGTATGACGAGCCCGCCCCCTCCCTTTCCCTATACGATCGGCGAAACCGTCGCCGAGGGCCGCGGGGCTGCCGTGTACCGCGCTGTTCGAAACGCCGATGGCCATCCGGTGGTCCTCAAGGTGCTCGACCCAAGAAGCTGCCGGCCGAAGGACCTCGATCGGCTCAAGAGGGAGTACGAGACGGGCAAGCTGCTGGATGTCGGGACCGTCGTCAGGCCCCTCGCCCTCGAGATGTACGAGGGGAGGCTCGCCCTCGTCATGGAAGACTCTGGCGCAGAGCCGCTCGATCGACTGCTCGGGGCGCCGATGGAGATCGGCAGGTTCCTCGAGATGGCTGTTCGCATCGCAGGGGCCGTCTCCGACATTCACCAGCGAGGCGTGGTCCACAGAGATCTCAAGCCCGCGAACATCCTCGTGAATTCCACCACCCGCGAGGTGAAGATTGCCGATCTCGGGCTCGCCTCACGGCTTCCCCGCGACCACCAGGCCGCGCAGCCAGCGCGCCTCATCGAGGGCTCCCTCCCTTACATGTCGCCCGAGCAGACAGGGCGGATGAACCGGGGGATTGATAGCCGCAGCGATCTGTATTCCCTGGGTGTCACGTTCTACCAGATGCTCACGGGAAAGCTCCCATTCCAGGCTCGCGACCCGCTGGAATGGATCCATAGTCACATCGCTCGCGCGTTCGCGGCGCCGTCCGACGTGGTCCCCGAAGTGCCCGAGGCGGTCGCGCGCATCGTGATCAAGCTCCTCGCGAAGATGCCCGACGAGCGCTACCAGACCGCGCGCGGCCTTCGCTGTGACCTGGAGAGGTGCTTCGAGCTATGGAGCTGCCGTGGCAGCATCGAGCCTTTCCCCTTGGGCGAGCAGGACGCGTCGGGCCGCCTCCAGATCCCGCAGAAGCTCTACGGGCGCGACGAGGAGATCGGGGTGCTGCTGCGCGCCTTCGAGCGCGTGTTGGACACCGGATCTCCTGAGCTTGTGCTGATATCCGGCTATTCGGGCATCGGCAAGTCGACGCTGGTCCACGAGCTGCACAAGCCGGTCGTCCGGGAGCGTGGATTGTTCGCCTCGGGGAAATTCGATCAGTACAAGCGCGGCATCCCTTACTCCACGCTCGCTCAGGCCCTGCAGGAGATCGTGCTCGAGATCCTCGCCGACACCGGGGGGATCGCGGCCTGGAAGCAGCGGTTGCTCGAGGCCCTCACGGTCAACGGACAGCTCATCGTGGAGTTGATCCCGCAGCTCGATCTCGTCATCGGCCGGCAGCCGCCGGCTCCCGAATTGCCGCCGGTCGAGGCGCAGAACCGGTTTCGCATCGTCTTCCGGAACTTCATCGGGGTGTTCGCCCGGAAGGAGCACCCTCTCGCGCTCTTCCTCGACGATCTCCAGTGGGCCGATTCGGCGAGCCTCGGACTCCTGGAGGATCTGATGACGCACCCCGAAACGGGCCATCTCCTCGTCATCGGTGCTTACCGCGACAATGAGGTGCCCCCCTCGCACCCGGTCATGAGGGCGCTGGACAAGGTGAGGAGGGAGGGCGGGCGCGTCCGTGACATCGCGCTCGGCCCGCTCTCCCGCGAGCACCTGGCCGTGCTCGTCAGCGGCATGCTCCACTGCCGGCAGGAAGACGCCGCGCCGCTGTCGGCCCTGGTCCACGAGAAGACGGCCGGCAACCCCTTCTTTGCGATCCAGTTCCTCACCGCTCTCCACGAAGAGCGGCTGATCGAATTCGATTCGCATGCGGGCGCCTTTCGGTGGGACATGCCGAAGATCCGCGCCAAAGGCTTCACCGACAACGTGGTCGACCTGATGGTCGACAAGCTCGCGCGGCTCCCTGCTGGTACCCAGGAAGCGCTGAAGCAGCTCGCCTGTCTTGGGCACGCCGCGGAGGTCGGCCTCTTGACGACAGCGTACGGCCGCTCGGAGGAGGAGCTGCACGCGGATGTCTGGGAAGCCGTCCGCGCGGGGCTCGTCCTCCACCAGGAAGGCACGTACAACCAGGAAGGCACGTACAGGTTCCTCCACGACCGCGTCCAGGAGGCGGCCTACTGGCTCATCCCGGAGGAGCTGCGGGCCGCAGTGCATCTCAAGATCGGCCGGCTCCTCGTGTCTCATCTGCCTAGAGAGGCCGTCGAGGAGCGGGCTTTTGACGTCGCGAACCAGCTCAATCACGGCGCCCACCTCCTCACCGACCCACGCGAAAGGGAGGCGCTGCGCCGGCTCAACCTCCTGGCAGGGCTCAAGGCAAAGGCTTCGGTCGCCTTCGCTTCGGCTCGCAGCTATCTGGCCCAGGCGATAACACTACTGCCCCCGGACGCCTGGCGCACACGGTACGAGGACACGCTCACGCTCTACCTGGAGCTCGCCGAATGCGAGTACCTCGCCGGCGACTTCCAGCGGGCCGACGAGCTGGTCGACCTGATCCTCCAGAACGCACACGCGAACCCCGACCGAGCCAGGGCCTACCGGCTGCGTATGCGGCTCTATCAGATGGCCGGACGACACCGCGACGCCGTGACGGTCATGCTCGAGGCGCTGCGGCTCTATGGGGTGACGCTCCCGGAGCCCGACGAGGAGATCCAGGTGGCCGTGGAGGCCGAGATCCAAGAGGTCCCGATCAACCTGCGCGGGCGTCGCATCGCCGATCTCGTCGATGCGCCCGTGGCCACCGACGAAAGCGTGCGGGCGCTCATCGGTCTGGTCGCCGAATCGAGCCCCCTCATCTACTCCGTGCGACCGGCGCTCTGGGCCCTGCTGACCGCCAAGGGAGTGAACGTCTCCCTACGATGCGGACACGCCGAAGAGTCCTCCTTCGTCTACAGTTGTTACTCCATGGTGGTAGTGTCAATCCTCGACGACATTCCATGCGCGTTCCAGTTCTCCGAGATGGCGCTCAGGCTGAATGAAAAGTTCAAGAGCGTCACAGCCAAGCTAAAGGGGAAGCTGCTCTTCCACCATGCGGGCGTCATCAATTTCTGGCGCAGGCACTATGCGACGAGCCTTCCGCTCATGGACCAGGCCTTCCTCGATTGCCTCAACGTTGGAGATCTCATCTGCGCCGGCTACTTGACGTACAACATGGTATGGCTTCTCCTGGAGAACGGCGACCCGCTCGATCGCGTCATTGACGTCGCGCGGAAGTACACCGCGTTCGCCCGGCAGACCCACAACGACGTGGTGTACCATGTAGTCCGGCTTGAAGAGCAGTTTGCGGTGAGCCTGAAGGGAGCGACGCAGGCGTCCACGAGCTTCAACGACGGCGCCTTCGACGAGGAGCACAGCATCGCGATCCTCGAGAAGGCGGGCTTCGGCCTTGGAATCGCCATTTATCATATCATGAAGCAGATCGCGGCATTCACCTATGGACGACATGCCGAAGCGCTGGAGTCCGCAGCCAGCGCCGCGCTGATGCAGCACCAAGTGGCGTCTCTGGCGATGGAGGCGACGCACCACTTCTACCACGCGCTCACGCTGACGGCGCTCCACGCCCAGGCGCCTGCCGAGCAGCGGCAGCAATTCGCGCAGACCCTCGAGGAGCAACTGCGGAGGCTGAAGCTCTGGGCCGACAACTGCCCCGAGAACTTCCAGAGCCGCTACGCCATGGTATCAGCCGAGGTCGCACGCGTCGAGGGCCGGGACCTCGACGGCATGCGCCTCTATGAAGAGGCCATCCACGCGGCGCGCGACAGCGGCTTCGTCCACAATGAAGCGCTTGCCTGCGAGCTCGCGTCTCGGTTCTACCGAGCACGAGGGTTCGAGCGCATCGCCGATACGTACCTGCGCGAGGCCCGCTCCTGCTACGTGCGCTGGGGGGCGGACGGCAAGGTGAGGCAACTCGAAACGCTGTATCCGCAGCTCCTCGAGCAACGGCTGCTCGCGCCCACCGCCACCTTCGCGGCGCGCGCGGAGCACCTCGACCTGCTCTCGGTCGTCAAGGCGTCGCAGACCATCTCGAGCGAGATCCTCCTGGAGAAGCTCTTGCGAACGCTGCTCGAGCTCGTCCTCGAGCAGGGAGGTGCCCAGAAGGGCTGCCTCATCCTTGTACGGGGTAGCGACCTGACGATCGAAGCGGAAGCCGCGATCGAGGAGCGACAAGGGACCGTGACGAAGGTTCTGCATTCCTTGTCGGTGTCCTCCTCCGCGCTCGTCCCGGCCTCGCTCCTCCACCACGTGCGGCTCACCAAGGAGCGGGTACTCCTCGACGACGCCGCCACGAAGGCCGCCAGGTTCTCGGACGACGAGCACATCGTCCGACAGAAGCCGAGGTCGGTCCTCTGCGCTCCAATCTTGCGGCAGGCCGAGGTGATCGGCCTGCTTTACCTCGAAAACAACCTCACCACGCACGCGTTCACGCCCGAGCGGCTTCTCGCCCTCGAGTTGCTCGCCACGCAAGCGGCCATCTCGCTCGAGCACGCGCTCTTGCTCGCCAAGGAGCGAGGGGCGCGGGCGGCGGCAGAGGCCGCGGAGAGGCGCACGGCGCTCCTCGCCCACGAGCTGAAGACACCGCTGACAGGCGTCCATCTCAAGCTCGACGCGCTCACGCGATCGATAAAGCATCAAGAGACGGTATCCTCGTCCTGGTTGTCGTCCTCGCTCACGTCCTTCAAGCGTCAGCTCGGTCGACTCAACATGTTGATCGACAGCCTGCTCGACCTCTCGCGCGTCCAGGTGGGGCGGCTCGTCCTGACGCGTGAGCCGGTGGACCTGACGGCGCTCGTGCAGGACGTCGTCGGGAGGCTGAGCGAGCAGGCGGCGCTGGCAGGATGTGCTCTCCACGTCCAGGCGATACGCGCTGTCTGGGGCCAGTGGGATCGGCTGCGGCTCGAGCAGGTTGCGACGAACCTGCTGACGAACGCCCTGAAGTACGGAGCTGGAAAGCCGGTTCGGATCGTCGCCGACGCGGATGGGGCCGTCGCTCGCCTCTCGGTCTTCGATCAGGGGATCGGGATATCTGAGCCCGACCACCGGCGCGTGTTCGAGGCGTTTGAGCGCGCGACGGGGATTCATCAAGCGCAGAGCCTCGGACTCGGCCTGTACCTTGTTCGGGAGATCGTACGAGCGCATGGCGGGCGCGTGCATCTTCACAGCCGGCCAGGTTCAGGAACAACGTTCACCATCGAGCTGCCCATCGAGCCGGGGGGCGAGATCAGCCTCGAGCAGCCATCGTGAGAAGGGAGGCGAGCGGGCACTGCGGACCGCGGGCGACGCTCCGCCAGGGGGACATGGTGTGACATGGCATGCCAGAGTGGGAGCCGCCGCGCCACGAATTCTCTCGACGGATGAAGAACGTTCAGGTTCAATTCCGTTGGTATGCAAGTTTCTGCCGGATTGCAGCAAGACACCGAAGCCGTGAAGCTTGCGAGCAAGCGAGTGCGCCTCGTTGAACGGGCGCCGCTCGCGATCGTCGAGTATGGCCGCGACCTCACGATCGAGGACTGGAACGAGGCGGCTGGACGGCTGCTCGGCTATGCGCGGGAAGAGGCACTCGGCCAGCGCATGGATCAGCTGCTACCCGTACACGGTGACCCGGACGCCTGGCGGCGGCTCCTCGGAGAGAACGACGCCGTGCCGCGGGTGTGGGCCCACGCCCGCAAGGGCGGCGACGAGGCACTCTTCGAGTGGAGCTACGAGCACCTCCTCGACGAGCGCGGCGAGGTGAGCAGCGTTGGGGTCTTCGGGCAACGTGTGACGGAGCAGATCGAAAGGCGCCTCCTCAACAAGGAGAAGGAGCGGATCCTACACACGATCACACAGGCTCTGCCGAGCGTCCTCTGGGCCGTCAATCGCGCCGGCATCTTCACGCTCCACGAGGGCAAAGCGCTCGATCGGGCTGGGCTTGCGCAGGGCCAGCACATCGGCAAGAACGCGTTCGAGCTCTACGCGGAAAGCGTCGAGGGGGTTGAAGTGCTGCGGCGGGCGCTCGCCGGCGAGCCGAACCACTCGCTCACCCAGGCGCACGGGCTGTTCTGGGAGAACTGGCAGCTACCGATCCGAGGCGAGCACGGCGAGGTGCACGGGGTCGTCGGCTTCTCGCTTGACGTCACCGACGCAAAGAACACGGAGCTGGAGTTACGGAACCAGCTGGACCTCGTCGAGCGGCAGCAGCAGGTCATCCGCGACCTGTCAACTCCTATCATCCAGGTCTGGGACGGCGTGCTCACCCTGCCAATGGTCGGGATGGTGGACAGCGCGAGGACCGCGGATGTGATGGACGTCCTGCTCGACGCGATCACGCGTACCCGCGCGCGTTACGCCATCCTCGACCTCACCGGCGTCGAGGTGGTGGACACGAAGACCGCGAGCTACCTGATCGAGCTCGTCCGTGCCATCCGGCTCCTGGGCGCGGAGGGCGTCGTCACGGGCATCCGGTCGAACGTCGCACAGACCATCGTGGCGCTCGGGCTCGATCTGGCCGACATTGCCACCTTCGGGAACCTCCGGGCGGCGCTCCAGCACTGCATCCGGGGGATGAACAAGGAGCATGCGGCGAGCACGCCGCAGCAGCGATGATGTCGCGCCAGGGCGCGCCAAGCGGGCGGGTCAGTGCCTTGCGTTCGAGGATGCAACTTCCGTGGCCATCGCCTGTCGAGGCCCACCGCGCGCCGACGATGGCCAACGCCCTGCGGCAGGTCCCGCGCAGACTGGCGATGGTCATCGCGCTCCTCAACCTCGATTACGCTAGACGGTGATGGCCATTCGCCAGCCCGCGCGCGACGCCATGAGTGACGGCAAGGCTGGATGCTCGCGGCGACGTACGGCTACCAGCGCGGCGAGCTCAGGCGCGGCGAGCGGCTGATCAACGCGCCGGAGCACCTCGCGTCGTTTCGCGGCGTCGTCCCGGTGGTGGAGCGGCTCGCCGCCGCGGGGCTCCGGATCAACCTGGAGGCGCCCCGGCGCATCGGCCGCAGCTCGGCCGACGAGACAGCGGGCGCGATCGTCGCGGACCTCACGGTGTCCGGGGAGCTCCAGCGCTTCCACAGCCGCTATGTGATCGGCATCTACAACGCGATGGACACGCGGTACGACTACCCGGCCGCGGAGAGCTACCTCTCGGCCACGAGCCGGCAGAACGGCAGGACCTTCCTCGCCGAGATCACCGTCAGCTATCCATAGCTCCGCAGGTCAGTCGACGAGGAGATGGCCGATGAGATCCTCGTGGACGTCAGCTGGCGACCAGCGAGCACAGACAGCGATCAAGAGCGCAGAGGGCGCTGGCCCAGGTCCGTGAAGAACCGCAGGAGATAGCCGTCGGGGTCGGCGACGACGAACTGGCGGTTGCCGAGCTCCGTGTCGCCCTCGCGGTACCACCTCTCCTCGAAGGGGATCACGATCTGGAAGCCGCCTGCGTGCACGCGCTCGTACAGCGGCGTGACGTCGGCGACCTCGATCTGAAAATTGACGCCGCGTCCGTAAGGATGCTCCAGCGGCGCGGTGCGGAACCTGCGGCCCGGCCCCGCCGCCTCCTGCAGCATGAGCTGCGCGCCCTCGAGGTCGATGAAGGCAAATCGCTCCTCGGGCCTCTCGTACCGCAGCGCGCAGCCGATGACACCAACGTAAAAGCCGAGCGAGGCGCCGAGATCCGCCACGTCGAGCTCCGGTATGAGCCTCTGCCCGTTCATGGTCCTTCCCCTCGAGATCGACCGATGGCTCGAGCGGAGCCGCGGTTCATCAGGCAGAGCCTAGCTCACCACGGAGACATCCACGCCGGGTTGGATCACCGACGACGCGCCGCCATGCCCCGAAATCCCTGCCCGCCCGCGCCGCGGCAGCGGCGCGCCGGGGCCCCCCACCTGCGTCACAGGCTCGCCCGTCTCGAGGTCGATCTCCTTCTTCGGCCCGTCGGGCCAGGGCGCCCTCGAGTCGAGGAGCGTCACCCGGCGAACCCCGAGCGCCACGAGCTCGCGCGCAGCCACGGCGAGCTCGAGCCCCATGGTGACGTCGGCTCCCGCGGCGGTCGGCTCGGCCGGCGGGGGCACATAGACGACCGCGCCGGCGCCGGCAGCCTCGATGTCTCGCAGGGCGTCGAACAGATGGGCGTCGCCGAGGAGGTCCGAGACGAGCGCGGCGCGGTGGGTGTACACGATGGCCGTGTCACCGGCGTGCGCCGGCGCGCCGTGCGTCAGGAGGAGCAGCTGCCTCTCGCGACGTATCGTGTACGTGTGCGCCCGCCACTCGCCGCTCAGGCCTGCGGGCCGGAACGGGGCGCTCCGGACGCGCGCGGCGACGTCCTCGCTCCGCACCCGGTGGCGGAGGAGGTCGTCGATGGAGACGAGCGGCAGCCCCTGTCGCGCCGCGAAGCGCGCGAGGTCCCGGCGGCGCGCCATCGTCCCGTCGTCATTCAGGATCTCGCAGATGACGGCGGCCGGCAGCGCCCCGGCGAGCCGCGCCAGGTCGACCGCGCCCTCGGTGTGCCCCTCGCGCTCGAACACCCCGTCTCGGCGCGCCCGCAGCGGGAACACGTGCCCTGGCGACACAACGTCTCGCGGCGACGCGTCCGGCGCGATCGCGGCCGCAACCGTGCGCGCCCGGTCGCGGGCGCTGATGCCGGTCGTGACGCCCTCGCGCGCCTCGATGCTCACCGTGAACGCCGTCGACCGGCGCGCGCCGGGCCGGGTCGCCATGAGCGGCAGCCCGAGGCGGTCCACCTGGTCCTCGGTGAGGGCGAGGCAGATCAGCCCCCGGCCGTGGGTCGCCATGAAATTGATGGCGGCCGGCGTCGCATGTTCTGCCAGGACGACGAGATCTCCCTCGTCCTCGCGCGCCTCGTCGTCGACGAGGATCACCATGCCACCGGACCGGAGCTGCTCGACGGCAGCCTGAACACGCAACGTGGATGTCGAAACGGCCATGGATTCCTCTTCGCTCAGCGGGCCGGGAGCGGCGCCAGTCGATCGATCTCTTCCAGATCGGCCCCGGTCGGCGCGCCGGCGGGGCGGGCCGCACCACGCGGCCCGCGCCCCCAGGCCGTCAGCCCTTCGGCTTGCCGTTCGCGTCCCACTCGGCCCAGAAGCGCTCGAGTCCGGCGTCCTTCAGCGCCCGGTTGAGGAAGCGCCGATCGGTCCAGGGCTCGACCTCGAACGTGCTCCTGATCAGGCCATATTTCTTCGAGTCGGCGACCGCCGACTTGTACCGGGCGATGGCGTACTCGTCGAGCAGCGGGCTGGCGTTCTGCTTCATGTCCTCGCCCTGCTGCGCTTCCTTGTAGTTCGCGAAGGGCGTGCCCGACTTCGACCAGAGCTGGAAGGCCTGCGTGCGGTTCTTCTCGTCCGCGACCCACGCCGCTGACTTCACCGCGAGCGTGATGATCTTCTGCACGACGTCGGGGTATTCGTTGATGAAGTCCTCCCGCGCGATGATGCCTGAATTGCTCGGGTAGGTCGGGGAATCCCCCTTCGTCGTGTAGACGATCTTCGCGATCCCCTGGTCGCGCAGCGAGAGGTAGTCCGTGCCGCCGAACACCGCGTCGATGTCCTTCGTGGCGATCGCCGCCTTCGCGGTGGAGGCATCCATGCTGATGGACCGGATGTCCTTCTCGCTCAGCCCGTGGCCCTCGAGGATCCGGTTCGCGGACAGCTGCGAGGCCGTGCCCTTCTGGAAGGCCACCTTCTTGCCGCGCAGATCCCGGACGCCGGTGATCGGCGAGTCGGCGGGCACCACGAGGTAGGCGTGTCCGCGCCGGCTGGCGCTGGCCAGGAGCCGCGTCTTGAGGCCGCTCGCCCGACCGACGACGGAAGGCAGGTGACCGTGGGTCCAGATGTCGAGCAGGTTGTTCGCGACCGCCTCGTTCACGGCGGGGCCGGCGCCGCGGAAGAAGTTCCACTTCACCTCGATGCCGTCCTTCTTGAACTCCTCGGCCAGGGTCCCCTGGAGGTGCAAGAGGGAGAAGAAGCTTCCTCCGGTGACGGGGCGATTGCCCACGCCGACACCGGGCACCCCGACGCGGATCACGCTGGGCCCGGCGGCCCAGGCCCTGCCTGCCAGAAGCGCTGCCGACACCGCTGCAGCGGCGCCTCCCAAGAACTGACGTCTTTGCATGGCGCCGTGATGTGCACCGTGCGTGCCATTCCATGAAACCCTTGGAATCAAGGGTCTGCCAAGCGGCGCTGTTGCCAGGGAAGCACCCGATCCGCAGGGCTGCTGGCGAGCGGCCCACCGCGGGGCCGCGTCAGCCGCCGAGCCCTCCCGGCCGGGCGCTCGCGAAAATCGCGACGTTCCTCGGCGTCACCTCGGGCTCGAACACGATGGCCGCCTCGACCTCGTGCCCTCGCTCGCCGAGGACCATCGCGCGATCCAGCGCGACCGCGACCTCCGTGAGCCGGGCCAGGAGCGCGCGCGGCAGCGTGAGCCGGCGCATCTGGCCGAACGCCGCGCGCGCCGCGACCTCGCGCTCGCGGAGCTCGGCCTCGGTCGCCGGGCCGAGGCCCCGCAGCGCGAGCGCCCTCGCCGCGAGCTCGCGCAGCCCGCCGTGCGCGCGCCGCCGGTTGATCCCGCGCATCTCCTCGCCCAGGGCGACGTCGAGCCCGCGGCCGCGGAGCAGCGACAGCAGCGCGTGCCGCCGCTCGCGGGCCAGAAGCTCCTCGTCCAGGCTGGCCTCGACCCCCGCCGGGCGCGCCGTCAGGTTGGTGAGCCCCAGCGCCTCGCGCTTCAGGACGAGCCCCGCCGCCCTGGCCGCGGCCGAGAGCGGGGCGCGGGCCGGCGCGCCGATCTTCTGCAGGCAGCACGAGACGAGCGCCAGATCGCAGGGCGCCTCGGCCGCCGCCGTCACCATGCGGTCCCCGAGCTCGCCGCAGGCGTGAAGGCCGACCGGCAGGTCGTCCGGAGCGAACGCCAGCGCCTGCTCGAAGGCGTCGAACGCCACGAAGCGCGCCCGCCCCCCGGCGGCCAGCGCGGAGGCCGTGGCCACGCGGTCGGGCTCGCGCTCCAGGCCGACCGCATCGCGGTCGAAGCGCGCAGCGGCGAGGCGGGTGAAGTGGCCGTGCCCCGCCCCCACGTCGACGAGGCGGCGGGCGCGGGCGGCCATGGGCGCCACGGCGCCGAGCAGGGCCTCCAGCTGGAGCCGCTTGCGCGCGGGCACCGCCCGGAGCTCGTCCAGCGACGCCGGCGGGAGCGGCTGGACCGGTCGCCGCGGCAGCCTCGCGGCCTCGTCCGCGGCCCGCGCCAGGGCCACGAGGCTCGGGGGCGGGCGATCGAGGCCGTCGATGCACGCGGCGAGCCCCTCGGCCTCGCAGCGGGCGAGCTCGGCATCGGAGAGCGCCAGCAGGAAGCCCGTCCAGCCCCGCGCCTCGCACCAGGCCGGCGGCGGCCCCTCGTCGACGCGGGCCTCGACGATGTCGAGCGCCGGCACGAGCACCTCGAGGGCGCGCGCGAGGCGCTGGGCGACGGAGGGAGGCCTGATCGACGGGGGCATGCGAGAGCCGGAGGCGTGGCGAGGACTACCGGATCCGCGCCGCGCCAGGAAGGCGCCTCGGACGCGTGGCCTGGCGGCGAGCCCGACGGCCTGAGCTTGGCTCAGATCTCGAGCAGCACCTTGCCGGCCGTGGCGCGGCTCTCGAGGAGCTCGTGTGCTTCGGCCGCCCGCGCGAGCGGCAGGATGCGCTCGATCCGCGGCATGAGGGTGCCTTCGCGGTGGGCGTCGAAGACCGCGCTCGCCCGGCGCGAGAGCTCTTCGCGCGTTCTCACATACCCAGCGACGTTCTCGCCGCTCACGCTGACCGACTTCGCCATCAAGCGCCGGAGATCGAGCGCGTCCGGTGCTCCGCTCGCGAAACCGTAGAAGGCGATGTGGCCGCGCGGCGCGACCGCCTCCAGGTTTCTCTCGAACGTCGCCGAGCCCACGCCGTCGATGATGTAGTCAGCGCCCCTGCCCTGCGTGAGCCGCAAGGTCTCCTCGGCGAAGTCGCGCGCCCGGTAGTCGATCACGTGGTCCGCGCCCGCCGCGGCCGCGAGCCTCGCCTTCTCGGGCGTCGACACCGTGCCTATCACGGTAGCGCCGCGGCGCTTGAGCCATTGCGTGAGCAGCCGCCCCATGCCGCCCGCCGCGGCGTGGATCAAAGCCACCTGCCCCGCAGCGAACCTGGGATTTTCGAACGTCAAGACGTGGGCGGTCAGGCCCTGGAGCATCAAGGCCGTCGCGCTCTCGAAGCTCACGTCCGCGGGCAGCGGGATCACCTGCGACGCCGGGACCAGCTGATACTCCGCGTAGGCCCCCAGGCCGAAGTGCAGCGTGGCCACGCGCTCGCCGGGTCGCGTCTCTGTCACGCCCTCCCCCACGGCAGCGACGACGCCGGACGCTTCGAAGCCTGGGGTCAGCGGCGGCGGGTCTGGCCAGGGGTGCGCCGCGCGTCGTAACGTGACGTCCGCGAAATTCACCCCTGCGAAGCGAACTCGAACGAGCACCTCGCCGGAAGAAGGCTTCGGCACCGCGAGATCGTGGAGCTCGAGCACGTGGGGGGCGCCGAAGCGCACGAGTCGAATCGCTTTCATGATCGGATCTCCCGGTCGGCGACGATTTCGGTGTTTTGCGCCGGCGGCGCGGGCGGCTCGAGCAGCACGGCGGCGGCAGAGGCGAGGATCAAGAGCCCGCCCGCGAGCGCGGCGCCCGTCGGTCGTTCACCGAGCAGCGCGAGCGAGAGCGCGATCGCGACGAGCGGCTCGAGCAGGGTGAGCGTCGCGGCCTTGCCCGCGCTGACGCGCGACAGGCCCCACAGAAACAAGAGCCCCCCGAGCACGCCCGGTCCCGCGCCGGCGACGACCAGCCAGAGCGCCGACGCGACGTCCGGGCTCGTCCAGGTGCTTCGCGGAGAGAGCAGCGCCAGCAAGGGCAGCGCGAACAGCGAGCGGAAGAACAGGAGCTCGGCGCCCGAGAGATCGCGCGTCAGGCGCTTGCTGAGCAGCACGTTGGACGCGAGGAACACCGCGCTCGCGAGCCCGAAGAGCCCGCCGCTGAGCGACGGCGCGGAGGACCAGGGGCTCAGCATCAGCGCGAGCCCGAGCAAGCTCGCGCTCGAAGCCCAGAGGACCCGCCCCCGCAGGCGCTCGCCGAGCAGCGCCCCCGCCGCGAGGGCGACCAGGATCGGCGCCAGGTGGTGCGCGGTCATCGCGACCGCGACGCTCGTGCTCCGCAAGGCGAGCAACAGGCAGGCGACGTTCAGGGCCTCGCAGGCGCCGACCGCGAGGAGCGCCCGCACCGGCAAGCGTCCGCTTCGTCGCACGCCTAGCGCGAGCGGCGCCGACGCCAGCGTCATGCCCGCCATCAGCGCAAAGCTCTCGAAGAACGGCGACAGCGCCGCGGAGCGCTCCGCGTGCTTCACGAACAGCGGGACGGTGCCCCAGGCAGACGCCGCCGCGATGACGGCGACGAGGCCCTTGATGGTTTCATGCTCCCTCATCGAGCTCACGGAAGCGAGCTTGGCGATGGCCATCGGATTAGACCAGCGACTTGTTTTGACCTCATTGTTAAGCGATGCTTCACGCATGACCGAGCTCGCCGTCGAGAGCCGCCACCTCCTCTTGCTCGTCGCGCTGGACGCGGCGGGCAGCCTGCACGCCGCCTCGCGCAAGCTCCACGTCTCGCCGTCCGCGCTGAGCCAGCAGCTGCGCGAGCTCGAGGATCGCCTGGGTGGTCCGCTCTTTCTGCGGCAGTGGCGGCGCCTCGTCGCCACCGCCGCTGGACGGCGCCTGACCGACGCGGCGCGCGCGGCGCTCGCCGATCTGTCGCGCGCCGAGAGCGAAGCGCGACGGCTCATGAGCGGGACGACGGGCGTGCTGCGCCTGGCGACGTCGTGCCACCAGTCGTATGCGTGGCTGCCGGGAGTCCTCCGCGCGTTCACCGAGCGCTTTCCCGACGTGGAGGTCACCGTCGTCGCGGATTCGGCCGACGCTCCCAGCGAGGCGCTGCTCGCGCGCAAGCTCGACGTCGCGCTCGTGACCGGCGACACGCCGCGAGCGCGCGGGCTCGCTTACCGGCGCCTCTTCCGCGACGAGCTCGTGGCGCTCGTGGGCTCGGAGCACCCCCTCTTCGGTCGAGCCTGGGTTCCGCTCGAGGCGCTGGCGCACGAGCACCTGTGGTCGGATGCGCGAGCGCTCGATCCGCGGACGGTCCTCGGCCGTGCGCTGGCCCTCGCGGGGGTGGCCGGGCCGAGGAAGCTCACCCCGGTGCCGCCGGCCTCGGGCGTCGCCGTGGAGATGGCGCGCGCGAACCTCGGGCTGGCCCTCGTCCCCCGCTGGGCAGCGACGCCGCTCGCGGCGAGCGGCGCGCTCGGGGCGGTGCGGCTCGGCAAGCGCGGGCTCGCCCTCGAGTGGCAGATCGCGACCCGGGTCGGAGAAGCCGAACCGGCGCTCTCGGCCTTCGTCGAGACGCTGGTCGCCCACCACCCGCGCGCTCCGGGCCGGAAACCTGCGGGGCGTCCGCGGGCTCGCCCGGCGCGTGAGTGAAAGGCGACCGAAGAAGCCCTCCCCGCCGTCCCGATCGTACCGGCGCCTGTTTCCATGGGAACAGCTTTTGCGGCCGACCTATCAGGTCGATGCGCTCTTCTGCACCGCCTGTGACGGCGGGACGCGTCGTTCAGCTGCTGTAACTGAGCGCTCGGTGGCCAGGGTGATTTTCGGGCGGATTGGTCTCCTGCTGGAAGCTCCGGAATGCCGAGCGCGCGACCCCACGGAAGGGAGGGCTTGGTCCGAGGGGTCCCCCTTGACGTTTCTGAAATGTTTGGACTTCCTTCACCCTTGCGCTCCGATGAGCCCCTTTTGTGACCCGTCTACGCATCAGGCCCTCCGGCGTTCGCACCAAGCCCGGCCCGCACCCGCTCTAGAGAATCCGGCGGACTCGCATACGGTAACTCGCCTGCAGATGACACGGCGGTGGCATACAGGAGAGTACGCGCGATCCCCTGATGTGTCGACTGTTGACGTGCTCGACCTATGCCCCATGTTCCCCCGTGCAAACGCGCTGCGCACGGCCCCTGCCTCGACGTGCATGGTAGAGACCCAGCGAATCGTCGCCTGCGCGCAGACCTTGGGGAGGGACGCGATGATGACAGCTATCAAAGGCGCGCTTCTGATCACGCTCGCAGCGTCCATGGCCGCGTGCGACGCCGCCCGCCAAGCGGACGCCGAGGCGACCGAGGTAGCAGCGTTCGCGGCCACGACGCCTGAGTACGGGCAAGAGGAATGGGCGACAGCCTGCGACCACCTGAAGGTCACCGCTGTCTGGTCGGGGCTCTGCGAGCATAAAACGAAGGAGAACACGTGCACATACAACCCGCCGCCGGGCTGGGTCATCGTGGAAACCAAAACGGAGAAATTCAATGACAATCACGGCTCCTTCGTACCTAAGACGCTCGCCGGCGGCTCGCGACTGATCCTCGAATCCGAGCTCACGGAAGCCTATGACACGGCGATCGATCTGGCCGTGAAGTGGCGCAATTTCGACGCGGAGGCCAAGCTCCGCGAGCGCTACAACCAGCACTCGTCCGAACGGCAATTTTACGAGGCGAGCCACAACACGTTCGTAGGTACCGTCTCCGCCACGCCCTGGGGGAGCTGTGCGGACCGGAAAGGGGCATGGATAGACGTTTCCGTGTATGCGCGTCTGCGCTATATCGGCGAGCCCGGCAAGAAGCACCAGCTTCTTTACCAGCTCGAAGACAAGTTCGGTCTGGTCCCGGTCTGGATCGGCATCACGCGAAGCGACCGCAGCAACGCGATCTACGCGATGGATGGATCCGACAACCCTCGCTCGGAGGTCGTACCATGGAAGACCTGCCCAGAGGGCCAGGTGCAGATCGGACTCGGAGTGCATTCAACGGAGGAAGCTTTTTGGGTATGCACGGCGCCCGCTCAAGCGCACGACACCTTCTTCGTCTCCAGGTTCGTGAACGCCGCGGCGTTCGTGTACCGCGTACGGGACGGTTCAGTGCAAAGAATGGGAGGGATCGAGTACCAGAATTGCCCGATGCTGAGCACGCCGATCGGCAGAGCGCTGATCCCCGGTGGATTCTGGGCGTGCAGCGGTGGCGGCATCTCCCCGCCGCCCGTTGCGATGTCCGAACGCGCGCCCGCGCTGATGGTCGGGAGCAACCCGAGCTCGACGGCACAGCAATGGTTCTTCGACCCGATCGGCAGCTCTCCGTCGCGAGCGCCGACCAGCCTGGCCGCGAGCAAAGCGGGAACCATGATCGTCAGTCGGGCCACTGGCATGGCGCTCGATCACAGCGGGTCGGCCCACATCCGTTCCGCGTGGATAGCCATCGTCGACCCATACACGTGGTCCGCGAAGGGGCAGGTATGGCTCCTCGAGAAGCACCCGTCCCTCGATCGCTATGTGCTCCGGTGGCCGCCGACCGGACAGGTCCTCGACTACGCATTCGGCGAGGACGGTAAGACGTACGCGGTGCTCCAGGACGCGGTGGCCGGCGCGCCTGCCCAGCTCTGGGACATCCGCCACGTCGAGGGCGACTACTATGCCATCGTGAACCATCACTCCGGGCAAGCGCTGAGCCTCTGATGTGACGCATCGCAGGGGCCGCGCCAGTCCGGTAGCTGACGGTCGCACACGCGCTGTCGGATGGTCCTCCGCCTTCGGCTCCGGTGAGAAGGACGGTCCTTTCGGTTCCCCCCCTCCCCTCACCGCCGCGCCGCCCCTACAACAAACACCGCGCAGCGCGGCAGCACGCCATGGCGCTGCGCCGTCGCGCGCAGAGCAGCGCCCCGGCGCTTGCCCGCCGCCCACGAGGATCCATGGGACGAACCTTCTCCGAGCTGGACGACGACCTCATCGGCTTCCTGGCCGAGCAGCGCCTCTTCTTCGTGGCCTCCGCCCCCTCGGGCAGCGGCGGGCACGTCAACCTGTCGCCGAAGGGGCACGACACCTTCCGAGTGCTCGACCCGCGGACCGTGGCCTACCTCGACCTGACCGGCAGCGGCGTCGAGACCATCGCGCACCTGCGCGACAACGGCCGCATCACGCTGATGTTCTGCGCGTTCGACGGCCCACCCCGCATCCTGCGCCTCCAGGGCCGCGGCGAGCCCATCTTCCCCTGCGACCCGCGCTTCGGCGCGCTGGCGGACCTCTTCCCGCCGTTCCAGGGCGTCCGATCGGTGATCCGCGTCGCGCTCGAGCGCATCGCCACGTCGTGCGGTTACGCCGTGCCGCGCATGGCCTACGAGGGCGAGCGGGACACGCTGTCGAAATGGGCGAAGCGCAAGGGGCCAGAGGGCCTCTCGCGCTATCGGCTGGAGAAGAACACGACGAGCATCGACGGCCTGCCGGGCCTGCCCCCGCCGTCAGGAGGTGAGTGATCTCAGAGCCCGCGGGTCTCGCCGACGTCGAGGATCCAGAGGCGCTCCAGGTCGCCACGGCCCTTCAGGAAGGCCTCGCGCGCGCGGACCGGCGGCTCGCCGATCGGCTCGTCGGTGAGCTTGTACGTGCCCCAGTGCATCGCGACGAAGGTGCGCGCGCCGAGCAGCTCGGAGGCCTTCACGGCCTCTTCCGGTCCCATGTGCTGCGGCTCCATGAACCAGCGCGGGGCGTAGGCGCCGATGGGCAACATGGCCCAGTCGATGGAGCCGCCGCTGCGCTCGCCGATCTCGGCGAAGCCGTCGAAGAAGCCGGTGTCGCCCGAGTGGTACGCGGCGCCCTCGGGGCCGCGGATCACGAAGCCGCCCCAGAGCGCCTCGTTCCTGTCCCAGGGCATGCGCATCGACCAGTGCCGCGCGGGCACGAGCGTGATCTCGACCTGGCCGACGTGGACAGACTGCCACCACGCGAGCTCGTCGATCGCGCCCGCGCCCAGCTTCGCGAGGAGCGCGCCGTTGCCCTGCGGCACCACGAAGCGGGGCCGGAGCGGCGCGTTCTTCTTGCCGAGCTTGCCCGGGTGCACGGCGTGCGCCGCGAGGATGCGCGACAGCGTCCGCGTGTCGAGGTGATCGCGGTGGTTGTGCGTGATCAGCACCAGATCGATCTCGGTGAGGTCCTCGAGCGGGATGCCCGCCGGGGCGAGCCGCTTCGTGGTGCCGAGGCCTGTCGCGAGGATGGGATCGATCAGGATGCGCAGGCCGCCCAGCACGAGCAGGAACGACGCGTGGCCAATCCACGTGAGCGAGGCGCGGCCGCTCTCGACGAGCGAGCGGTCGTACGCGCGGTGCGGCGTGACGAAGCCGTCGGCGACGGCCTTCTCGCGGGCGCCGAGCTTCCACTTGAGGACGTCGGCCGCGCCGCGCGCGGGCGTGGTGGCAAGATGATCGAAGCGTCCCACACCCGGCGGTATACCACGAGGAGCGAGGCGGCGTAGCGGGTCAGCCCGCGTTCGCGAGAGACACAGGCGCCCGCCGCAACGCGAGCTTCCTCAGGAACGTCACCGGGTCGAGGTAGTACGGATTCTCGTGCACGTGGCCGCCGATGATCACGTGCGAGTGCGTGGCGAGCACATCGGCGATCACCCGGCCGCTGAAGCGATTGACGTCGTAGCAGCAAAGAAGCGTGCAGTCGTGCTTGGGCGCCAGCGTGTTCACCTTTGCTTCGTAGACCATCAGGTCCTCGGTGCCCGGCAGGTTCTTCAGCGCCCATTCCATGTCGCCGCAGGTGCGAACGGACTTGAACTCGCCTTTGGCCGCGCCCTCGAGCACGCCCTCGAGGGTCGAGTACATGCGGTCCGCGACGAACACGTTGTCCTGGATGTACGTCTGCTCGGAAGGCACGACCTTGAGCTGGCCACGCTGAATCGCATCCTGCACGGGCACGCCGCCCTTTTGCATCCGATCCACATGGTCGTCATGCGCGCTCGACTCGAAGATGGTCACCACCTCGTCGCCGATATCGATTCCTTCGCGGAAGTACGGATTGAGGACGTCGTACATCTCCTTGCGCGAATCGAAGAACGCGCAGATGTGCTGCAGGCCATGCAGCTCCTTGCCGCAGAGGCTCACTTTTCGCGTACGTGTCGGGGCCATGTTGCGCTCCTGGAGCTCGCACGTCTACCACCTCGTCCCGTCCGCGTCGACCCATCGTGGTACAGCGTCATTCCCGGAGTTCGTCCCTGGATTGACGCTGTGTCCGCCTGGCGACGATCCGGGCTGACCGGGTTCATGAAAGAAGCGAGTGAAAGAAGCGAGCTCGTCGGGGGACAACGCCTCGAAGCGAGTTACTCGATGGGCGCGAGCGTCCAGGGGAAGTCGGTCAAAACGGATTTTGCACGAGCTCGGGACACCTACGCGCGTGGGGCCTGCCCCGAGCTGATGGATTCAAAAGCGCAGGCGATCATGAACAGCGCGCCGGCGCTCGAGAGGAAAAAGCCCACGAACGCGCCCATGCTCCCGTGTGCGCCCCGCTCAACGCGTTCGCGCTCCTCGACGAGGAGCGGGCCCTCGAGGCCGCGCGGGCGTCCGAGGCGCGCTGGGATCGAAGCGAGCCGGAGGGGCGCCTGGACGGGGTGCCTGTCTCGGTGAAGGACCTCCTGCTCACGCGCGGCTGGCCGACCCGGCGGGGCTCGCGCACCGTGGACGCGGCCGGCCCCTGGACGGAGGACGCGCCCGCCGTCGCCCGGCTGCGGGAGCACGGCGCGGTGCTCTTCGGGAAGACGACGACGTCCGAGTTCGGCTTGAAGGGCCTCGGCGACAGCCCCTCGGTCCTCTCCGGTCCTGACGACCGCGATCCGTTCCGGGCCCCGCCGCCGCGCGAGGACGCGCTGCACCTGGGCGCGCTCGTCGCGGTCGACGCCCCCGACGCGCTCGACGCGTCCGGCACGCTCGACCCGTCCGGCGCGCTCGACCCGTCCGACGTACGCTTCCTGCGCCGCGTGCGGGTCGGCGTGAGCGCCACGCTGGGGTACGCCGCTCTGCCGGCGGAGACGCGGGTTTGCTTCGACGCGGCGGTCGCCCTTCTCCAGCGGCTCGGCGCCGAGGTGGAGGAGGTGGCGCCGCCGTTCGACGACCCGGGGGGCGTGCTGCGGACGCTGTTCGCGGCGCGCGCCGCGCACACGGTGCGGGAGCTCGGACCGGAGCAGCGGGCGCTGCTCGATCCGGCGGTCCAGAGCGCGGCAGCCCAGGGAGAGGCGCTGAGCGCCGTGGCGTACCTCGAGGCGGAGCGGCAGCGCGCGGAGCTGGCCCTGGCGATGGCCGCGTTCCACCGCCGCTTCGATCTGCTGGTGACGCCGACGTCGGCCGGGGCCGCGCCCCTGATCGACGGCGGCGCGCGCCCCGCCTCCTTCGCCGCGCCCTTCAGCCTGACGCGCCAGCCGGCGATCAGCGTGCCGATGGGCCTGACCAGCGCCGGCCTGCCGCTCGGGCTGCAGATCGTGGGGCGCCACTTCGAGGAAGCGCTGGTGCTGCGCGCCGCGCTCGCGCTCGAGCGAGAGAGCGCCCCGCTGCGGGCGCCGCCGCTCCGCGCGAGCTGAGCGGTCGCGCGAGGCCGTGACTTGATGCGTGTGGCAGTCGGCCTTGTGGCGCAACCCACTCCCGCACCGGGTCGGCAGGGGCCGCGAGCGCGAAGCGCCCGTCGGCGTCATGCGAAGCTAGCCGGTACGCTTCAGCAATGCCTCCAGCCGGCTCTTCAACGCCGAAGGGTCGCGATGCAGGTGGTACGAATAAAGCCATTTCCTGCGCCGATGATATCCGCCTCGTCGAGGGCTTGAGCCACGCAAGAGTCGACGACCTCGCCTGGAAGAATCGAACGGAAGCTCCATGTCTCGACGAGCCTCGCCCGGCGCAGACCGGCCAGCTCAAGGAGACCCGCCGAGCGACGTGGAGGCGCGTACGGGCTCCCCACGGGACGACGGCGCGAACAGGGCGCTCCACGAGCGCCTGCGGTGGAGAACACCCGCTCCGTGAGCCGAGCTCCCACCGCGGCCCATCCTCACCCTGGTCCAACGCCTTCGCACACAACTTCTGGGGCCGCGCCTCCCGCTCTTCCTTCTTGCAACTGGCCAGCGAAGGTGGCCTCCTGAATCACGGGGACGAATAGCCTGGTTGATGCCGGTTGAACACCACGAGAGGAGCACTCCATGCAACCTCGAACGACAGCGAGCGAAGCACTCGACGCCCCGTATCGCCAGTCCGGCGCGCCGCCCATCGACATGGCGCTGAACCACGGCACCTACTGTTCCGAGCGGTGCGCCGACGTCCTGCGGCGCCACGCCGGCAACATCTCCCTGCGGATCTACCCCGCCGGGGACAACGCAGATCTCCGGCGCGCGCTCGCCGCCGACGCGGGCGTCAGGCCGGAGAACGTGCTGGTCGCCAACGGGAGCGGCCCGCTGCTCAAGACCTGCATCCCGTTCCTGATCGAGCGCGAGATCAAGCGTTCGGCGATGCGGACGCTGCGCTTCTTGCTGAAGCGCACGGCGTATCCCATCATCACCACCCGGCTCACCTACTCCAAGGTGCCTGCGTCCGGCGTCCGCGTGGGGCTGCGATGCGAGCTGCTCCCGCTCCATCCGGAGAACGGCTTCGCGCTCGACGTGGAGATGCTCGCGTCGCGCCTCTCGCGGCAGGACGGCCTGGTTTACCTCTGCAACCCCAACAACCCCACCGGCAACGTCCTCATCACGAGGCAGGAGCTCGGTCCGCTGCTCACCCGGTTCCCGGACTCCCTCTTCTTCATCGACGAAGCGTACGTGCACTACCTCGAGGAGAGCCCGAACACCCGGATGGCAGACCTGGTGCTGCGCCATCCCAACCTGATGGTGCTGCGCAGCTTCTCCTTCGCCTACGGGCTCGCCTCGGTGCGCGTGGGGTACGCCATGGGGGACGCGACGGTGGTGGCGCAGATGGAAGCCAAGATGACGCCGCACCGCGTCGGGCAGCTGGCCGCAGAGCTCGCGATGGCGTCGCTCCAGGACAGCGGACACCTCGGATTCGTCCGGCATCAGACAGCGAGGGAGCGAGCCAGGCTCATGGCGGCCATCGGAGCTCATCGCGCGCTCGAGGCCTGTCCGTCACAGACCAATTTCATCCTGTGCCGCGCGCGCGGGGCGTGGTCCGGGGCGAAGATCCACGACGCGCTGCTCGCCCGAGGCGTGAAGGTGAAGGCCTTCGAGCCGTTCGGCGACGAGCGGTACGACGAATACTTCCGCGTGACCGTCGGGTTGCCGGCAGAGAACACCTTTTTCATCGAGCAGCTCGACGCCCTGATGAGCCCGCGCCGCAGGGAGGCGCCCCCCATGACAGCGGCGCCGGCGGTGCACCAGGTCGAGCTCTCGGAGCTTGCTTAGCCGAGAAGTTGCGCAAGGTTCCGGGGCATGGAGCCTCGAGAATGGAAACCCTTCCCTGCCTGCCTGACCGGCGCACAGCGGAAGATCCTGGAACCCCTGGTACCGGCGCCTGAACCCGCTCTCCAGCCTGCGTGAAGCATGCGGAGCAGGTGACGTTGATACGGCGCGCGCTCGACGACTTCCTCGCGAGGTGAACGCGCGTCTCCACCGGCGCGCGACGGCTCCGGAGCTCGGTCGCCGGTGGATCAGGAGAAAAACGATGGCATCCGCGGTCACGCACAAGGAATGGTCAGTCGACAGCTTCGAAGCGCTGGATCCTACCTTCGTGGCGGATCCTTACCCGCTCTATGCACGCCTCCGGGAGGAAGCGCCGGTCCATTTCGTCGCCTCGGTAGGGGAATGGTGGATCACGAAATATTCCTATGCGAAGGTCGTCCTGGCCGACAGGCGCTTGACCACACAACGTGAAAAGGTCATGACCGTTCCCCCGCGCCACACCTCCGGATCATGCCCGTGGACCCAGAACATGGTAGAGCTGGATCCACCCGAGCATGACCGTGTGCGTTCCCTCGTCGGCAAGGTGCTCACGCGCGAGGTGGTCCAGCGCCTCCGGTCGAGGATCGAGCAGGTCGCGCATGAGCTCGTGGACCTCGTCGAGGGGGACGGGCACATGGACATCATGGCCGACTACGCGTATCCCCTGCCGACGGACGTGCTCTGTGAGCTGATGGGCTTGCCGACATCGGAGCGAGAGCAACTTCGCGCGTGGATGCCCGGAATCCATCTGCAGTTCGATCAGGCTCAACCGCCGGCGGTGCGACAGCAGGGCGAAGCCGCCGATGGCGCCGCGCGAGAGTACCTGAGCCGATGGATCGCCGAGCGGCAGGTGCGCCCGGGCGACGATCTGATCAGCGCCCTGATCTCCACAGAGGACCACGGCGATCGGCTCGCGTTTCCGGAGCTCTTGTCGAACCTCGGTTTGCTCCTCTACGCCGGCTTCGAGACGACGGCCCGGATGATCTCGGCTGGCGTGTACGCGTTGCTCTCGCATCCCGATCAGCTGACGCTGCTTCGAGGCCACCCGGAGCTGATGCAGGGCGCCGTCGAGGAGCTGCTGCGCTACGCGTCGCCTGTACAGCGAGGGGTGGAGCGCTGGGCGCTCACGGATCTCGAGCTCGGGGGCAAGCTGATCCAGAAGGGGGATCGGCTCTCCATCGTGCTGAGCGCCGTCAACCGCGACCCCGAGGTGTTTCAGGAGCCCGACCGGCTGGACATCACCCGGAAGCACAACCCGCACCTGGTGTTCGCCCGGGGCACGCACGCGTGCCTGGGCTCCCTCTTCGCCATCACCGAGCTCGAGATCGCCTTCTCGGTGCTGCTGCGCCGGCTGCCGCGGCTCGAGCTCGCGACCCCGGAGCCGACATGGGGGCCCAACACCAAGCTCCGCGGGATGACGGCGCTGCACGTCCGCTTCTAGAGCGACGGTCACCCGCTTCGGATACGGGCCCATCTCGACGTTTTCGGTGCTCAGCGCACCGGAGTGCGCTTGCGCGCCGAAAACGCCGATCTGGGCCCGTCTCCTGTGCGGGAGACCGCCGCTCTGCTCGGCATGGTGCAGAGGTGGGCGGAAGCCGCTGTAGAGCGGGCGCGGCTCCCGCTGCGCTCTCGCGCCGCGGCGCCGTGAGCCGATCTAGCCGCCGGCGACCGGCGGGATCAGCGCGACATCGTCGCCGCAGCTGATCTTCTCGTCTGCATGGGCGTAGGTCCCATTGACGGCGAGGCGGATCGAGCGCCGGTGCGGCGTGAGCGCCGGATAGCGCCGGCACACCTCGCCCATGAACTCCTCCACCGTGCAGGGGCCGCTCAGCTCGAAGCGTACCTCCGAGGCCCCGACGATGTCGCGCGCGCCTCCGAAGGCGAGCAGGTTGACGGTGCTTTCCATGGCTGAAACGTACCATCCCATGCAGCTCGACGCCGCGATGCCCGACCGATCCTCCCCTCCGCTGAGGCAGCGGACACGCTCGAGCTCGAGCGCGGAAGAGGCCGATCTCTGCGGGCGTCATCGCGAGCGACCGGCCGATGTGGGGTGCTGAGTCGATCGGGGTACCGTCGAGTCGAACGTGGCCAGGAGGAGATGGTTTTCCGTCGAGTCTCACCTTTCGTGAGCTGGAAACTCGGCCGCCGTCCTTGCGGGTCCGCGCCTGGAACACCATCAGCGTTGCGTGCTCGGCGCTGCCGTTGATGTGTGAGATCAGCCAGGCGGACGCAGGAGGAAGGTGGCATGCTCGCAACAATGCCGCTCTCAGGTGCCGCCGGTGCCCGGCGATCGGAGGCCCAGGCGTCGACGGTCGACGTGCACGGCCGGCCGATCGGCGATCTGCGAATCTCGGTCACGGACCGGTGCAACCTCCGCTGCTCCTACTGCATGCCGGAGGAACAGTACGCCTGGCTCCCCCGCGATGACATCCTCCGGTTCGAGGAGATCAGCTTCCTGGTCGACGTCTTCGCGGAGCTGGGCGCCGCCAAGGTGCGCCTGACGGGCGGCGAGCCGCTGCTGCGCCGCGATCTGAGGACGCTCGTGCGGTTCATCGCCGACAAGCCCAGGATCCACGACATCGCGATGACCACGAACGGCGTGCTCCTCGCCGAGCACGCCCACGCACTCCGGGCGGCCGGCCTGCGCCGGATCACCGTCAGCCTCGACACGCTCCACCCCGAGCGCTTCAAGGCGCTCACCCGCCGCACGACCCACGCCCAGGTCCTCGAGGGCCTGCGCTCCGTGCCGGCCGCCGGGTTCACCGACACCAAGATCGACACGGTGGTGATCCGCGGCGTGAACGACGACGAGCTCGCGGATCTCATCGAGCTCGGCAAGACCATCCCCGCCGAGGTCCGCTTCATCGAGTACATGGACGTCGGGGGCGCGACCCAGTGGTCGTACGACAAGGTCTTCTCGCGCGCCGAGATCATCAGGTCGCTCTCGCGCCGCTACGGCCGCGTGGAGCCGATCCCGAGCGAGGGCGCAGCGCCGGCCGCCCAGTTCGCGCTCCCCGATGGGACGACGTTCGGCGTCATCTCCTCGACGACACAGCCGTTCTGCAGCGCTTGCAATCGCAGCCGGCTGACGGCCGATGGGATGTGGTACCTGTGCCTCTACGCCGCGCGCGGCATCAACCTGCGCGAGCCGCTCCGGCAGGGCGCCTCGCTGGAGGAGATGAAGGCCATCGTCGCCCGCGTGTGGGGCGCTCGCTCCGACCGCGGCGCCGAGGCCCGCCTCGCCGACCGATCACGCGGCGCGCTGCTCCCGGCCATCCAGCTGAAGCGCGACGCGCACCTGGAGATGCACACCCGCGGCGGGTGAAGCGCTCCGCTCCTCGAGCCATCACGGAGGGTCGATCATGCGTCTCGAAGAAGTCGGTAGAGCCGCCCCGGACAAGAGCTGCCGCACCCACGGCGGGGTTGCGCTGCTCTCCCCGGAGAAGGTGGCCGAGCGCCTGAAGCAGCTCGGCGGCTGGGCGCTCGCGGAGAGCCGCCTCTCCAAGACGTATCGGTTCGCCGATCCCAGGGCCGCGCTCGCCTTCGTCCACCGCGTCTGCGCCTTGGCCGAGGCGGAGAACCACCACCCCGAGCTCACGCTGTGGAAGCGCGAGGTGCGCATCGAGCTCTGGACCCACAAGAGCGACGGGCTGACCGAGCTCGATTTCTACTTTGCCGGCAAGTGTGACCCGCTCGAGCGGGGCTGACCCACGGGGCCCCTGGGTAACGCGGCGCTCAGGCGACAGCCCCCTGGCGCTCCAGAGCCCACGCCTCGGCGAGCGCGAGCGCCCGGGCGTTCTCGGGGATGCTCTCCAGGAAGCTCTGCCGCAACGCCGGCCTGCCGATCTTCGCGGCGCGCTCGAGGAGCCGCGAGCGCGCCGCCTCGATGATCTGCGCGGCGCGCTCGCGCTCGCCGGCGGCGCGCAGGGCCTCGGCGTAGGTCAGGCGGATCAGCGACTCTCCCTCCTCGGCCATCCCCGCGTCCTCGATGAGGCGGAACGCCTCCTGCGCGTGGACAAGCGCCTCGGCCGCCCCCTCGGGCCCCCCTCCCATCCGGGCGCGCGCGAGGATGGCCAGCGCCACCGCGCGCAGGAGCGGCGCCACGTCGAGCAGCGCCGCCGCCGCGCCCGCCTCGCGCGCGGCGGCCTCGCCGTCGCCCGAGAGCAGCGCCGCCCGGGCGAGGTACGCGCGCGAGAGCCCCTCCATGCGCCGGTTGCCCTGCCGGCGCGACGCGTCGATGGCCTGCTCGAGCAGCGCGCGGGCCTCGTCGATCTGGCCCGCCTGGAGGAGGGCGTGCCCCAGGTTCTGCCACGCGGTCGCGAGCACCTCGCGCACATCCATCCGTGTCGCCTGGGCGACGGCCGCGCGCAGCAGCTGCTCCGCGCGCTCGAGCGCGCCGAGCTCGGTGAGGATGAAGCCCATGTTCAGCTGGACAGAGCAGGCCTGCCGGCGATCGCCGGCGCGCCCGAACGCCCCGACCGCCACCTCCAGGGCGTCCACCGCGGCGGCGTGATCACCCGCGAGCGCGGCACGGAACGCGACGCTCTGGTGCAGCCCACCGACCGCCTCGTCGTCGACGGCCGGAGGATCCCCCGCGAGGCGCAGGCTCTGCTCGAGCAGCGCGTCGGCGGTCGCGTGCTGGTTGGCGAGCATGAGCTCCGCCGCGCACCAGGAGAGGCAGAGCACCACCGCGCTCAGCGCCCCCTCGGCGGGCGCCGTCGCCGCGAGCCGCGCGGCCCACGCCCCGGCGCGATCGACGGCGCCCTGCTTGCTGGCGCCGATCAGCGCCGCGGTGAGCGCGCGGTACCATGCGCCCGACCCCGGCTCGATCAGCGCGACCGCCTCCGTCGCGCGCGCCACGGTGGCCGACAGCTCGCCGCGCCACAGGTGCGCCTCGGCCTGGACCAGGCGCAGCGCGCCGAGATCCCGCCCGCTGGCCCCGGAGGCCACACCCCGCTCCGCGCGCGCGAGCGCGGCCGCGAGGTCGTTGCCGCGGAGCGCCTCCTCCGCCGCGGCGCAGAGCCACCGCACGGCCCGCTCGGGTTCGCCGCCGCGCTCGCAGTGCCCGGCCAGGACGAGCGCGTCCCGCTCCCCGGCGTGCTCCAGCCACTCGGAGGTGAGCCTGTGCCCGAGCCGCTGATCCGCCTCGGTGAGCATCCCGTACGCCGCGTCGCGCACGAGCCCGTGCCGGAACGCGTACTCCACCTCGCCCGGGAACCGGGACGCGGGCCGCCGCGCGATCCACTCCTGCTGCTCCAGCGCGAGGAGGCAGCCCGCGAGCGCGGCGTCGTCCCGGTCCACCCCGAGCAACCGGGCGACCGCGCCCCACCAGAACACCTCGCCCAGCAAGCTCCCGGCGCGCAGCGCCCGGCGCGCCTCCAGATCGAGCCCCTCGAGGCGCGCCTGCACCATGGCGAGCGCGGTCTCGGGCGCCTCGCCCGCGTCGCGGCCCTCGGCGCCCCCGGCGCCCTCGGCCGCCACGCGCAGCATCTCCTCCAGCAGGAACGGGTGCCCCGCCGCGCGCCGGACGAGCCCCTCCACCTGCTCCGTGGGCGCCTGCTCCCCGAGCGCCGCGCGCACCAGCCGCTCGCAGGCGAGGGCCGGCAGCGCCCCGAGCCGCATCGCGGTCGCGCCCCGCTCGGCCCACAGCCCCGGGAACACCTCGTCCACGTCGGGCCGCCCGAGCCCCAGCACCAGGAGCGGGCTCGACCGGAGCTGCCCGAGCGCCGCGTCCACGAGCTGCACGGTCGGCAGGTCGCCCCAGTGCAGGTCCTCGAGCACCAGGAGCACCGGCCCGGCGCGGCACTCCGCCTCCAGGAAGGTGAGCCAGGCGCGCCGCACCTGGTCGGCCATGAGCATCGGGTTCTGCCGCGCGGCGCGCAGCTCGCGCCGATCCGCGTCCGGGAACGGCGCGCCGATCACCTCGCCCAGGAACTCCGTCACGCGCGCCTGCTCCGCGGCGTCCACGGATCGCGCGACGCGCGCGGCGAGCTTCTCCCGGCCGCGCTCCTGGGCCTCGCCCTCCGCGATCTGCGCCGCGCGCCGCACCACCTGGGCGAGCAGCCCGAGCGGCGCCCCGGCCCGCACCGCGTCGCCCTGCGCCGTCCAGATCTGGGGCGGCGCCTCGCGGCCGCGCATCCTGCGCGCGAGCTCGATGCGGAGCCGCGACTTACCCACGCCGGCCGCCCCGATCACGAGCGCCGCCTGGGCGCACGGCTCCGAGGCGCACTGGTCGAAGAGGAGCTCGAGCCAGCGCAGCTCGCTGCTCCGCCCCACGAACGGCGTCGGCTTGCCGAGCAGCGCGCGCGCCTCCTCCAGCGGCTCCTGCTCGCCGAGCAGCGCCGCCCCGCGCTCGCCGTGCGCCACCTCGAAGCGCGGGCCGAGGAGGGACGCGGTCATCGCGTCGATCGCGATCGGCCGGAGCGCGTCCTCTGCGCCCCGCTCCGCGGCCGTGAGGTTCGCGACGGCGCGGTCGATCACGGGCCCGAGCGGCTGGGTCCCGTCCACGACCTCCCAGCCCGTCGCGAGCGCCACGTCGGAGGCCTGGAGCAGCGCCTTGAGCGAGAGGGCGCACCGGGCCGCGCTCGCCGCGAGATCCGTCGGCGCCTCGGCCCCCGTGAGCAGGGCCGCGATCGATCCGTCCCGGAGCAGCTCCACGCGCGCGCCGTGCAGGTCGGCGGTCCTCCGGATCGCCTGGAGGAGGGCGAGCGGCCAGCGGCGCTGATGGGTCAGGCCGCGCGCCGGCGCCGTGCTCGCCTCGCTGGACACGCGCTGCGGCGGCCGCGCCGGCTCGGCCCGGCGCGCCGCCAGCACCACGCTGACCAGCCGCCGCTCGGCCGTCGTGAGGCCGACCGACGGCGAGAGGGGCGCCGCGCTCGCCTCGCGGATCTCCGGTGAGCGCAGCTCCGCCCCGACCGCGCGCGCGTCCCCGGGCCGCAGCCGCCGATCCTTGCCCAGGAGGCGCGAGAGGAGCGCGTCGAGCGCCGGGGGCGCGCCGGGCCACAGCTCGCGGAGGCGGGGCGCCTGCTCGAAGAGCACCTTGGTGAGCAGCGCGACGACGTGCACCCCTGCGAACGGCGGCCGCCCGGTGAGGCACTCGAACAGCACGCACCCGAGCGCGTACAGGTCGGCGCGCGCGTCGATGTCGGGCTCGCCGCGGACCTGCTCCGGCGCCATGTAGGCGGGCGTCCCCACCGGGGCGTCGGGGTTGGTCAGCGTAAACGTGACGTCGGGGGCCCGCGCGATCCCGAAGTCGAGGATCTTCACCGCCGCGACGTCGCCGCCCGGCAGGAAGAGGTTCGCCGGCTTGACGTCCCGGTGGACCACCCCGCGCAGGTGCACGGCGCCGAGCGCCTCGGCGGCGCGCGCGGCGAGCGCGAGGCTCTCGTCGAGGCCCAGCGGCCCCCGCCGGAGCCGCGCCGCGAGATCCTCGCCGTCGAGCCACTCCATCGCCAGGTACTGCCGGCCCTCGGCGGTGACGCCGTGGGCGACGTGCCGCGCGATGGCGGGGTGGTGGAGCCCCGCGAGGACCCGCGCCTCCCGGCGGAACCGCTCGGCCTGCTCGGTCTGCTCGGTCTGCGCGGTCTCCGCGTGCAGCCCCACCTTGAGGGCGACCGGCTCCCCGGTCTCGCGGTCGACGGCCCGATAGACCGCGCCCATTCCCCCGGATCCCGCGACACGATCGAGCTCGAAGCGACCTGCGAACAGGTCCCCGGGGCGCATGCGCGGAGTATCGGGCACGCACGCCGCGCGTGCCAGGGCGGAGCGCGCGGCCGGGACCGACGCAGCGTCCTCTGCCTCCTTGCCTGGAATCTTCCTGCCTTCGAGCACGCCGGCGCGGGCAGCCCCAGCGCCGCCGAGGCCGTCTTTCGCCGACGACTCCCACCTCGGCTACCTGGCTCCGTCCGGCTCGTGTTTCTCCTGGGGGGCCTTGCGGGATCCATGACAATGGCCAACTGCGCCGCGTCGAATGACGAGGCGCATCAACGGCGATGGGGGGAGAGCGCACGTGAGCCACACGTTGTCGCGCATCACGGTCCTGCTCCGTGAGCGAAGCGAGGAGATCATACGCCGGTGGATAGCGCGCCTGCGGAGTGAACCGAAGATCCCACCGACCCGTGAGCTCACCGATGAGGACTTGAGAGATTACACGCCGAAGCTCCTCGACGACCTCCTCGACTCACTCGCGCAGCTCGCGCAGCCGGGCGCGCCGGACGGAGCCAGCGGCCCGGAGATCGGCAGCTCGGAGGCCGCCAAGGTGCACGCCTCGCATCGCATCGCCGAGGGCTACTCCCTCGCGGAGGAGCTGCGCGAGCTCGGCCTCCTTCGCGCCGTGATCGTGGACCTGTGCGCGCGGGAGGGGGTGGTGCTCGGCGGCGAGGAGGCCCAGCTCGTGCACTCGGCGATCGACGAGGTGATGATCACCGCGGCCGTCGAGTACGAGCGCGCGAGCTCGGCCGATCTCCGCCGTGACGTCGCGCTCCACGAGCTGTTCATCGCGGTCCTCGGGCATGACCTGCGCAACCCGCTCTCGGCCATCCGGTTCGCCACCGCCGCCCTGCTCAAGCGCGAGGACGTCACGACCGCCGTGGCGAGGCTCGCCCAGCGCATCGCCGCGAGCAACGAGAGGGCGGTGCGGATGGTCGAGGAGCTGCTCGACCTGACGCGCATCCGCTCCCACCGGGGTCTTCCGGTCGAACCGGAGCCCGTCGACCTCCGCGCGATTTGCCAGCGCGTGGTCGAGGAGCTCGAGCTCGCCCACCCGGAGCACACCATCCGCTTCACGGCCCACGGCGACGGGCGAGGCATGTGGGATCCGGGCCGGATGGGGCAGCTCATGTCGAACCTGATCGGCAACGCCGTCGACTACAGCCCGCCGAAGGAGCCGGTGCAGGTGGAGCTGCGCGGGTACGAGAATGTCGTCGTGATCGAGGTGATGAACCGCGGGACCCCGATCCCGCCCGAGCTGCTGCCGGTCCTCTTCGATCCGTTTCGCCGGGGCGAGCAGAGCCAGCGGGACCCACAACGCTCGAAAGGACTCGGGCTCGGGCTCTTCATCGTCAAATCGATCGTCGACGCGCACGGAGGCTCCATCCAGGTCACGAGCACGCTGGAGGAGGGCACCACGTTCCGCGTCAAGCTCCCCCGTTCGTCGTGACGCGGTCGTTTCGCCGACACGCCGCGGCGCGGCGCTGGCTCAGACCGGCCTCAGCGCCGGCCAGGCCAGCTCGATGCCCTCGCGGACCAGGAGCGCCTGGAGCTCTTCGCGGAGCGAGCTGCGGGCGCGCACCTGTCGCGGCAGCACGCGGCGCTCCAGGCAGAACGTCGCGAGCAGCCCCGCCGCCTCGCCGACGCTCCACTCCACAGGGTGGACCCGGTAGGCGCCGTTCGTGATGTGCGTGACGCCAAGGTTCTTCCCGCCCGGCAACAGGTTCTCCACCCGCATTGGAATAAGCGCACCCAGCGGTATCTGGAACGGCCAGCAGCCGAGATCGAGGTACCCGGCGCCCCCGATGCGCGGGTGCAGATCGATGCGATAACACCCGACCCCGACGCTCTCCTCGAACGTCGCGGGGCCGTCGGGCCGGAGCGGATACGCGATGTGCTGCTCGAGCACCGTGAGCTCGGCCCGGATCCGGCGGGACTCGCGGATGTAGGGCGCTGGCGCGAGGCCGTCGACCGTGCCGCCGACCACGTCCCCGCGGAGGCGCAAGCCTGGATAGCCGACCCCGCCGTCCGGGCGAGGCGCCTCGGTCTGCATCCAGTACAGAAGGCTCAGGCTGAGGTTCCGCGCTGCGTCCAGGTGCCGCGCGGCCTCCGCCTCGTCGACGCCGCAGACGGGCCCGAACCAATAGTCGTTCTGAGGCCAGTTCACGATGGTGATGTCGCTCGGCGCGAACCCCGCTTCGAAGACCGTCCTGTCGAGGATCCGCCGGAAGCTCCACCAGGGATGCCGGTCCTCCGCGGCGAACAGACCTCGAGTCAGGGGCTCGTGTGTCTCGGGTCGAACCGCCGTCCAGTCCAGCAGCCGACCCGGCCAGCCGGGCGGCTCGAGCGAGCGCCAGCGCTCGTACTGACAGGGCCTGTCGATGACATGGTCCTCTCCAGGGTGGTGCTCGATCGCAAAGCAGACGGTGATCGCCTGCTGGGCCCCCGGATCCGCGCGCTCGGGGGCGTGCGGCTCGCAGGTCTCCGCGCGAGACTCTGCCCCGAGCACGTGCTCCACGCCCGCGAGCGAGAGGAGCTCGCCATGAGGCGTGGCATCGATGAAGAGGTCGGCCACGAGGAGGACATCGCGCCCCGATTCCAGCCCTCGGACCACGACGCCGGTCACCCGGTCGCCGTGCGTCCACGCCGAGATGGGCCGGTGAGCATGGATCGCGACGAGGCGCCCGTTGAGCCGATACGGCGCGATCATCTCGTGCAGGACCGCCACCGCGACCCGCGGATCGTGGCACAGGCGGCTGACCCAGCCGTTGCCGGGGTTGAGCTCGGGGAGCGCCCTGGCCGACGCGGTGAGCGGTAGATGCCTGCGGTAATACTCGCGGATCCCCTGGCGCAGCGCGCGGTAGCTCCGGGTCGCCCCGATGTCCTCGATCCACGGGTGCTCGTCCGGAGGGACCGCCTGGTTCGTCAGCTGGCCCCCGAGCCAGTGAGTCTCCTCCGTCAGGACGACGCGGCGGCCCGTCCTGGCCGCCGCGAGCGCAGCCGCGCAGCCGCCGAGCTCTCCGCCGATGACGGCGACGTCGGTCCGGATCACGTCCATCGCCAGCTCCCCGCGCTCACGCGCTCTTCCGCACGGGCTGCGCCGCCGGAGCTCGCCGCGCGAGGAGCTCGGTGACGAGCTGGTTATTCTCCCTCGCCCTGGCCTTCAGGCCAGGGAGCAGCCGGCGGATCTTCGCGCGGATCTCGTGACGCGTGTCCCACGAGCGATCGAGCCTGGCGATGAGCTGCCCGGAGCTGATGCTCCCGAGGGGCGGGGTCTCCATCTCGAGGTCCTCGATGAACCCCGCGATCTTGGACGCGTAGGGCAGCGCGACGAACGGGGTCTCGCGGAGCGCCGAGAAGATCAGGAAGTGGAGGCGCATGCCCACCACGAACTCGAGGTGCCCGACGAGGCCGAGGATCTGCTGCGGCGTGTACCGGCGCCTCAAGACCTCTGCCCGCTCGGCGTTCTTCATGTGGGCGACGACCGCGTGGCTGTGCTGCACGTCCGTCCGTTCCATGGACACGAACACGACGTCCGCGTCGAGGCGCTCGACGACGAAGTCGGCGGCGTTGGCGAGCAGGCCATAGTACTCGTCAGGGTCGATGTCGGGCGCCGCCGGGCCCGGCTCCCTGACGGAGAAGCCGACAAGGTGCCGCTCGAACTCGACCCCCTCGGCCCGGATGGCCTCGATGGGCAGCGCCTCTTCGCGCAGCAGCAGGGCCGGATCGGCCGTGAGACGAATCTCGCGATTCACCCCCACCTCCTCGAGGAGGCGACGTCCCTGCTTGTCTCGTACGGTGACGATGTCCGCGGCGTTCAGCGCCGCCCGTACAGCCTGCTTCGCGCTCGGGTCCGACAGCGGACCGGCGCTCACGGCGTAGATCACGACGGGGACGCCGCGCTCCTCCGCGATGAGCGCCTCTCTCAGATAGACCGGCGCGTCCCGATCGTACAGGATGCCTCCCCCGCCGAGGACGAAGAGATCGAGGCGCTCGATCTCGGCGGTCGATTCCATTCGGGTGAGGTCACGAACGGGGACGACGCGCTCCACCTTGTGGCGCGCCTTCGTGTCCTCCGGGCACAGCGAGAACACGGTGATCTCCGCTGGAGTCGTCTCCCGGAGCTGCGTGACGATGCCATCGAGGATGGCCTCGTCGCCGAGGTTCATTCCGCCGTAGGACCCTGAAATCCCGATTCGGAACGGCTGGTTCGCCTTGTCCATCGTGGGCTCCTCCCGCGAGCGCCTCGCTCGATCGCCGCGCCGTCACGTCGCGTCGAGCGCGGCCCTCCGCCAGCTGCGACCTGCTCGGTCGTCCGAGATCGTCAGCGCAGCGCAGGACCTTGCCACGGCGGCGGCGAGGCGCAATGTCCGCCGGCGGAGGACGCACCATGGGACACGTGCAGGCGCGGACGACCCGGAGTGGCTCGAGAGAGCCAGGCGGCGAGGCGCGCCCGGCCAGGGAGCAGCGCGCGGGGCGAGCCGCGGCGCGGGTCGCGCCGGCCGTGCCCGCGGGTGATGTCGTGGACGAGGCCTGTCAGCAATCCTTTCCTGCCAGCGACCCACCCGCCTGGACGCCTGTGATAGCCGGCCTGCCGCGCGACGACCGGTCAGAATGCCCCGACCTGGGATGACCGTCCCCGTCCGCACCACCGCGCGGCTCTCGCCGTCATCGTACAGATAGAGGCCGGTGTCGGGGACCGGCGCGCCCTCGTCGACGCGCGCCTCGAGAGAACGGTCATGATAGCGTGACCTGCCGATGCTTCCGCGCACCCTCGCCTTGCTCGCCCTGTGGACCTGTGGCTGCGCCCCGGCGCTCTCCACGCTCCAGCCGGCCCACGTGGCCGAGAAAGGCCATGTCCAGGCCGAGCTCGGGCTCGACGTCTCGATCCCGACCGGCACCCTCGCGTCGCTCGTGGACGCCGGCGTCGTGCTGGCGGACGCCGCGGAGTCACGGGAGCTGTCCGAGGCCGAGCGGCAGGCGCTCTTCGAGGCGGGCGGCGCGCTCGCGTTGAACCCGCCCTCGGTCACCCCGCACATCGGCATCGGCTACACCGCGCTCGATCGCTGGGAGCTCAACCTCCGATATACCGGCAGCGCGTTCCGCCTGGGCACCCGCTACCAGCTCCTGAAGCGCGACAAGCACGGCATCGATCTGACGGCCGGCGCCGGCGTCGGGCGCTACGTGATGGAGTTCCCCGTCGGGAGCGTCCTGGGCATCGTCGAGCTGGAGGACTTCACGCGATGGCAGATCGACCTGCCGATCCAGATCGGGACGGCGGGCACATGGTACCGGGTCTGGGGCGGCCCGCGCCTGATGTTCACGACGTTCGACACCGCGCTCGTCCTGGACCTGCCCGCCTTCACCGGCTATCCGGGCGAGCGGGAGCTCGCGTCGTTCTCCGGCACCGGCTTCTACGTGGGCGGCCAGGCCGGCGTCGCGCTCGGCTATAAACACGTATTCTTCGGCTTCGAGCTGACGATGGCGGAGATCTTCTCGAGCGGTGAGCTCACGGTGCTCGGTCAGCGGGCGGTCGCGCTCGATCTCGACAGCTTCATCGTCTACCCGTCGGTAGGTCTGATGGCTGAATTCTAGATCCAGAGCACCGGACGATCGACGCGCGCCGCCTCAGCGGAGCGCGGCCGCGTGGTCCTGCGCGAACCGCTCGAAGCCGATCGGCTCAGCCCCGGTGACGTCCTTCACCGGACAGGGTGGCGGCCTGGTTCACGAGGAACGGGAGCTGCGCGTAGCGCGCTGCGCCTCGGGTGGGAATGGAACCGCGCGGCGTTACGATAGCTTATCGCTCCTGAAAAGCGGCCGAAACAGGCGCCGTCCGATCATGGCAGGGTCCCCGCGGCGGTGCTCGCCGGAGGGGCGCCGTTCTCCCCACCTGGAGGCATTGCGCGTGGTGACCCCTGCCGACCTCGCCATCAAGGACCTCGGCCCCTGCCGGCACCCCTCGCCCGTCGCCGAGAAGCTCGGCGAGAAGGCCACGGTGTACGTCGGCGAGGCCGACAAGGTGCTGTTCAACGATCGCCTGTCCGCCGTCCTCGCGGACGCCTCCGGCGCGCGGCCTCCGGCGTTCGAGCTGGCCGGACCGCGCAACCGCGTCTTCTGGGATCCGAAGGAGGTGCGCGCCGGCATCGTGACGTGCGGCGGGCTCTGCCCCGGCGTCAACAACGTCATCCGCGGCCTCGTGCTCACGATGGCGCAGAGCTATGGGGTGCCGGAGATCTTCGGCTTCCGCTACGGCTACGAGGGGCTCGTCGCCCGCTTCGGGCACGCCCCGATGCGCCTGGATCCCCGGAGCGTCGAGGAGATCCACCGCATGGGCGGCACCGTTCTCGGCACCTCCCGCGGCAACCAGGACCCGCACCAGATGGTGGACACGCTCGAGGCCCTCGGCATCAGCGTCCTCTTCGTCGTCGGCGGCGACGGCACCATCCGCGGCGCGATGTCGCTCGTCCGGGCCATCGAGGAGCGCCGCCTGTCGATCGGGGTCGTCGGCGTGCCCAAGACCATCGACAACGACATCAAGTTCATCGACCGCAGCTTCGGCTTCGAGAGCGCCTTCGCCGCCGCCGTCGACGTCATCCGCAGCGCGCACGTGGAGGCCTCCGGGGCGAAGAACGGCATCGGGCTCGTCAAGCTGATGGGCCGCCACTCGGGCTTCATCGCGTGCGCGGCGGCGCTCGCGTCGGCGGACGTGGACGTTGTCCTCATCCCCGAGGTCCACGCGGAGCTCGACGGCCCGTGCGGGCTGCTCGCGCACCTCGAGCGCCGGCTCGCCCGTCACGGCAACGCCGTGATCGTCGTCGCCGAGGGCGCCCTGCAAGAACACTGCACCTCCAGCGCGGAGCCCATGGCGACGGATCTCAGCGGCAACCTCAAGCTGAAGGACATCGGCCTCTTCCTGCGCGACCGCATCAACGCGCACTTCCGGGCGCGCGGCGTCGAGGCGACGCTGAAGTACCTGGACCCGAGCTATCATATCCGCAGCGTCCCCGCGTCCCCGTCGGACAGCGTGTATTGCTGGAACATGGCCCGGAACGCGGTCCACGCGGCCATGGCGGGCAACACCGAGATGCTGATCGGCCGGTGGCACGGCCGCTTCGTGCACGTGCCGATGCCCCTGGCCGTCCGCATGCGCAAGCAGGTGGACCCGACGGACGACCTGTGGATGGCCGTCGTGGAGGCCACGGGGCAGCCGCTCTCGTTCTACTAGCGCCACCCGCCAGGGGTCCGGAGCGAGAATTCAACGCAAGTCGCAAAGCCACAAAGTCGCAAAAAGAACAATTGGATCGGCCTTCGCCCCGCGCGTCGCGGGCTCGCCCCGTGCCATCATGGCCGGCATGAAGCTCTCGCTGCCCTCTCGCTCGCTCGTGCTCGCCGGCCTCGCCTGCCTCGCCGGCTGTACCAAGGAACCCGCGCCGCAGGCCCCGCCGGGGGTCGACGCTCCGCCCGCGTCGCAGGCCCCGCCGGCGGCCGAGACCTCGCCCGCGGCGCAGCCCCCGCCGGCGGGCGGCGAGCCGCGCGCTGCGGCGCCGGAGCCTCGGTGCGAGGCCGACGCCGACTGCGTGGTGTCCTGCGCGCGGGCCGGGCAGTGCTGCGACCAGCTGTGCCCGCCGTGCGACCAGGCGTTCCACCGCGACGCGCTCGCGGAGCTCCAGAAGTGGCGCGCCGCGAGCTGCGCCGCCGAGAGCTGCCCGGTCGCCAAGTGCATGGCACCGAAGGAGGACTCGGTCGCTCGCTGCAAGGCGGGCGCGTGTGTCGTCGAGCGCGTCCCGCACGTCGACCGATGAGCCGGCGCCCGGGATGAAACCTCCCCGACACCTGCGCGAAACTCGGGGGACACCTTCGCACAGCGCCCACGGCGCGTTTTGCCACAGGCTGCATCCGCGCCACACCGATCGAGCTCGACGCCAGCGGGCCGCGGTCTCCGGCCTCGTTCATGTCGAGACCGCCGTCCGTGGCCCTGCGCTTGCATTGCGCGGCGCGTAGGGCGCGGGAACATCGCGATCCCGGCGGCGAGCTCTCCTGGAGCCCACGGCGCTCGCCGTGCTGGAGGACGGGCCCTCGCCGGGATCGCAGCGGGAGGTCCCTTGGGCATCGAGATCCAGCAAGACCACTTCAAGACCGTCGATTATCGGCTCTTCAAGACGCGGCTCCAGCAGAACCTCGCGGCGCTGGAGATGGTGCTCGCCCGGCCGGGGTTCGGCCACGGGGAAGCGACGATCGGCACCGAGCTCGAGATGTTCCTCGTCGATCGCGAGGCGCGCCCCGTGCCGATCGGGGCGGAGATCGCGCGCGCCGCGGCGAGCCCGATGATCACGCCGGAGATGGGCGCGTTCGACATCGAGCTCAGCACCCAGCCGGTGCCGCTCGCCGGCAGGCCGCTCTCGGCGCTGCGCGAGCAGATGCGCGCGACCGTCGAGGCGATCCGCGAGCGCGCGGCGGCGCGGGGCGCGCGCGTGGTCCCGGTCAGCATCCTGCCGACCTTCCAGCGGCGCGACTTCAGCCCTGCGACGATCACGAACCTGCCCCGGTATCGGGCGCTCGCCGCGGGGCTCTGCAGGCTGCGCAGGGCGCCCTTCCACATCCAGATCGACGGCGCCGAGCCGCTGGAGCTCACGTCGGACGACCCCGCGATGGAGGCGGCGAACACCGCCTTTCAGATCCACCTCCGGGCCACGCCCGACGCCTTCGCGCGGCTGTTCAACGCCGCCATGATGATGACCGCGCCCGCGCTCGCGGCCGCGTGCAACTCGCCCACCTTCCTCGGCCACCGGCTGTGGCACGAGACGCGGGTGGCGGTGTTCAAGCAGGCAGGCGACGATCGCCCGCCGGCGCCCGGCGCGGACTGGAAGATGCCGGCCCGCATCGGCTTCGGGACCGGCTGGGTGCGCGACGGCGCGGCGGAGCTCTTCATGGAGAGCGTCGCGCTGCACGAGCCCATCCTCCCCGTGTGCGGCGACGAGGACGTCGTCGGCTGCGCGCGGGCCGGCGGGATACCGCAGCTCCACGAGCTCCGCCTGCACCACGGCACCGTCTGGAACTGGAATCGACCGGTGTACGATCCGGCCGGCGACGGCCACTTGCGGATCGAGCTGCGCGCCTTGCCGTCCGGGCCCACGCTCGATGACATGCTCGCGAACGGGAGCTTCCTGCTCGGAGGCATCCTCGCCCTCGCGCCCTCCATCGGAGAGCTCCTGCCGTCGTTCCCGTTCGAGCTCGCCGTGAGGAACTTCTACCATGCAGCGCACTACGGCCTCGACGCCGAGCTCGTCTGGCCCGCCGTACCGGGGGCCGCGCCGAGGTGCGTCCGGGCGCGCGATCTCCTCCTCTCGCTCTTGCCGCGGGTCGAGGAGGGCCTCGTGACCGCGGGCGTCGACGGGGACGAGGCCCGCCATTATCTCCGGATCTTCGAGGCGCGGGTCGCCAGAGGCATCACCGGCGCCACATGGCAGCTCCGCGCGCTCTCGGCGCTGGAGATGGGCTCCGCGTCGCGCGAGGAGGCGCTGAGAAAGATGCTGGAGCGCTACATGGCCGAGGTCGACTCCGGCGCGCCCGTGCACGCCTGGGGGACCCCGCGCGCGGGCGCGACATGAGGTCGCCATGAGCCATGACGCCACGAGATCCCTCGCGGAGCAGCTCGACGCCCGGCTCGCCGCGCCGGGGGCGATGGATGCGGCGCAATTCGAGGCGTTCCTCGAGGCCCAGCGGCGGCTCGGGCTGGTCCACGGCGCGCGCCCGCTGTGCCGCCACCTGCGGCCGTACCTCATCGCCGAGCAGGACCTCGCCGCGATCGCCCGCGCGGCCGAGCAGATCGCCTCCGCGCTGGAGAGGGTCGCGCAGCGCGCGATCCGGGACGACTTCCTGGCCGAGGAGGTCGGGCTCTCCGCGGACGAGCGCGCCCTCGCGGCCATCGTGCCGGGTCCGGGGCCGCTCCACACGGTCGGGCGCCTCGACATGCTGATCACCGACGGCGGCTTCTCCTTCATCGAGTACAACGCCGACTCCCCCGCCGGGCTCACCGACCAGATCCTCGTCGAGCGGACGCTGATGGCGCTCCCCCACCTCGCGCCGCTCCGGGACGGGCGTGGCCTGCGCACGCCGGCGCCGCACCGGGCGCTCCTCGGCGCCCTGCGCGAGGGCTACGCCGCGTGGGGCGGGCGCGAGGCGCGGCCCGCGATAGCCATCGTCGACTGGGCCACTGTCGACACCTCGGCCGAGCTCAGGGTGCTCGCCGACCTGTTCTCGGCCGAGGGGCACCGGACCAGGATCGTCGATCCGGACGAGCTCACGTACGACGGCCGCCGCCTCGGAGCGGGCGGGGAGCGGATCGATCTCGTCTACCGGCGCGTGATCACGCAGGAGCTCGTCGCGCGGCGCGGCCTCAATCACCCCCTGATCCGCGCCTACTGCGATCGCGCGGCGCACGTGGCGAACTCGTTCCGGATCAGGCCCCTCAACAAGAAGGCGGCGTTCGCCGTGCTGAGCAACCCCATGTTCTCGGGCCTGTTCACGCCCGAGCAGCGCGCGGCCATCGCGGAGCACGTCCCCTGGACGCGCCGGGTGACCGCCGGCCGCGCCGCCTGGCGGGGCCGCGAGGTGGATCTCGTCGAGCTCCTCCTCGGAGAGCAGGAGAGCTTCGTGCTGAAGCCGAACGACGAGTACGGCGGCAAAGGCGTGCTGCTCGGGTGGACGGCGACGCCGGCGGCCTGGAGAGAGGCAGTCCGGGCCGCCGCGGACCAGCCCTGCATCGCGCAGGAGCGGCGCCGCCCGCGCACCGCGCGCATGCCGACGTTCCGCGGCGGCGCCGTGGAGGAAGAGCAGGTCTATTTCGACCTTTGCCCCTTCGTCTTCGCCCGCGGCGTGGAGGGCCCGCTCTCCACCTTCACCACGCGCATGGAGGGCGCCATGGTCCGGCTCTCCGCCTCGGAGGTCAGCAACGTCTCCGCGGGAGGCGGGGTCACGGGCCTCGTGATCGTCGACGGCGCGCGCGCGCCGCGGGAGGGTGCCCGTCATGTGTGAGCTGCTTGGCATGGTGTCGAACGTGCCCACGGACATCGTGTTCTCGTTCACGGGGCTCGCGCTCCGCGGCGGGCAGACGGGGCCGCACGCGGACGGCTGGGGCGTCTCGCTGTACGATGGGCTGTTCGCGCGCACGTTCCTCGAGCCTCACCCGGCCTTCTCGAGCCCGCTCGCGCGGTTCATCCGCGAGAACCCGATCCACACGGCCCTCGCCATCGCGCACGTGCGCAAGATGACGCGCGGGGGAGCGGCCCTGAAGAACACGCACCCGTTCATGCGGGTCCTCCACCGCCGGCACATCGTGTTCGCGCACAACGGCACCTTGCCCACGGTCAGGGATCGGAAGCTCCACGTCGAGACGCCGGTCGGCGACACCGACAGCGAGCACGCCTTCTGCGTCCTCCTCGAGGCGATCCGGAGCGCGTACGGCGAGAGGTACCCGGGCGACGCGCGGGAGCTGGGGCGCACGCTGTACGAGCTGGGGAACGAGCTCGGCGCCGATGGCGTCTTCAACTTCCTGTTCGCGGACGGCGAGCACCTCTTCGCCCGCTGCGGCGATAACCTGTCCTGCATCCTGCGCCAGGCCCCGTTCGGCGAGGCCACGCTCGTGGACGCGGATCTCAAGGTGAATTTCAACGACCTCCACGGCGTCGGCCCCGACGCGCGGATGGCGGTCGTCGCCACAGAGCCGCTCACGCGCGACGAGCTCTGGCGCAAGGCGACGCCCGGCACGCTGTGGGTCTTCCGCGCCGGCGAGCTCCTGGCGACGTTCCCCGAGGCCCGCGAGGGCTCAGGCGCCGAGGAGTCCGGCCGCGAGGCCCCCTGATCGAGCGCGCCCCGGGGGGCAGCCGGGCGGGCTCCTCGAGGCTGAGCTGCACGGCCGAGGAGAGCCCGTGTCCGCGGCTCCGGGCGCCGGCACGCCGTCAGCTGCGCGGGCGCGCGACCAGGTCCCGGAAGAAGTCGCTCAGCGTGTGCTCCTTGTAATCGCGGAACTCGCCGGCATCGAAGTAGACGCCGCCGCAGACGCTGCAGTTCTCGTACCAGATGTGCGACTGCTCCGGGTCGACCATGCGCACCATCGGCGTCGAGCAGCGGGGGCACGGCACCCGCCGGATCTGGTTGTTCTTCCGCCCTACCGAGGGGTCGCCGGTGTCGATCTGCTGGGAGCCCGCCATGGCCTTGAGGGACTCCTTCTCGCGGCTGTCGAACCAGATCCCGCCGCACGCCGTACACCGGTCGACATCGATCCCGCCGAAGGTGACGATATCCATCGAGGCCGTGCATTTCGGACAGTTCACGTCATGCTCCAGTGCGGCAGGCGCCGCCGTCGGGAGCGATGGTATCAGACGCCCCGGATCGCGGGAAGAGCGTCGATCGCCTCGCTGGAGACGGTCGGCGGCATGCACGGTCGCCAGCCAGCGGGCGGGCTGTCCCCCACCGCGCGCACCGCGCGGCGCGCGACGTTATTTCGAGCCCATCTTCTCCTTCACGATCTGCTGCAATTGATCGAAGTAGCGGCTGTCGCGCCGGACGGCGATGCCGAACTGGGATGTCCCGAGCTTCGACTTCGAGTAGACGACATAACGGGACATCTCGCGGTGGGCCGTCAGATCCGCGGTCATCTGCACGTAATGAGGGTGTGGCATGTAGATGAGATCGGGCTTGTAGGCCTCGAAGAACCTGTCCGCGGAGAACGGCTCGAGCGCGAAGCGCCGGTCGTTGAGGCCGGCCATGTCGATGATCGTCTTCTTGAGGTTCATCGCGCCGAGCATCCCGACCTCGGTCGTGGCGATGACGAGGTCGTCGGGGAGCTTCGAGACGCGATCGATCGCGAACCAGTATTTCTGCGGTCCCGAGGTGTTGCCGTGCTTGACGATGTTGAAATGCCCGAGCCGATTCGCCGCGACGGCGCCGGCGAGGTCCCTGCCTGCCGCGGCGAGGGGAGTCGACAGCTGGAGCCAGAGGATCGCCAGCGCGGCCACGCCGGCCAGGGGCAGGGCGGCCGGCGCGGGCTGGCCGACCGAGTCGGAGAGCGTCCGCGCAAGCCGGGCGGCGCTCCGGCAAGCGAGGTAGATGAGGCCTGGCAGCGGCGCGTAATAGAACCGCTGCGAGAACCCCATGATCGGCACGACGAACAGCCACGAGTAGGCGAGGCACAGGAGCGTCGCGGCGAGGACCCCTTTGTCGAACGCCGAGGACTCCGCCCAGAAGGCCCGGGGGCCGCTCCTCCGCCCCTCGCCTGCCGGCGCGCCGGGGCTCGCCTGCCGCGCGCCGAGGCCCACGAGCACGTCGAGCGCGATGACGGTGAAGAGCGGCCAGAAGAGCTCGATCCAGTCGACGAGATCGATGGTCGGACGCCCGCGGTAGGCGCGGAGGATCCCTGATCCGTAGAGGTTCGTCGACTTGGCATAGAACGGCAGCGGTAGGGGCGAGCCGAAGTACAGCTTGGCGGCCGCGAGGTGGAGGGCGAGGACGCCCGCCGTCGCGGCGAGGGCGGCGAGCCCGAAGCGCCGGCGGTCGCGGTCGCGCTCGAGCGCGACGAGCGCGAGCGGGACGAGGACGGCGTAGGCCGTGAGCTCTGGCCGCACCGAGAAGGCGAGCCCGCCGAACGCGCCGAGCGCCACGCCGCCGGCGACCCGGGCCGCGCCGAGCAGCCGCAGCGTGAGGAGCAGGTACGCGGTGAGGAAGCAGAGGCCGAACGACGTGTCCATGCCGCTCACGAAGTGGTCGGTCAGCGTGGACCGGGCGGCGCAGAACGCGACGAGGGTGAAGCAGGACAGGCGCGCGACCTTGCCGTCGCCGGCCGCCCGCAGGACGAGCAGGGCGAGCAGGACGAGCAGCACGGGACCCCAGACGAGGCTCTGAAGCATCGCGGCGAGGCTCGTGTTGCCGCCGGCGATGAGGTGGAACGGCACGGCGGCGACGATGAAGGCGAGCGAGGTGAGCCCGTAGGACGGCGGCCCCTTGGGGTTCCACGAGACGCTGTGGTCGGCGAGGATGTTGTGCGCGTACCGCTGGAACATGTACGCGTCGTCCCAGAGCGTCGTCAGGTCGAAGCGCACCACCGTCTTGCATGCCAGCAGCGCGAGGCAGAGCGCCATCGTGATCCAGAAGCAGACCGAGGCGAGCCTGCGCACCGCCTCCCGTGGCAGCGACGGAGAGCGCTCCACGACCTCTTCCGCCGCCGCGCCCTGCCCTGCCGATGCATCAGCGGACGGTTCGGCTCGCTGCTCCTCCGGCAGCGTGGTTTCTACGTGCGTCGTCATCGTGCTTGGCGCCTCGACTACATGGTTCCGGCCGGAAGCCCTGCTTCCGCCGACGGGTTCGCGTCACCGAGGCGAGCGCCGTGGGGAGGCTCGCGGCGCTCGGATTCCCTTTGCGGATCGACGCGTTGCGCCGTCTCCGTGGGCCACTGCCTCAGAGGTCGCATGCGGCGACCATAGTCGCACCTGCAGCGCGCCGTACATCCGGAACCGGCGTGGAAAACTTGCCCCGCGCAGCACGAGGCGGCGCGCGGCCGCGTTCGGCGCCGTGGCGCGCCTCGGACCCGGGCCCCAGTCCTTCGCGCGGGACCGGTCAGCTCACCGAGGCCCCCCACGCCGCGCGAAGAACGAGGCCCCCCGGGCGGCCCGGCCGGTGAGCCCAGCGAGGCCCAGCTCCGCGAGGCGAAGACAAAAGCAGAAAAGCCCGCATGACGTCCGCCATGCAGGCTCTCTTCTGAAGCGTCTCTCGCACGCTGCGACGCGCCGCTCACACCCGAGCACCGGGCGCGAGGCTCGTCACGTTCCATGGAGCAAGGTCAAGCCGCACGACCTATTAGTACCGGTTAGCTCCGCCGATTGCTCGGCTTCCACACCCGGCCTATCAACCTCGTGGTCTACGAGGGGTCTTTAGGGGCCTTGCGGCCCGGGACACCTAGTCTTGAGGCCGGCTTCCCGCTTAGATGCTTTCAGCGGTTATCCGTTCCGTACATGGCTACCCGGCTATGCCCTTGGCAGGACAACCGGAACACCAGAGGTACGTCCACCCAGGTCCTCTCGTACTATGGGCAGCTCCTCTCAAGTGTCCTACGCCCACGGCAGATAGGGACCAAACTGTCTCACGACGTTTTAAACCCAGCTCGCGTACCGCTTTAATCGGCGAACAGCCGAACCCTTGGGACCTGCTCCAGCCCCAGGATGCGATGGGCCGACATCGAGGTGCCAAACCGCGCCGCCGATATGAACTCTCAGGCGCGATCAGCCTGTTATCCCCAGAGTACCTTTTATCCGATGAGCGATGGCCCTTCCATACAGAACCACCGGATCACTAACGCCTGCTTTCGCACCTGTTCGACCTGTCGGTCTCACAGTTAAG